>NZ_JBEXET010000002.1:0-83774 GCF_040606415.1 Streptomyces sp. NPDC005423 | reverse complement strand
GCTCGCCCCCCCCTCCACCCACCTCGGCGTGGGGGTGGGGGGGCCCCCCGCCCCGCCCCCCCCCCCCCCCCCACGACGCGACCTGCGCGGTCTTCGGCGGCGAGTACCTGCCGAGGGGACTGGACCCGGACTGCTGCGGCTAGGGCCGGTCGCCCGGCCGGTCGCCCCAGCGGTGGTCCGGCACCGGTCCAACCGGTGCCGCCGGTTCTTCCAGTAGCGGTGCATCCGGTTGGCGACGGCGTGGCCGACGGAGGTAGACCACGGCGGCCAGGCCGTACCCGCAACCAGACGGCTCTTCCCGGACCGGGCACCCGCACGGGGCCTCTCCGGTGGCGCGGGAGCCCGGTCCGGGTCACGCTCCCGAGGAGAGAGAAACCGCTCGGGAGCACACCCCGGAGGACCCCCGTGCCCGTACCGATACGGCGCCTCTTCGTGGCGCTCACCCTCTGCTGCGCCCTCGTCGCCGGCGCCACCGCCTGCGGCGGCGCGACCCGTAACGGCGCCAGACAGGACACCGTGACGTCCGCGGCGGCGACCGAAGCGGCCGTCGCCGCCGCGGCCACCCCCAGTCCCAGCACCTCTGTCGAGAAGCAGAAGTTCGCCAAGACCCGCTTCGTCGCGAACGCGGGTCTCGCGGCCGGCGCCACCTACGAGTGGATCGTGAAGCCCTGGAAGGCGGGCAAGTTCAAGAAGGGCGCCCACGGGCGCAAGTTCGCGCTCGTCAAGGCGGCCCTCGCCGGCGCGTTCGCGTACAACCGGCTCAAGGCCGCCACCAAGAACGCCAAGGCCGACCCCACGCTCTCCAAGGCGCTCGCCCCGCTCACCGCGGGCATCAACTCCCTCAAGAGCCTGCCGTCCAAGCTGCGCAAGGGCGACTCGACGGACAAGACGGCCGGTTCCTTCGACGACGTCATCAACAAGGTCAAGGAGGCCGGCAAGAGCGCCGGCGCCGAGGTGAAAAACAAGGTGCCGTCCGCCGGCCAGCTCAGCGGAGGGTGAACCAACCCCGTAAGCCTATGAGTTGAGCTCCGCCAGCACGCGCAGCGTGTGCGGGTCGGGCGCGAGGGCCAGGAGATCCGTCACCGGGCCCTCGCGCCACAACTCCAGCCGCTCCGCGATCCGTTCACGCGGTCCGACGAGCGAGATCTCGTCGGCGAACGCGTCCGGCACGGCGAGCACGGCCTCCTCCCGGCGTCCCGCGAGGAACAACTCCTGTATCCGCCGGGCCTCTTCCTCGTACCCCATGCGCGCCATCAGGTCGGCGTGGAAGTTGCGGGCCGCGTGCCCCATCCCGCCGATGTAGAAGCCGAGCATCGCCTTCACCGGGAGCAGGCCTTCGGCGACGTCGTCGCAGACCTTCACCCGCGCCATGGGCGCGACGACGAAACCCTCGCGGAAGGTGGTCGTCCCGTACACCTCCGGCCGGCTCGGCGACCAGTACAACGGCAGCCAGCCGTCCGCGATCTCGGCCGTCTGCGCCACGTTCTTCGGCCCCTCCGCGCCCAGCAGCACGGGCAGCCCGGCCCGCAGCGGATGCGTGATCGGCTTCAGCGCCCTGCCCAGCCCCGTCCCGTCCGCACCCCGGTAGGGATGGGAGTGGAACCGCCCGTCCAACTCGACCGGCGCCTCCCGCCGCAGCACCTGCCGCACCACGTCCACGTACTCCCGGGTCGCGGTCAGCGGCGACTTGGGGAACGGCCGCCCGTACCAGCCCTCCACGACCTGCGGTCCGGAGAGCCCGAGCCCCAGCAGCACACGGCCGCCGGAGAGATGGTCGAGCGTGAGCGCGTGCATCGCCGTGGTGGTGGGGGAGCGGGCCGCCATCTGCGCGACGGCCGTACCCAGCTTGATCGTTGACGTCCGCGCCGCGATCCAGGTCAGCGGGGTGAAGGCGTCGGACCCCCACGACTCGGCGGTCCACACGGAGTCGTACCCGAGCCGCTCCGCCTCCAGCGCCAGCGGCACGTGGTCCGCGGCGGGGCCGCGGCCCCAGTACCCGAGTGCGAGACCGAGCCGCATGCGCCCTCCCCAGTAAGGGAACTGACGGTACGTCAGTACTTGCCGGACTGTACGACAACGGCCCCCCGCCCGGAAGGGCGAGAGGCCGTGGGCGAGTCGCGTCCGGGGGTCAGCCGCGCTGGATCCCCGAGGTGTCCTGGAGCACGCCGCGCCGGCCGTCCTGCGTCTGCGCGACCAGGGCGCCGCCGCGCTGCTCGACAGCCAGGTACCAGGTACCCGGGGCGAGTTCGGCGATCGGGGGCGGCGAACCGTCCTCCCCGAAGAGCGGCCGGGGCACCGGCACCGCGAACCAGAACGGCGAGAACTCCCCGGCCGGCGCCGCCGCCTGCTGCGGCTGCGGCTGTCCGAACGGCTGCCCCTGCTGCTGCGGCGGGGGCGGCGTACCGTACGACGGCTGCGGAGCACCGGCACCCGCGCCGGCGCCCGGGTAGCCGTAACCACCGGGCGGCTGGGCCCCGTAGGGCGCGGGGGCGACCGGCTTGGGCGCCGGCAGGAGAGCGCCCTGGAGCGCCGGGACGAGCGGCGAGGCGACGGCGGCGGCGGCCAGCACGAGGGCCGCGATGAAGCCGAGGATCAGACCGGCGGCGGCGTCGGCACCGTCCGGGACGTCGACCAGCGACCAGAACTGGGTCCAGGCGACGAGGACGGTGAACGCGACCCCGACCGTCCCGAGGTCCAGCCCGAGGACCTTGCGCGGCTGCGGCAGCAGGCGGTTGACGACGATCAGAGCGGCACCGATGACCCCGCCCATGTAAGTGCCGAGACCATTGCCGAGGTCGGTCCACGCGGTCTGGTCCACGTTGAACCCGGAAACGGAGTAGAGCTTGAGGAACGACGCGATGAACAGCAACACCGCTGCTCCGATCACCACGCCGTCGCCTCGAGTGAGCGAGCGGATATTCACTTCAGGTCCTTCGCAGGTCGTCTCGGAGTCGGTGGAGGCGTCGCTGTGCAGCGCGGGGGAGGCACCTCACGGTACGGACGACACTATCGTCCGGACGATTGGGATGTCCGCCCGGATCCGTCCGCAAAGCCCTACCCACGCAGGAAACTCACGATTCCCTCAGAGATCCCCTGCGCCGCCTTCTGCCGCCAGGCGCCGCTGGTCAGCAGTGCCGCGTCCTTGCTATCGCGCATGTTGCCGCACTCGATGAACACCTTGGGAACCGTTGACAGATTGAGACCGCCCAGGTCCTTACGCGTGACGAGACCGGTGCCGCCGCCGAGGTAGTTGGACCGCGGCTCGCCGGTGGCGCGGAGGTAGCCGTCCGCGACGCGCTCACCGAGGGCGCGCGAGGGGGCCACGATCGCGCGGGTGTCCGCGCCGCCCGCGTGCACGGAGCCCGGCAGGATCACATGGAAGCCCCGGTCGCCCACGGACGCTCCGTCCGCGTGGATGGAGATCGCGGCGTCCGCGTGCGCGGCGTTGCCGATCTGCGCCCGCCGGTCGACGCAGGGGCCCCACGTCGGGGAGCCGCTGTCGTGGGTCAACTTCACCGTGGCGCCCTCCTTCTGGAGCAGCGCCTTCAGCCGGTGCGACACGTCGAGCGTGAACTCGGCTTCCGCGTAACCGGAGTTGGTGGCCGTCCCCGTCGTGTCGCACTCCTTGCGGTTCGTCCCGATGTCCACCTTGCGGTTGATCTCGGCCGTGTGCCGGAAGTTGTCCGGGTTGTGCCCCGGGTCGATGACGACGACCCTGCCCTTCAGGGGGCGGGCGTTGGAGGAGGCGCTCGGCGCCTTCCCGTCGTCGGCGGCGGAGGTGGACCGCCCGCTCGACGCCGAGGCCGCGCCCCCGGCCCGGCCGCCGCCCCCGTGCTCGGGGCCGCCCACCGTCTCGTAGACCAGCCACCCGAGCAGCGCCCCCGGCACCAGCGCGGCCAGCGCCACGGTCAGCGGCCCCCGGCGGAGACGGCGGGGCGGGCGGGGATCGAAGTCCGGACCTGCGTACGACACGGAGGCCAGCCTAGCGGGCGCCTTCCGGGGCCTCAGAGACCGGCGCCGGTCCGCCGCAGCACGCGCAGCGACTCCGTCGCCGACACCTCGGTGAACGCGCCGGACGCCAGCGCCCGCAGGTAGACGCGGTAGGGGGCCTGGCCGGTGAACTCGTCCTCGGGGTGCGGGAACACGTCGTGGATGACGAGCAGTCCGCCGTCGGCGACATGCGGCGCCCAGCCCTCGTAGTCGGCGTTCGCGTGCTCGTCGGTGTGGCCCCCGTCGATGAAGACGAGTCCGAGCGGGCTGCCCCAGACCCGGGCGACCTGCGGCGACCGTCCGACGAGGGCCACCACGTGCTCCTCCAGGCCCGCCCGGTGCAGGGTCCTGCGGAAGGCGGGCAGCGTGTCCATCAGCCCCAGCTCCGGATCGACCGTCTCCGGGTCGTGGTACTCCCACCCCGGCTGCTGCTCCTCGCTGCCGCGGTGGTGGTCGACGGTGAGGGCGGTGACCCCGGCCCGGCGGGCCGCGTCGGCGAGCAGCAGCGTCGAGCGCCCGCAGTACGTGCCGACTTCGAGCAGCGGGAGCCCGAGCCGTCCGGCCTCCACGGCGGCCCCGTACAGCGCGAGCCCCTCACCGGCCGGCATGAACCCCTTCGCGGCCTCGAACGCGGCCAGGGTCTCGGGGGCGGGGGCCGCAGCCATGGGGGGCCTTTCGGTCGTACGAACGGGTGGGCGCCCCATGCTGCCGTACCCCCGGCCGACGGATCGACAGGGGGTAGGGAGGCGGGCGGTACGCGGGATCGCCCCGTGGAGGGCTACGCGTCGACGGTCTCGCCGGGCAGTGACAGGTCCACGTCGACCGGGGTCTCGTCCCCCGCGTGCGTCGCCGACGAGGCGAGCGGCCCGTGCCCGGTGGCCCGCGCGGCGAGCACGTACGCACCCCGCGCCGGTACCGCGAGCACGTAACTGCCGTCCGCCGAGGACAGGGTGGCCCCCGCCTGGCGTCCGCGCGGGTCGATCAGCGTGACGTTGGCGCGGGCGACCGGCACGCCCCGGGCGTCCAGCACCCGCCCGCGGAAGCCGCCGAGGATCTCGGCCGCGCGCTCCAGCGCGGCGTCCTCTTCGCTGCTGGCGATCAGCTGCGGGCCGGTCGCCGGGCGACGCCCGGGGAGGAAGAGCGCCATGAGCAGGCCCACGGCGACCGCACCGGTGGCGAGGAGGAAGGAGATGCGGAAGCCGTGCATCGTCGGGAGCGCGACGCCGCCGACGTGGTCCGCGGTGTTGGCGAGGACCATGCCGATCACGGCGCTCGACACCGACGTACCGATGGACCGCATCAGGGTGTTGAGGCCGTTGGCGGCGCCGGTCTCCGAGGCCGGGACCGCGCCGACGATCAGCGCGGGCAGCGAGGAGTAGGCGAGGCCGATACCGGCGCCCAGGATCACCGCGATGACCAGGCTCTGCCAGGGGGCGCTCATCAGTCCGAGCCCGGCGCCGTAGCCGATGCCGATGATCACCATGCCGATGATCAGGGTCACCTTGGGGCCGTACTTCGCCGACAGCCGGGCGTAGACCGGCGCGGTGAACATCATCGTCAGGCCGAGCGGCGCCACCAGCAGGCCCGCGGAGACCATCGACTGGCCGAGGCCGTAGCCGGTGGCCCGGGGGAGCTGGAGCAGCTGCGGCAGGACGAGGGAGACGACGTAGAAGGAGACGCCGACCATGATCGAGGCGAGGTTGGTGAAGAGGACCGCCGGGCGGGCCGTGGTGCGCAGGTCGACCAGCGGGGCCTTCAGCCGCAGCTCCATGACGCCCCACAGGACGAGGACGACGGCCGCCGCGGCGAACAGGCCGAGCGTGGTCGCGGAGGTCCAGCCCCAGTCGCTGCCCTTGGTGATCGGCAGGAGGAAGAGGACGAGGCCGGCGGTGAGGCCGATCGCGCCCAGCACGTCGAAGGTGCCCTCCGCCCGCATCGGGGACTCCGGTACGACGAGAAGGGTGAGGGCGATGGCGAGGACACCGAGGCCGGCGGCGCCGTAGAACAGGGCGTGCCAGTCGGCGTGTTGGGCGATCAGGGCCGCGAGGGGCAGCGCGAGGCCGCCGCCGACGCCGATCGAGGAACTCATCAGGGCCATCGCGGAGCCGAGCTTCTCGCGGGGCAGCATGTCCCGCATCAGACCGATGCCGAGGGGTATCGCGCCCATCGCGAAGCCCTGGAGCGTACGGCCCGCGATCATCGTGAGCAGATCGCTGGTGAGGGCGCTGACCAGGGCGCCGGCCACCATCACGGCGAGGCTGGTGATCAGCATCCGCCGCTTGCCGTAGAGGTCGCCGAGGCGGCCCATGATCGGGGTGGCGACGGCGCCGGAGAGAAGGGTGGAGGTCAGGACCCAGGTCGCGTTGCTGGGCTCGGTGCTCAGCAGCTGCGGCAGGTCCTTGATGACCGGGACGAGCAGGGTCTGCATCACCGCGACAACGATGCCCGCGAAGGCGAGCACCGGCACGACGGCGCCGGACGGCCTCCGTGCGGGCTGGTCGGTCGACGTGCGCGTCATGAAGTAAGGCCTCCGGGCAGGGGAGTGGGTGGAGCCGGTTGATCCGTGCGGGATAAGTGCAGGGTAAACCTCGTATGCATGGGCAACTATTCCGATGCTTCGGCGCACTAACGAAATCTTGACCCGCCCATGAACATCTGGTCTCCCGTCAGATCCCTGGTCATTGAGTGCAACGTGTTCTAATCTCGCCCGCCATGAAGGCCTATGTCGCCGGCGTCGGGATGACGAGATTCGAGAAACCCGAGAGCCGGGAGTGGCAGTACTGGGACATGGTGCGGGAGGCCGGTGGTGCCGCCCTCGCGGATGCCGGGATCACCTACGCCGAGGTGGAACAGGTCCCGGTCGGCTACTGCTTCCAGCCCTCGACCGCCGGCCAGCGCGCCGCCTACGAACTCGGACTCACCGGCGTCCCCGTCTACAACGTCAACAACAACTGCGCGACCGGCTCGACCGCGCTGATGCTGGCCCGCCAGCTCGTCGAGGGCGGAGCGGCCGACTGCGTCCTCGCGCTGGGCTTCGAGAAGATGAAGCGCGGCGCGCTCGGCGGCGGCTCGGACGGCGACTCCTTCGCGACCTCACCCGTCGCCCGCCACTACGGCGTGATGGCCGCCCGGCACGGCTTCGAGGCGACCCCGCCCACCGCGCAGATCTTCGGCGACGCGGCCCGCGAGCACATGCGGAGGTACGGCACGACCGAGGCGCAGCTCGCCGCCGTGGCCGCCAAGAACCACCGGCACTCCGCGCACAACCCCAACGCCCAGTTCCGAACCGTGTACGACGTCGACGACATCCTCGCCGCCCGCGTCGTCCACCGGCCGCTCACCAGACTCCAGTGCTCGCCGACCTCCGACGGCGCGGCGGCGGCCGTGGTGGTGTCGGAACGGTTCGCCGAGCGCCGGGGGCCGACCGGCCTCGTCGAGATCGTCGCGCAGGCGATGACCACCGACACCGAGGAGTCCTTCGCGTCCGGCTCGTGCCTCGACGTCGTCGGCCGCGCCATGTCGCGGGAGGCCGCCCGCCAGGTCTACGAACGGTCCGGACTCGGCATCGACGACATCGACGTCGTGGAGCTCCACGACTGCTTCTCCGTCAACGAGTTGCTCACGTACGAGGCGCTCGGCATGTGCGCGCCGGGCGAGTCGGGCAACCTCGTCGAGTCCGGGGCGACGACCTACGGCGGACGCTGGGTGGTGAACCCCTCCGGCGGCCTGATCTCCAAGGGCCATCCCCTCGGCGCCACCGGGATCGCCCAAGTCGCCGAACTGGTATGGCAGTTGAGGGGCGAGGCGGGAGCGCGCCAGGTGCCCGGCGCCGATGTGGGACTCGCCCACAACATCGGCCTCGGCGGGGCGGCGGTGGTGACCCTGCTGCGGTCGGTCCAGGGGGCGGGTTAGCGGCCGGGAGGGGAGAGGGCGGGGGCGCTGTCCGCGGGGAGTCCGTGCTCCGCCGTCAGACCGGTCAGGAGGAGGTCGACGAGGCGGTGGAGACCGGTGGCGGGACGGGTGAGGCGGAAGGAGGCGATGGCCGCCAGGCAGACGCGTACGTCGTTCACGCCGATGTCGGGGCGGACGACGCCGGTGGCGCGGGCCCGGTCGACGAGCTGCCCCAGCGCCCGCGCCTGCTCGTGGCGGTCGGCAGCGAAGGCGGCGGCCGCCGGATGGGAGCCGAACAGCGCCTCGTTCAGGCCGCGGTCCCGCAACCGGTGCTCCGCGAAGCGGCGGACGATGCCGCTGAGGGCGCGCCATGGGTCGGGATCTTCGAGGGCGGCCCGCATGTCCGCGCGGCAGGCCGCGACGTGCTCGGCGAGCGCCGCGGTGACCAGGTCGGCGCGTGCGGGGAAGTGCCGGTGGACGGTGGCGATGCCCAGGCCGGCGCGGCGGGCGATCTCCCGCATCGGCAGGTCGAGCCCTTCGGCGGCGAAGGCGGCGCGGGCGACCGCGAGGATGCGCCGACGGTTGTCCTCCGCGTCGGTGCGGGTTTTCCGAGTCACTGTGCTCGCCGTGCCTCTCACTTCGACCTGATCCGGATCAGCTGCTCCACCTCCATGTCTACCGTGTGCCGACGCCCGGACGGTCCGGGCAGGAGAGGTGGATCATGCGCGCGGTACGGTTCGAGCGGTTCGGTCTCCCGGAGGTACTCGGCGTCGGATCCGTGCCCGAGCCGCACGCGGGCCCGGGCGAGGTACGGATCTCGGTGCGCACGGCGGGGGTGGCCCCGGTCGATCTCGCGCTGCGGGCCGGCGACTCGCCCACGGGTGACAGCCTCGTTCTGCCGCACATCCCCGGGGTGGACGCGGCCGGTGTGATCGACGAGGTCGGTGCGGGGGTCACGGGCCACGCGGTCGGCGACGAGGTGTTCGGCGCGGTCGACCTCGCCCGGCTGGGCGGGGCGAGCGCGCAGTTCGCGGTTCTCGCGTTCTGGGCGGCGAAGCCGGCCGGCTGGTCCTGGCGCGAGGCGGGCGCCGCGGCGACGGGTGTCGAGACGGCGACCCGGGCCCTGGACCTGCTCGGCCTCGCCGAGGAGCGGGACACGACACTCCTCATCGACGGGGCGTCGGGCGGCGTCGGAAGCATCGCTGTGCAGCTGGCGGTGGCGCGAGGGGCCCGTGTGCTCGGGACCGGCCGACCCGGCAGCCACGACTTCCTCGCCTCCCTCGGCGCGACCCCGGTCGCCTACGGGCCCGGCCTGGCCGAACGGGTCCGCTCCCTCGGCATCCCCCGGATCGACCGCGCCCTCGACGTGGCCGGGGCGGGCTCGCTGGACGAACTCGTCGCCCTCACCGGCCGCCCGGAGTCCGTCGTCACGCTCGCGGACTTCACCGGTCCCGGCCGCGGGGTACGCCTCTCGCTCGGCCGCTACGGCGGCCAGCCGGACGGGTGCCACGGACTGGAACGCGCCGCGGAACTGGCGGTGCGGGGACGGTTCCGGGTACCGGTCCAGGCGGTGTTCCCCGCCGACCGCGCGGCCGAGGCCCACACGGCCGCGGCAACGGGCCCGCACCGCGGAAAGACCGTCCTCGACCTCGCGACGCTGACACCCGGCGCCTGACGCGACCGGCGACCTGGACCGGCACCTCCGGCGAGTCGGGCGCCTCCCCGTCACCCGTCAACGAGCCCGCGATCCGGCATCAGGCGCGGAACGGCCCACGCACGCTGCCCAGTTGGGGGGAAACCGGCCGCCCTGCCCCGGTCAGGGAAGCCGGTGGGCCGGTCGGCTCACAGCCAGCCCTGGTGGCGGGCCTCCCGCATCGCCTCCATGCGGTTGCGGGTGGCCGTCTTGCCGATGGCGGAGGAGAGGTAGTTGCGGACGGTGGACTCCGAGAGGTGGAGCCTGGCGGCGATGTCGGAGACCGTCGCGCCGTCGGCCGAGGCCTTGAGCACATCGCGCTCACGGGCCGTGAGGGGATTCGGGCCGGCGCTCAACGCGGCGGCGGCTAGCGCCGGGTCGATCACCGTCTCGCCGGTGAGGACCCGGCGGATGGACGCGGCCAGGTCCTCCACGGGGCCGTCCTTCACCAGGAAGCCGGCCGCGCCGGCCTCCATCGCGCGGCGCAGATAGCCCGGCCTGCCGAAGGTGGTGAGGATCAACACCCGGCAGTCCGGGGCCTGTTCACGCAGTTCGGCCGCCGCGTCCAGGCCGCTCATGCCGGGCAGTTCGATGTCGAGGAGGGCCACGTCCGGGCGGTGCAGCAGCGCCGCGTCCACGATGGCGTCGCCGGTCGCCACCTGGGCCACGACCTCCAGGTCCTCCTCCATGCCGAGGAGGAGGGCGAGCGCGCCGCGCATCATGCCCTGGTCCTCGGCGAGCAGGACTCTGACGGACTTGGCGGGCCGGTGGTCCCGGGGCATCTCATCCACGGGCCCAGGGTAAGGCCGGGGGCGTTCGCCAAAAACTCCGCATTCTTCGACTCCGCGAGTCTTGACGCCCTCCGGCTGCGGGCAAACAATCGCCCTCGGTATTCCGTCGGCCCCGAGGAAATGTCCGCCGGGCCGGTTCCGTAAACGTTCGGCATTTCGATCGCGAATGGGTTCGGGATATCGATCGAACAGCGTCCGGTATATCGACCAGGTGCCGTGCTCCACCCCGCACCACCGCACCCCCACAGCACGGCTCCACACCTGCACAGCCCCACAGCGCAACCCACCCGCACTGCCCCCCAGGTTCGGAAGAGGTGCCCCGTGATCCCCAAGCCTCCGCGCTCCCGGCCACGCCGGTTCGGCCGGGCGAGAAACGTGCTTCTGGCCGTGCTCTCGGCGTTCGTGACCGTCCTCGCCCTCGCCGTCGGCGTCCCGCAGGCCTCGGCCGCGACCTCCCTCCCGTGCGACATCTACGCCACCGCCGGCACCCCCTGCGTGGCCGCGCACAGTCTCGTCCGGGCGCTCTACTCGTCCTACGGCGGCTCGCTCTACCAGGTGCGGCGGGCCTCCGACAGCGCCACCGCCAATATCGGGGTGCTCGCGGCCGGCGGGTACGCCAACGCGGCGGCCCAGGACTCCTTCTGTTCCGGCACCACGTGCCTCATCACCAAGATCTACGACCAGTCCGCCCGCCACAACGACCTCACGGTCGAGGGCGCGGGCGGCGCCGGCGCGGCCGACGTCGGTGCCCCGGCGGACGCGCTGCCGGTGACGGTGGGCGGCCACCAGGTGTACGGCCTGGAGATCTCGGCCGGCATGGGTTACCGCGACAACAGCACCTCGGGCGTCGCCACCAACGGGGGCGCCGAGGGGATGTACATGGTGACCTCCGGCACCCACGTGAACGGCAGCTGCTGCTTCGACTACGGCAACGCCGAGACCAACAACCTGGACACCGGCAACGGGCACATGGACGCCATCAACTTCGGCACCGAGTGCTGGTTCTCCCCGTGTTACGGCCAGGGGCCGTGGGTCCAGGCCGACCTGGAGAACGGTCTCTTCCAGTCCGACTCCGGGTACAGCAAGAACACGGCGAACACCGGCACCGGGGCCACGCCATTCGTCACCGCTTTGCTGAAAAACAACGGTCAGGACCATTTCGCGCTGAAATACGGCAACGCCCAATCGGGCAGTCTCACCACCACCTATTCCGGTGGTGAACCCACCACCAGTGGGTACTCCCCGATGCACCAGGAGGGCGCGATCGTCCTCGGCACCGGCGGCGACAACAGCAACGGCTCCATCGGTTCCTTCTTCGAGGGCGTCATGACCTCGGGCATCCCCACGGACGCGGCAGACAACTCGGTGCAGGCCAACATCGTCTCCGTCGGCTACGGCGCCTCGACCGGCTCCACCGGCACGCTGACCCCGGGCTCGGAGATCTCGCTGCGCGCCACCACCGCCTGCTGCACGACCGACTACGTCCGCCACCAGAACAACGCGGCGGTCGTCTCGCCGATCACGTCGAGCAGTTCGGCCCTGGACAAGAGCGACGCCACCTGGATCGTCCGCCGGGGCCTGGCCAGTTCCTCCTGCGTCTCCTTCGAGTCACGGAACTATCCGGGCGACTTCCTGCGCCACTACAACTACCAGCTGCTGCGCCAACCCATGGTCGGCACAACCCAGTTCAGAGCCGACGCCACGTTCTGTCCGACGACGGGCAAGAGCGGGACGGGCACCTCGTTCGCGTCGTACAACTACCCGGCGAAGTTCCTCCGGCACTACAACCTCAACGTCTACATAGCGAGCGACGGCGGCTCCAACACCTGGGACAGCGCCACCTCGTGGACGGACGACGTCAGCTGGGTGGTCACGGCTCCCTGGGCCCCGTAGAGACAGCGGAAGGGGCCAAGTCCGCCGACTCCACCGGGAGTTCGGCGGTGACGGAGAAGCCGCCGCGCGGCGACGGGCCGGTCCGCAGGGAGCCGCCCGCCGTCGCCAGGCGTTCCGTCAGGCCCTTGAGGCCGGTTCCGCCGACCCCGTCGGCGGGGCCGGTCCGCGGCGTACCGGTACCGGTGCCGTTGTCCGTGACGGTCAGCCGGATCCGGTCCAGCACGCCGTCGACCGTGATCTCGCAGCGGTCCGCGTCGCTGTGCCGGACGACGTTGGTCACCGCCTCCCGCACCACCCAGCCCAGCAGGGCCTCGCTCTGCGGGGTCAGCGGGGCACCGGAGAGGCGGACCACGGGTTCGACGCGCGCCGCCGACAGGGCGGAGCGGGCCCGGTCCAGCTCCGTGGCGAGACTGCCCTCGCGGTAGCCGGTCACCGCCTCGCGGATCTCGGTCAGCGCCTGCCGGCCCACCGCCTCGATGTCGGTGACCTGGGCCAGTGCCGCGTCCAGGTCACGGGGCGCGAGCCGGCGGGCCGCCTCGGACTTCACCACGATCACCGAGAGGGTGTGGCCGAGCAGGTCGTGCAGGTCCCGGGAGAAGCGCATCCGCTCCTTCTCCACCGCGCGCCGGGCCAACTCCTCCCGGGCGTCCCGCAGTTCGCGTACGGCCTCGGAGAGGGAGAGGATCGCCGCGGTCACCATCGTCGACAGGAACGTGCCGTAGGCGACGTTGATCGCGTCCCAGCCCGCCCGGTACGTGGAGACCGCCGCCGCCAGCACGGTCAGCGCCAGACCGGTCCTGCCGAGCCACCGTCCGCGCAGCACGGCACCCGTGGCGAGGCCCAGCAGCGGGAAGAAGTACAGCCAGCTGCCGCCGTAGCCGAGGGCCAGGCCGCAGGTGATCAGGCCCATCAGGACCAGCGCGACGCGGGTCGGGCGCGCCTCGCGGGCCTCCTTCACGAAGGCGCGGAACACCACATAGATGTAAAGGGAGTTGAAGGCGAACAGGCCGAGGCCGCCGAGCCAGGGGTTGGCGCCCTTGCCCTGGAGGAGGTTGGAGAAGGACCCCATCCCCATCAGCAGCCACGGCAGCAGGGAGAAGCCGGTCGGCGGCGGCCCGGGGTCCTCCGGCTCCTTGCCGCCGGTCCGGCGCGCCTCCTTCCGGGCGGCCTTGTACCGCTCCATGTCGGCCCTCCACCGGATCCGCGCCGCCCGCCCGGCCCGTATCCGGCAGCTGATCCCCCGCATCCAGGACATGTCCCGCATCCCCCCGTTCACACGGTCCGCCCGGTCCGGCGGTACGCCAGCACAGCGTACGAACCGAACGCGAGCAGCCACACCGTCAGAACGACCACCGCGCCCGGCGCCGGCGCGTGCCCGTCGACGACCGACGTGCCGAGCTGGGCGAAGCGGTTGGTCGGGGTGTACGCGGACAGCGCGCGCAGCCAGCCGGGAAAGAGGCTGACCGGGAACCAGAGGCCGCCGACCACCGCGAGCCCCAGATTGCAGGCCATGTTCGCCACGCCGGTGGTCTGCCCGGTCAGGCCGTAGCCGTTGCCGAGCCCGAGCAGCGTGAAGGGGACCGAGCCCAGCCACAGCAGCAGCGCGAGCCCGCCCCACTGCCAGGCGTCCAGCCGTACGCCGTTGACCACACCGCCCGCCGCGAGCACCGCGACGATCGACGGCAGCACGGTCACCGAACCGGTCAGCGCCCGGCCGAGGACCACCTGGCGCGGGGTCATCGGGGTCACCCGCAGCTGCCTCAGCCAGCCGATCGCCCGGTCCTCGGCGACCCCGCCGCCGGTGTTCAGCGCCGAGCCGACCGCGCCGTAGGCGGCCATGCCGACCATGGCCTGCGCCCGGTAACCGCCGTCGTCGCCACCGAGGTTGGTGAAGAGCAGGTACATCATCACCGGCATGGCGATCCCGCCGATCACGAAGCCGGCGTCGCGCAGCGTCCGGCGTACTTCGAGCCGCAGGTAGTCGAGCATCACACCGTCTCCGTCTCAGGGGTGGTCAGGGCGAGGAAGGCGTCGTCGAGCGAGGCCGGGGTGACCGTCAGGCCGCGGATCGCGCCCAGTGCGGCCAGGGCGATCACGGTCGCGTCCGAGTCGTCGGTGCGCAGCAGCGCGCGGTCGCCGCGCACCTCCAGCGAGCGGACGCCGGGCAGTCGGGCGAGGCCCTCGGTGGGGCGGCCCGCCAGGTCGACCGAGACGAGGCTGCCGCCGGCCGCCCGCTTGAGCTGCTCGCCGGTGCCGTCGGCGACGATCCGGCCGCGGTCGATGACGACGATCCGGTCGGCGTGCGCGTCCGCCTCGTCGAGGTAGTGCGTGGAGAACAGCACGGTGTGTCCGCGCCGGGCGTAGGCGCGCATCGAGTCCCAGAAGGCGTGCCGCGCCTCCACGTCGAGCGCGGCGGTCGGCTCGTCCAGGACGAGCAGCGCGGGGTCGCCGGCCAGCGCGACCGCGAACCGTACCCGCTGCGTCTGGCCGCCGGAGAGCCGGTCCACCCGTCGCCCGGCCAGTTCGCCGATGCCGGCCAGCTCCAGGGCGCGCGCGACGGGCATCGGCGCGGGATAGCGGCCGGCCACGAAGGCGACCAGCTCCCGCACGGTGACCCGGGGCACCGCCCGCGCCTCCTGGAGCATGGCGCCGACCAGGCCCGCGCGCACCGCCTGCCCGGGGGCCGCGCCGAACACCTCCACCGTGCCCGCGTCGGGCGCGTTCAGCCCGAGCAGCAGGGAGATCGCCGTCGACTTGCCCGCGCCGTTGCGGCCGAGCAGCGCGACGGTCTCGCCGCGGGCGATCCCCAGGTCCACCCCGTCCACGGCGCGCACCTCGCCGAAGGTCTTGACCGCCCCCGCGAAGGCGACCGCGTGTTCTGTCCCATCTGTCCGCGTCATGCCTTGGACGGTACGGATCCGCGCCCCCCGTCCGGCAGATGCGCATGTACGGAGTCGGGCGGGACAAATGTCACGGGTGCCGCCGCGAACCCCGACCTGACACGGCGTCAGGAGCCTTCACAAGTACAGGGCGCTCGGCTATACAGAAGGGCGCCGGACTGGAACGCGTTCTAGGTCGGCCCGTGACGACCTCGGTGCGGCCGACGGTGCGGACGGCCGCACCGAGGTCTTCGACCACCGGCGATCAGGAGCCCCATGCCCATCGACGCAGCCCTGGCTCTCGCAGCCGAACCCCGGACCGGCGAGATCTCCTGGAACACCAAGGACGTCCAGCTCTACCACCTCGGCCTCGGCGCCGGAACCCCGGCGACCGACCCCGACGAGCTGCGCTACACCCTGGAGTCCCGGCTGCACGTACTGCCCAGCTTCGCCACCGTCGCGGGCAACGGCTCACCCGGCGTGATCAGCGGTCTCTCCATGCCCGGCGTCGACGTCGACCTCGCCAGGGTCCTGCACGGCGGCCAGTCGCTGGAGATCCACCGCCCGATCCCGGTCAGCGGCACCGCCACCGCCACGGGCCGGATCGCCGCCGTCCACGACAAGGGCAAGGCGGCCGTCCTGGTCATGCGCACCGAAGTCGCCGATGCCGAGGGCCCGTTGTGGACCAGCGACGCACAGATCTACGTACGCGGCGAGGGCGGCTGGGGCGGCGACCGCGGCCCCTCCACCCGCCTCGAACCCCCGGCCGGCGACCCCGACAAGACGGTGGAACGGCACATCCGCGAGGACCAGGCCCTCCTCTACCGCCTCTCCGGAGACTGGAACCCGCTGCACGCGGACCCCGGGTTCGCCGAGCTCGCCGGCTTCGAGCGGCCCATCCTGCACGGGCTGTGCACCTACGGCATGACACTCAAGGCGGTCGTCGACACCCTGCTCGACGGCGACGTGAGCCGGGTGCGCTCCTACGCCACGCGCTTCGCCGGGGTCGTCTTCCCCGGCGAGACCCTGCGGGTACGGATGTGGCGCGGCGACGGCGCCGTACGCGTCGCCGTGGGCGTGGCCGAACGGGACGACGCGCCCGTCCTCGCCGACACGATCGTCGAACACTCCTGAGCCAGCCCAGAGTCGAGGGGAGCCGCAGCATGCGCGCAGCCGTACTGCACGAGATCGGCCAGGACAAACTGGAAGTCCTCGACGACGTCGAGGCGGTGGGGTTCGGGCCCGGCCGGGTCAGGATCCGGGTCCGCGCCACCGGGCTCTGTCACTCGGACCTGTCCGCGATGGCCGGCGTCCTGCCGCAGCCCGCGCCGTTCGTGCCCGGTCACGAGGGCGCCGGCGAGATCGTCGAAGTCGGCGACGGCGTCAAGCACGTGAAGCCCGGCGACCGGGTCGTCGTCTGCTGGCTGCCGGCCTGCGGCGCCTGCCCGGCCTGCGGACGCGGTCAGACCGAACTCTGCCTGGCCGGGTTCGTGAACGCCGGCACGCCCAACTTCCGCCGTCCCGGCGGTGACGTCTTCGGCTTCGCCGGCACCGGCACCTTCGCCGAGGAGGTCGTCGTCGACGCGGGCTGCGCCGTACCGATCCCCGACGACGTGCCCTACGACATCGCGGCCCTCATCGGCTGCGGGGTCACCACCGGCCTCGGCGCCGCCCTCAACACCGCGGACGTGGCGGCCGGTTCGTCGGTCGCCGTGATCGGCTGCGGCGGCGTCGGCATCTCCGCGATCCAGGGCGCCCGGCTCAGGGGCGCCGCCGAGATCGTCGCCGTCGACCCGGTCGCCTCCCGCCGTGAGGCCGCGCTCGACTTCGGCGCCACCACGGCGGTTTCGCCGGACGAGCTGCCCGACGCCAGGGAGCGGGTCACCGGCGGCGAGGGCTTCGACTACGTCTTCGAGGTCGTCGGCCGCTCCGCCACCGCCCGCACCGCCTACGACCACACCCGCCGCGGCGGCACCCTCGTCATCGTCGGCGCCGGCGCCCTCGACGACTTCCTCCAGCTCAACATGTTCGAGCTGTTCTTCGACGAGAAGCGCATCCTGCCCTCGATGTACGGCGGCGGGGACGTCCTGCGCTCCTACGAGCGGACGATCGCCCTGTGGCGGGCCGGCCGTATCGACCTGGAGAGCCTCATCACCCACCGGGTGCCGCTGGCCGACATCAACGAGGCCCTCGACCAGATGCGCACCGGCGCGGCCCTGCGCACCTGCGTCGAGCTCTGACCCCCCTCCTCGAAAGGACCTCGATGTCACTGCCACTCGACGGGCTCTGCGCGATCGTCACCGGCGCCGGCCGCGGACTCGGCCGCGCCGAGGCGCTCGAACTCGCCCGGCTCGGCGCCGCCGTCGTCGTCAACGACTACGGACAACCGGGCAGGGACGGCTCGGGGGCGGCCTCCGCGGGCCCCGCCGAAGAGGTCGTCGCCGAGATCCGCGCCTCGGGCGGCCGGGCCACCGCCCACACCGGAGATGTCGCCGACTTCCAACAGGCCCATGCACTCATCGAGTTGGCGATCGCGGAGTACGGCAAGCTGGACATCCTCGTCAACAACGCGGGCATCCTGCGCGACCGCATGGTCTTCTCCATGTCCGAGCACGAGTGGGACTCGGTGATCCGGGTCCACCTCAAGGGCCACTTCAACACGACCCGTTTCGCCGCCGCGCACTGGCGCGAGCGCTCCAAGGCGGCGGGCGCCCCGGTCCACGGCCGGATCGTGAACACCTCCTCCGAGGCGTTCGTCGCCGGTTCCGCCGGACAGCCCAACTACGCGGCGGCGAAGGGCGGAATCGTCGGCCTGACCACCTCGACCGCCCTCGCCCTCGCCAAGTACGGCGTGACCGCGAACGCCATCTGCCCCCGTGCCCGCACCCGGATGACCGAGGACGTCTTCGCCGGCCTCGGAGCGGGGGACGACGGCCTGGACCCGCTCGCCCCCGAGCATGTCGCCCCGCTCGTCGGCTACTTGGCCGCGCCCGCCGCCGGACGCGTCAACGGCCAGGTGCTCGTCGTGCACGGCGGCATGGTCGCGGTCCTCGAACGCCCGCGTGTGCAGGCCCGTTTCGACAGCAAGCAGGACACCTTCAGCCACGACGAGCTGGACGCCGTACTCACTCCGTACTTCCAACAGCGCCCGGACGGCGAAACGTTCGCGGCGGCCGAGGTGCTCGGACTGAAACGGGAGCGGCCGTAGGCAACACGGGCCGGACAACGGAACGGCCCCGCCCGTCCGGAGACGAGCGGGGCCACCTGCGGTGAGCCGCCTGAAACGACGTCAGGCTGCCGCGTGTTCGGACTGCTCGGACGACTGCTTGCGGTGCCGGCCGTGCGCGGCCGACTCCCGTTCCTGGACCGAGACAGGACCCCGGTGCCTGCCATGACCGGAGGTCTCCGGCGCCTCGGCAGACATGGTCTGCGTGCTGCTCGTGTTGTTCATCGGATACTTCACCCCGTCGACATGATCCTTCAAAAGCCCGGCGATCTTATCCGGCGCCGAACGGGGTGAAGCGCGGCGGTGTGCCGACCGGGACGGGTTCGTTACGAAGCCGCGTCACTTCCTTGTCCGACGGCCGTCCGGCCGTCGAGCGGCGCCTCCCGCAGCGGTACCGGACGCGCCACGACCGGCACCGCCGGGTCCGGTTCCGACGGCCGCGGCGCACCCTCCCCGGAGGCGGCAGCCGTCCCGTCACGCACCGGACCCCCCGCGCCGGAGCCCCCCGTCCCCGTGGGCACCGTCAGCCGCGCCACCCCGCACGGAGTCTCCGCCGTGGCGTACGGCAGCCGCAGCACCCCGTCCTCCGTCCACCACCCCGCGCCGGCCAACCACCCCTGCGGAGCCGGGAGATGGAGCACCCGGCGCAGCGCGGGCCGCCACATCCCGACCCAGCCGCCGGCCGGGCCCTCGATCCGCAGGGCCACCGCGCAGCTCTCCGGCGTCAGCACCTGCCCCGGCTGGACCGCGAACGGCGTCACCGCGCGGTCGGGCAGCCGCAACGACTCCGGGAACCGCACCGGCAGCGTGCTCCCCAGCACCCCCCAGCCCAGCCGGTCCCGCCCCGGCGACGGCGCGTCCGAGCGGATCAGCAGCAGCCCGCTGTCCGGATCGGCGAGCAGCAGCCGGTCGTCGCTGTCGGCCGCGATCTGGAGCAGCGGCGACACCTCACCGCCCCGCTCCAGGTCCACCACGACCGTCTTGGTCCGGCCGCCGGTCTCCCGGTCCAGGGCCAGCATCCGGCCCCGCCGGTCCAGCCAGACCCCGCCCGCACAGCGCCCCGGGATCACCGCCGCCCGCTCCGGCCCGAAGGCGCCGCCCGCGACGAGCCACACCACCGAGGAACGCGGGCCCACGGCGAGGGCGTACGCCGTGTCGCCGCCCGGCGCCGGCGGCAGCAGCCGCAGCCGGGTGGCGGCGTCCGGGTACTCGACCGCGCCGAGCGGCAGCTCACCCGTGCCGGGCCCGGTCGGGTACAGGAAGGAGAAGGAGTGCCGTCCGTCGACCAGCCGCCGGATGAGCACCCGGCCGTCGGCCATCGGCTGGACCTCGGTGCCGGGCTCCTCCGGCTGGTTGCCGGGCAGCGGCACGGCGTAGGGCTCGGGGCCGTCGAGCGTCCAGCGCTCCGGGAAGAGACAGCCGCCGGCCGTCGCGAGACGGGCGCCGTACGTGCCGGCCGCCGTGATCACGCATCCGGTCCGCTCGTCCTCGTCCCCGTCCTCCGCCGCGGCTTCGATCGCACAGGCCGTCATCGGTCGATCACCTCCGGCGACGAAACTAGTTTTCGCACGTACGGGCGGGGGTCCGACGAGCACCCGGTTCACACATAAGGGTGGCCAAGGAACGATTCACCAGAGGAAACGGAGGCGCTTGTGCTGACCGGGGCCGGGCAGGCCGGCCGCCCGCTTCCGGCGGTTCAGCCCCGCAGTGCGGCCAGGTAGCCTTTCACCCGTGCCCCGTCTGTCTGAAGTCATCGCCGCGCTGGAGGAGCTCTGGCCCGCCGAGCGGGCCGAGTCCTGGGACGCGGTCGGTACCGTCGTGGGCGACCCCGAACAGGACGTCACCCGCGTGCTGTTCGCCGTCGACCCGGTCGCCGGGATCGTCGAGGAGGCCGTACGGCTCCGCGCCGACCTGCTGGTCACCCACCATCCGCTCTATCTGCGCGGTACGACCACGGTCGCGGCCTCGACCCCCAAGGGCCGGGTGGTGCACACCCTGATCAAGCACGACATCGCCCTGCACGTCGCCCACACCAACGCCGACCGCGCCGACCCCGGAGTCTCCGACGCCCTCGCCGGCGCGCTCGACCTGCGGATCGAGGGACCGCTCGTACCGGACCCCACCGACCCCGCGGGCCGCCGCGGCCTCGGCCGGGTCTGCGCCCTGGACCACCCGCTCACCGTCCGCGAACTCGCCGCCCGCGCCGCCGAACGGCTGCCCGCCACCGCGCAGGGCATCCGCGTCGCCGGCGACCCCGACGCCCTGGTCCGCACCGTGGCCGTCAGCGGCGGCTCCGGCGACAGCCTCCTCGACGCGGTACGCGCGGCGGGCGTCGACGCCTTCCTCACCGCGGACCTGCGCCACCACCCCGTCTCCGAGTTCGCCGCCGACAGCGCCCGCGCTCCGCTGGCGCTGCTCGACGCCGCACACTGGGCCACCGAGTGGCCCTGGTGCGAGCTGGCCGCCACCCAGCTCGACGCGGTCTCCGACCGCGCGGGCTGGGGCCTGCGGGTCCACGTCTCGAAGACGGTCACCGACCCCTGGACCGCCCACGCGGCGTCCTCCACCCTCACTGACCCCCTGGGAGCCCCCAACTGAACGCCGCGCCCGCCGACCAGATCCGACTCCTCGACGTCCAGGCCCTCGACGTACGCCTCCAGCAGCTCGCCCACAAGCGCCGGTCGCTGCCGGAGCACACCGAGATCGACTCGCTGACCAAGGACCTCACACAGCTGCGCGACCTCCTGGTCGCCGCGCAGACCGAGGAGAGCGACTGCGCCCGCGAGCAGACCAAGGCCGAGCAGGACGTGGACCAGGTGCGCCAGCGCTCCGTCCGCGACCAGCAGCGCCTGGACTCCGGTGCCGTCACCTCCTCCAAGGACCTGGAGAACCTCCAGCGCGAGATCACCTCCCTCGCCAAGCGCCAGGGCGACCTGGAGGACGTCGTCCTCGAAGTCATGGAGCGCCGCGAGTCCGCACAGGAGCGGGTCGGTGAACTCACCGGCCGGGTCTCCTCCGTCGAGTCGAGGATCGGCGACGCGACGGCCCGCCGCGACGCCGCCTTCGCGTCGCTCGACGGCGAGGAGGACTCCGTCACCAAGGAGCGCGAGGTGATCGCGGGCGTCATCCCCGCGGAGCTGCTCAAGCTCTACGACAAGCTCCGCGCCCAGCAGGGCGGCGTCGGCGCGGCCAGGCTCTACCAGCGGACTTGCCAGGGCTGCCGCCAGGAGCTGGCGATCACCGACATCAACGAGATCCGCGCGGCGGCGCCGGACACGGTGGTGCGCTGCGAGAACTGCCGCCGCATCCTGGTGCGTACGTCCGAGTCCGGTCTGTAAGACGTCCAAGGAGCGTTCGCCGTGCGGGAGTTCATTGTCGAGGCAGACGGCGGTTCCCGGGGCAACCCGGGGCCCGCGGGCTACGGGTCCGTGGTGCTCGACGCGGCCACGGGGGAGACCCTGGCGGAGACGGCCGAGTACATCGGGGTCGCCACGAACAACGTCGCCGAGTACCGCGGCCTGCTCGCCGGCCTGCGCGCCGCCCACACCCTGGACCCGGCCGCCACGATCCACGTCCGGATGGACTCCAAGCTCGTCGTCGAGCAGATGTCGGGCCGCTGGAAGATCAAACACCCCGACATGAAGCCCCTGGCGGCCGAGGCGGGCGGGGTCTTCCCGGCCACCCGCGTCACGTACGAGTGGATCCCGCGCGAGCGGAACAAGCACGCGGACCGGCTGGCGAACGAGGCGATGGACGCGGGGAAGCGGGGCGAGCGCTGGTCGGCGTCGGCGTCGACGGCGGACCTGCCGGCCTCCCGCCCGGCCGCCCGGCCCACGGGAACAGGCACGGGCACAGGCTCAGGCACGGGAACAGGCTCAGGTGCCGGTACCGGTACCGGCACCGCGCAGGCGGCCGGCAAGGCCGCGGCCGATCTGCGGGCCGCCCGGAACGTCGCGACGCGGCCGTCGGTCGGCTGGGGCGCACCCGCCGACATGGGCGCCCCGGCCACCTTCGTCCTCCTCCGCCACGGCGAGACCCTCCTCACCCCCCAGAAACGCTTCTCCGGCAGCGGCGGCACCGACCCGTCCCTCTCCGCCACCGGCCGCGCCCAGGCCGAACGGGTCGCGACGGCCCTCGCCGCCCGCGGCACCGTCGAGCGGATCGTCGCCTCCCCCCTGACCCGCACCCGGGAGACCGCCGCCGCGGTGGCGGACCGCCTCGGCCTGGACGTGACGACCGACGAGGGCCTGCGCGAGACGGACTTCGGCGCCTGGGAGGGGCTGACCTTCGGCGAGGTCCGGGAGCGCTACCCCGACGACCTGACCGCCTGGCTCGCCGACCCCGACGTCCGCCCGACCGGCGACGGCGAGAGCTTCGCGGAGACCGCCACCCGCGTCGCGGCGGCCCGCGACCGGCTGACCGAGGAGCACGCCGGCCGTACGGTCCTGCTCGTCACCCACGTCACGCCGATCAAGACGCTGGTACGGCTGGCGCTGGGCGCCCCGCCGGAGTCCCTGTACCGCATGGAGCTGTCGGCGGCCTCGCTGTCGACGGTGGCGTACTACGCGGACGGCAACGCGAGCGTCCGTCTCTTCAACGACACGTCCCACCTGCGCTGAGCCCGGCCGCCCGGCGGGCCAGCGCCTCGATCCGCGCCCAGTCCCCGGCGCCGACGGCGTCCGCCGGGACCATCCAACTCCCGCCCACGCAGCCGACGTTGGGCAGCGCCAGGTACTCGGGCGCGGAGTCGGCCCCGATGCCGCCGGTCGGACAGAACCGGGCCTGCGGCAGGGGCCCGGCCAGCGACTTCAGATAGGCGGTGCCGCCCGCCGCCTCGGCCGGGAAGAACTTCATCTCCCGCACCCCGCGCTCCAGCAGCGCGACCACCTCGGTGGCGGTCGACACCCCCGGCAGGAACGGCAGCCCGGACGCCCGCATCGCCTCCAGCAGAAGCTCCGTCCACCCGGGGCTGACCAGGAACCGCGCCCCCGCCGCCACCGACCGCGCCACCTGTTCCGCGGTGAGCACCGTGCCGGTACCGACGACCGCCCCCGGCACCTCTTCGGCGATCGCCCGCACCGCGTCCAGCGCGGCCGGCGTCCGCAGCGTCACCTCGATCAGCGGCAGCCCGCCGGCCACCAGCGCGCGGGCCAGCGGCACGGCGTCCCCGGCGTCCTCCAGTACGACGACGGGCACGACGGGAGCCCGGTCGAGCAGGGAGGGGGCGGGGAGGGGCGAAACGGGGAGGGGCGAGGCGGGCAGCGGTACGGAGGGCGGGCACGGAGATGAGGAGGCCATAGCGTCATCCTGCCCAGGTGCCGCACCCTGCGCAAAGGGCGTTGCGCACACTGCAATGCATGCGGGGGCTGGTCAGTGCACCTCGTCCACCAGCACGTCCAGCGCCCACGCCTGCCCCGCCCGCGCGGGCGCCGCCGCCTCCACCGTGTACCCGAGGTCCCGCACCGCCTCCACCAGCTCGGCAGGCGTCCCGGGCACGGCCGGCGACGACAGCAGACCGCGCACGATCCGCCCCTTGGTCGCCTTGTTGAAGTGGCTGACGACCTTCCGGGTCGGCGCGTGCAGTACCCGTACGCTCGCCGTCCGCTCCGCGATCCCGCCCTTCGGCCGCCACGCGGTCGCGTACGCCGAGGAGCGCAGATCCAGTACGAGCCCGTTCCCGGCGGCCTCGGGCAGGACCGCCGCCATCGGCGCCCGCCAGTACGCGCCCAGCGCGCCCAGCCCCGGCAGCCGCACCCCCATCGAGCAGCGGTACGACGGAATGCGGTCCGTCACCCGCACCGCGCCCCAGAGCCCCGAGAAGACCAGCAGCGAGCGCGCGGCCCGCTTCCTCGCGGCGGCGTCCAGCGAGGCGAGGCCGAGGGCGTCGTAGAGGACACCGGTGTAGATCTCCCCGGCCGGCCGCGCCCCGGCCGTGCGCAGTCCGGTGTTCTTCGCGATCTCGCCGCGCAGCCCCTCGCTCAGTCCGAGCACCTCGCGCGCCTTCTCCTCGTCGGCGGCGCACAGGTCGACCAGCTCGTCCAGCACGGCCGCGCGGGCGGCGGCGAGCCCCGGCAGCGACAGCGTCTCCGGCTTCAGCGGGGCGCCCCGGCCGGAGGATGCCTTGCCTTCGGACGGCGGCAGCAGGACAAGCACGGTGATTCTCTCCTCGCGGTGGGGGGCCCGGCGCCAGCGTACGGGGTGGCACCGGTCGCGGCGGCCAGCCCTGCGGGCCACCCGCAGGGGCCTGCGCACCGGCCCGCACGCCGGGGCTCCATGAGGCGGGCCGCGCGGGGCGGGCTGCGCGGTGCGCCGGGACGCGACCTCCCCGCGCTTCCCCCCCCCACGCGCCCGTTGCTGCCCCGTACGCTCCCTGCCCGCCCCCCGCTACGGGCGGTCTGCGCTGTCGGCGGGCTCGCCGAACCACCGCCGCAGCGCGTCCTCCGGACTCCCCGCCTCCCCGGTGTCGCCGCCGGTGTCCGCGGCCCATGCCGTGATCCCGTCCGGACGCACCAACAGCCCCGCCAGCTCCGGCCGTTGGGGGCAGACGGCGGCAAGAACGTCCACCACGTCCGGGTACCCGTCGGCGCGCGCCCGGAGTTTCGGGTCGTCGGTGAGGTCGAGGAGGAGGGCCCGGCCGGTGTGCAGATGGTCGGCGAGGCGGCTGCCGTCGGCGAGTTCGAGGTCGGGGGCGCTGCGGCCGGTCAGGGGATGACCGCCGGACAGGTCGTAGTGCTGCCAGACGCCGGAGATCCGCTTGACGAGGTACGTCGTGCCGTCGACCGTGCGCGTCAGGTCGGTGAGCACCTCACGCAGCGCCCGGGCGTGCGGCTCGGGGCGCATCGCCGCGATCTGCGCGCGCGTCCACTCCAGCACCCAGGCGCCGATCGGATGCCGCTCCGCCGTGTACGTGTCCAGCAGCTCCACCGGCGCCCGGCCGCGCACCACCAGGGCGAGCTTCCAGCCGAGGTTCATCGCGTCCCCGACACCGAGGTTGAGCCCCTGCCCGCCGAACGGCGAGTGCACGTGCGCCGCGTCGCCCGCCAGCAGCACCCGGCCCGAGCGATAACTCTCCGCCTGGCGGCAGTTGTCGGTGAACCGGGTCGACGAGTGCACCCGCTGGACGGTGACGTCGACGCCGGTCACCCGGCGCACACTGGCCTGCAACTCCGCCGCGGTGAGCGGGGATTGACGGTCGGCGGGCGGCCCGTCGAACTCGACGGTGAGCACCCGCCCCGGCATCGGACCGTACGCGTACGTCCCCGTGGCCGTGGTGTTCCAGCCGGTCCGCAGCGATTCGGTGCCGGTCATGTCGGCGATCGCCTGGCGGCCGGTGATCTCCGGCGCGGTACCGGGGAAGGCCAGTCCGGCGAGCTTGCGTACGAGGCTGCGGCCACCGTCGCAGCCGACCAGCCAACCGGCCCGGACCGCATACGGCGCGGAGCCGTCCGTGGGTGCGAGGCGCACCGTCACCCCGTCGTCCTCGTCGGCCTCGAAACCGGTCAACTCGACCTGCCTGCGCACCTCGACGCCGAGGGTGTCGGCGTGCCGGCCGAGCAGCCGTTCCAGCGGGGCCTGCGGGACGAGCGCGAGGCGTTCGACCGGGCCCATGTCCGCGAAGGCGGGGTCCGACTCGTCGAGCAGATCGGCGCTCAGCGTTATCCCGGCGAAGTGCCCGGCGGACCTGGGCGGCGGGCCGGACCGGTCGCTGTCGTCGGCGGCCCGCGCCCGCATGAACTCCTTGAAGCGGCTCATCGTCTCTTCGTGCAGTCCGGTCAGCGCGGGCAGCAGCCCCCGCCGGTAAAGGGCCGTGGAGGTCTGGGAGTTGACACCCCCCGCCTTGATCGTCTCGTCCACCTCGGCCAGCCGCTCCACGACCAGCACCCGTGCCCCGCCGAGTTTCAGCTCGGCCGCCAGCAGCAGCCCCACGGGGCCGGCCCCGGCCACCACGACGTCGTAGTCGGTGTTCTCGGCCATGTCTGTGCCATCGCTGGCGTTGATGTCTGTGCTCATGCCTGTGCTCATGCCTGCGCTCATGGCAATGAGTGTAGTCACTAAAAATTTGTATCCGCTACACTTGGTGCATGGGTAAAGGCGAAGGCGCAGGTAAGGACGGCCACGGGGACGGGGCCGGAGACGGGGGCGGAGCCGAGGTCCTCTCGCTGAGGGAGCGCAAGAAGCGCGCGACCCGGCAGCGGATCTCGAACATCGCCACCGCGCTCTTCATGGAGCGCGGCTTCGACCAGGTGTCGGTGGCCGAGGTGGCGCGCGGCGCCGAGGTCTCCACGATGACCGTCTTCAACTACTTCCCGCGCAAGGAGGACCTGTACTTCGACCGCGTCCCGGAGGCCGTCGAGGTGTTCACCGGCGCGGTACGCCATCGCCGCCCCGGCGAGAGCCCGCTCGCCGCGCTCCGCCGCCTCGCCGTCCAACTCCTCGACCAGCGGCACCCGTTGGCCGGACTCAACGACAGGTTCCCGGCCTTCTGGCAGGTCGTGATCGACTCACCCGCCCTGCGCGCCCGGGCCCGTGAAAGCCTGGAGGAGATCGAGAACGCCCTCGCCGCCGCCATGGCGGAGACCGCCCCGGAGACCCCCGACCCCGCCCTCACCGCGGCCCTGGTCATCGCCGCCTACCGCGCGGTCTGCGTCACCACCGCGCGCCGCCTGCTCGCGGGCGAACGCGCCGCGGAACTGGCCGAGGACCACACCGCGCGCATGCTCGCGGCCTTCGACACCCTGGAACGGGCGCTCGCCCCCGGCCGCTGATCCACCGCCCCGCCCCGGATGGCGGAACGGCCCCCGCGCGTTGCACCCTCGGGAACACCGAACGAACGGGAGCCGAGACCGGTGAACACACGCGAACAAGCCCTGTGGACCAGGGCGAGACTGGGCCGCTCCGGGCCGCCGCTGGACCTCCTGACGGCCCGCTTCGACCGCCACGTCTACGCCCCGCACGCCCACGCCGAGTTCACGATCGGCGTCTGCGTCGGCGGCTCGGAACTCATCGACTACCGCGGCGGCCACGTCCGCACCGGCCCCGGCTCCATCGTCGTACTCGCGCCGGGAGAGATGCACACCGGCGGCCCCGGAAGCACCACCGGCGGCTACGCCTACCGAGCCCTGTACGCCGACCCCGCCCTCCTCACCGACGGCACCCTGGGCGGCCTCCCGCACTTCAGGGATCCCCTCCTCGACGACCCCCGACTGGCCGCGGCCCTGCGCGCCGCGCACACCCAACTCAGCGCCTGCCCGGACCCGTTGGAGACGGAGTCCCGCCTGCCCTGGCTGCTGACCGCTCTCGCCCGCCGCCACTCCACCGCCCGCCCCGCACCCGACACGGTCCCGGGGGCCGCCGCGATCGCCCACGCGGTACGCGACCGCCTCGCCGACGAACTCACCGCCCCGCCCTCACTGGCCTGCCTCGCCGAGGACTTCGCCCTCTCCCGTTACCAACTCCTGCGCGCCTTCCGTACGACGATGGGGATACCGCCCTACGCCTGGCTCGCGCAGCACCGGGTGACCCGGGCCCGCGGCCTGCTGGAGGCGGGCGGCCGTCCCGCCGAGGTGGCGGCCCAGGTGGGCTTCGCGGACCAGGCGCATCTGACGCGCTGGTTCCGGCGGGTGCTGGGGGTGACACCGGCGGCGTACCGCAACAGCGTTCAAGACCACGGGCGTTGACCGGACCGAGACTCCCCGTATGACTGCACGCGGCTGGTTCCTGTTCTCCCTCATGGGCGTGGTCTGGGGCATCCCCTACCTGATGATCAAAGTGGCGGTGGACACGCTCTCCCCGTCCATGGTCGTCTTCACTCGCTGCGCCCTGGGCGCCCTCCTCCTGCTCCCCTTCGCCCTCCGGCAGGGCGGCCTGGCCCGGACGGTCCGTACGCACTGGCGACCGATGCTCGCCTTCGCGGGCATCGAGATCATCGTCCCGTGGTTCACGCTCACGGACGCCGAACGCCATCTCTCCAGCTCCACGGCGGGTCTGCTGATAGCGGGCGTACCGATCGTGGGGGTGGTCGCGGCCCGGCTCCTCGGCCCCACGGAACGGCTGGGCGCCCGCCGCGTGACGGGACTCCTGCTCGGTCTGACCGGCGTCACGGTCCTCACCGTCCCGCACCTGACGGGCGGCGACGCCCGCTCCCTGCTGGAGGTCCTGCTGACGGTCCTCGGCTACGCGACGGCCCCGCTGATCGCCTCGCGCCGCCTGAAGGACGTCCCGACCCTCCAACTGACCGCCCCGTGCCTGGCGCTGGCGGCCCTGGTGTACGCCCCGGCGGCGGCGACCAGCTGGCCGTCACGGCTCCCCCCGCCGCACGTCCTGGCCTCCCTGGCCGGCCTCGGCGTGATCTGCACGGCGGTCGCCTTCGTCGCCTTCCTGGAACTGATCAAGGAGGCGGGCCCGACCCGGGCGACGGTGATCACCTACGTCAACCCGGCGGTGGCGGTCGCGGCCGGAGCCCTCTTCCTGAACGAGAGCCTCACCCCCGGAATCCTGGTGGCCTTCACCCTGATCCTGGCGGGCTCGGTCCTGGCGACGGCGGGACCGGCGCGTAAGCCCTCCCGCCGCCCGGTACCATGGTCCACACGGCAGACGAGCCGGGCGGACGGCCGCGTGGAGTGCCCCTAGCGGGCCCTCCCCGAGGAACGTCCGGGCTCCACAGGGCAGGGTGATGGCTAACGGCCACCCGGGGTGACCCGCGGGACAGTGCCACAGAAAACAAACCGCCCGGCGCTTCGGCACCGGGTAAGGGTGAAACGGTGGTGTAAGAGACCACCAGTGCCCAGGGCGACCTGGGCAGCTAGGTAAACCCCACCCGGAGCAAGGTCAAAAGGAGACACCTAGGTGTCTCTGCGTGGACGCCCGAGGGCTGCCCGCCCGAGTCCACGGGTAGACCGCACGAGGCCGGTGGCAACACCGGCCCTAGATGGATGGCCGCCACCGGGGCCTTCGCGAGAAACCCCGGCACAGAACCCGGCGTACAGCCCGACTCGTCTGCCGCTCAGGGCCCTGACCAGTGAAATTCCGTGGTGACCAGCTCGTCGAGTAGCTGCTCCAACAGAGTGTTGTCACCGAGGCGTCCTCGTTGCGTTGAGGGTCCATGCCCGACCAGTTCAGGGCGTATCCCGCGTCGGCGCCGAGTTGGGCGAGGAACGCCCGCTGGGCACGGCCGTTGCCCTCGCGGAACGGGTGGAGAACGTTCAAGTCGCCGTACGACGTGGCCAGCTGCATGACGAATGCCTGCCGGTGGAGATTTCCGCAGATGACCGGAGGAGGCGAGGTGACCGAAGACCTCTCCGGCGTAGGGCACCAGATTTCTCGCCGGGCAGAACGGTGTGCGCTTGGCGATGTTCACGGTGCGTAACTCGCCTGCCCACGGGTAGATGTCACCGAAGATCGCGGCGTGGAACGCTCGGAGATGGCGGAGGTCGTACGCGCCGGGCAGGGGGCGTTCGGCGAGCATGACCAGGCGCGCCCGGGTGATGTCCGCCTCCGCTGCCGCCAGCAGTTGATGGTCGGTGATGCCGAGGTTGTTGCGCAGCACGCCGTTGGGCATGGCACGGGTCGTTCACCCTGCCCGCCGCTCCGAAGTCTGTCGGTGGCGGGCGATCGCGCGGGCGACAAGGGTGTCCACGTCGAGGTCGCCCTTCACGTATGCCTCCGTGTCGCGGTCCGAGGCATTGGAGGCCTGGAGCCCCTCGGCCTCGATGGAGCCGGTGGCCGAGGCGACGGACGCACGTCGTGCCACTCGGCCGCTCAACGCCTCGAATGCCTCGACGGACAGGAGGACGCCCTGGGGCTTGCGGTGGGCGCCGATCAGGACCGGATCGGCATCCGCGCCGGACTCCGACAGGTCGGTCAGGATCCGCGACAGTCTCGCGCGAGCGTCACTGACGGTCACGACTTCTGGAATCTCCATGCTGTCACCGTACCCATATAGAGGCTTGATTCTGTACAGATTCTAGTACGAATTTTGTTGAGTGTCCCGCCTGGGGCGGCCCCGGAGGTGTCCTCAACTTCGTCCGGGAGGTGGCCACCAGCCGAGACCGCTCGGGCAGCGCTGGGTTTCGGTCAGTGGCCACTCCGAGCCGTCGGTCCCCGGCTCCTCGCCTTGCCTGCGGTGTCGCCCGGGCTGGACCGGGAAGCGCGCTGAGCTGCTGGAGCGGCTGAGGTGGTGGCGGTGACGGGGCTGCCGACTCTGCGGCTGCCTGGGTGGGCGTCTGAGGCGCGGGGGTCGGCCTCCTTCTTGAAGGCCGTCTCAAAGGCCATCCCTCTTGTCGGGGCGGTCGTTTTTTCCGGCGGGCTCACTGCTGTGACCCACCTCCACTATGGCCAAAAGGCTGACGATGAGCGTGGTGATCCGGCCGTCCTGCCCGCGGAGTTCGAGGAGGTCGCCGACGACGTGATCGGCGTCAGGGTCACGCGGTGGCGCACGGAAGGCGTTGGTCTGGCGAGGCGACTGGGGCTGGAACGGACCCCTGTGCAGCGATGGACTACTTCACTACGCACAACCTTCCGGCGGGCCGCCGGTCTGTACAGGCACACACCTACGCGAACTACTGGGGGGTAGTCATGAGGCGAATAGGTATTGCACTGGCCGCGATAATGGTGGCGGGCGGCGGCCTGTTGTCCGGCGCGGTGCCGGCGGTGGCCGCGCCGACGGCCGTGGACTGTGCCGTGACGTGGGGAAGCCTGGACAAGAGCGGGGACTCCGTTGCTTCCAGGCGGCTGACCGACGTGAGGGCCGGGCAGCACGAGTGCTTCGACCGGCTGGTCCTCGACACCGAGGGCACGGCGGCCGACCCGATCGGCTACAACGTCCGCTACGTCGACGTGCTGCACCAGGACCCGTCCGACGTCGTGGTTCCGATCAAGGGCGGAGCCATTCTGGAGATCTCGCTGTTCTCCTCGCGCTACGACCCTGAGACCGGCGAGCCCTACCCGTCGCTTCCGGCCGTCGTCGTCGCCGGGTACCGCACCTTCCGGGAGTTCAAATTCACCGGTGGCTCCGAGGGTTACACCCAGGCCGGACTCGGCGTCCGCGCCCGGCTGCCGTTCAGGGTCTTCCAGACGGCCAACCACCTTGTGGTGGACGTGGCTCACACCTGGTGACCGCGTACGGTCGGGGGTGCGCTTCTCGCAACGTGCCCCCACCCCGTTCCACCGCATGCGGCAGGACGGAACGGTCCCCGAAAATCAGTACTTCGGGGACCGGGTGGTCCTTCTCGTTGTCCGGTCTGCGCGAAATTCTGCCTGCGTCAGAGCTTGTTCAGGAAGCCGATGCCGCTGTCGTGGATACGGGCGAAGTCCGCGTGATGCGCAGGGCGATCCATACGCTCGGAAACCCCGCTGGGGAAAGAGTCAAACGCTTGGGATATCCGGCTTCGCCGCGACGAGCATGTTTCTCGGGATGACCACGAGTCGTTCGTCCGCTCCGATCGAGACGCCGGCCGGCAGGTTCGCGCCGAGTGACTGGGTGAGGTCACTTGGTTGCAGGACCGCACGAGGGAGTACGTCCTGAGCTTCGCCCGTCTCGCGGGCGTACGCGACCCCGAGTTGATGCTGGGCGCCCTCGCCCCCTCCCCGCAGACGCCGAGCCCGCGACGCGGACAGTGACGACAGCGTGACCCGTGCGGCCGGTGGCGGGAGCCCACCCGTCAGGCCGGTCGCACTCCCGATACCCCCGTGGCTGTCACCTTGTTGTCGCATTCTGCGAAGACGCCGTCGTTCAGGGCTACTTGGTGGGAGCCCGCGTTCGGCAGGCCGATGACCAGGGTGGGGTAAGTGGACGGTGTGGCGCCGGAGTCGCAGTAGCCGTCGGCCTCGCCCTGGACCTGGACGAAGGTCAGTTTCAGCCAGGCGTGGGCGTGCGGGGCGAGGGTGACGGGGGTGGCGGGGCCCTTGCGGGTGACCCTCAACGGGTGGTTGCGGTGGGGGGAGCCGTTGCCGGCGCCGGCCACGGTGGGGTGGCCCTGGAGGGTGCACGGGGTGCGGGAGGTGTTGGTGAACGTGATGATCGCCGCGCCGGTTCCGGTGCCCTGGGGGCGGTTGGCCGCCTGGCGGGCGGTCACTTTGAGGGCGGTCGGCGGGCAGGTACGGAGCCGGGTGTGCGCGGTGGCCGCGGTGGCCGCGGTGGCCGCGGAGAGGGAGGACGTGCGTACCGTCGGTGTGGTCGACGGTGTCCCGGGCTCCGGACCCGCGGCGGTCGCGGTCGGCCGGCACGCGGCCAGCGCCAGGGCGGCCGACAGTGTCGTCATCACCGTCGCGACCTTGCGGATGCTGCTTTTCTGCATGGTGTCCCCCGAATTCGGTTCACACGGACCGGTGTTCGCCGGTTCGTGCCGGTTCTTGCCGGGGGAGACGGGTCTGTCCGGCGGTGGGGTTCCGCCGGGGGCTCGCTGTGGTCGTGCTGTGGGCTTCCTGTGACTCGGCGGTGACGTGTGCGGCGGTGGCGGGCGCCCTCACTCCGTGCCGTGGGTGTCGCCGTCTGCCTCGGGCGGGTCGGCCTCGAAGCTCGCGAAATAGGCCGCCGCCATGTCCTCCTCCCCGTGGCCCGAGGCGGCGGCTCGGGCGAACCGTGCCGCGCCCGCTGCCGCCCCGTCGAGGCGGACGCCGTGGTTGGCGCCCGCCTCGACGATGAGGCGGGCGTCCTTCTCCGCCGTCGTGACCGCGAAACTCGCCGGAGTCAGGGCGTCGTTGAGGATGGCCGCCGACTTGGCGTGCAGGTAGGGCATGTCGAGGGGGCCGCCCGCGATGAGGTCGAGGAAGTTCGCGGGGTCGACGCCGAGGCCCTTGGAGAGGGCCAGGGCCTCGCCGGCCGCGTTGGTGACCGCCAGGACCCAGCTGTTGGCGACCAGTTTCAGGCGGGTGGCGGTGGCCTGCGCGCCGTCCTCGCCCACCCAGGTCGTACGGGCGCCCACCGCGTCGAAGACCGGCGTCACGCGTTCCCGGCCTGTCTCCGGGCCCGCCGCCAGGACCGTCAGCTGTCCGGCCTCCGCGGGCTGGCGGGTGCCGAGGACCGGGGCGTCGTAGAAGTGCAGGCCCTGGGTGGCGGCGAGGTCCGCCAGGGCGGCGACGGATTCCAGGCTCGATGTCGTCGACTGGACCCAGGCGGTGCCGGGGCGCAGGGCCGGGGCGGCCTGGGTCATGACCTCCAGGACGGTGGCGCCGTCGTAGAGCATGGTGAGGACGACGTCCGCGTCCCGTACGGCCTCGGCCGGGGTGTCGGCGATGCGGGCGCCGTCGGCGGAGAGGGGTTCGGCCTTGGTCCGGCTGCGGTTCCAGGCGTGGACGGAGTGGCCGGCGCGGGCGAGGTTGCGGGCCATCGCGGCCCCCATGATTCCGGTGCCCAGGACGGCTACGGTGAGTTTCTCGGTCGTCATGACTCGGCTTTCTGAACGGGCGTGGGCGTCGACGTGACCGCGGCTGCGGCTCGTCGGGTTCAGCCTGCCCAGTTCCCGGCGGTCTCTGCCACCCGTCAGGTACCCGCGCGGGCCCGCTCCAGCAGTGCCGGGTCGTGCGCGTTGACGATCAGCAGGTCCGCGTCGGCCCGGTGGTGGAGTTCGGCCAGACGGGCGTGGTTGGCGTGGACCTGGGCGCGGTCGTGGGCGACGAGGTTCTCCATCGTGGTCAGGGAGCGCGGGACCGGGGAGCGGCCGTCGAGTGTGCCGTGGTGGTAGAACGCGTCGCCGGTGTGCAGGATCCAGCGGGGGCCGGTGTCGACCGCCACGCAAGTGTGGCCCCGGGTGTGGCCGGGGAGCGGGACCAGGACGATGCCCGGGGAGATGTCGGTCAGTTCCTTCGCCGCGGCGAAGTCGCGCCAGCGCTCACCGGTCGCGGAGTGCTCGACGAGCTTCGGGCCGTGGGCCCACTGGGCGGGCCGGAATCGCGTTCTCTCCCGGCGGGAAGGGGAGGTCACCGCGCCCAGTACCTCGGCCGCCGTCGCGTGCACGGTCGCTTCGGGGAAGTCGGAGAGGCCGCCTATGTGGTCGACGTCGAAGTGGGTGATGACGATGTGGCGTACGTCCGTACGGTGGAAGCCGAGCCGTTCGACCTGTTCGGCCGCCGTCTCCTCGGGCCTGAGGACCGGGCGTACGAGGTGGCGGGTCGGCCCCAGTCTGCGGCGGGGTTCCGCCACGTCGTCGAGGCCGTAGCCGGAGTCCACCAGGACCAGGCCGGCCGCCGGGGTCTCGATCAGCAGGACGTGGCAGACCAGGTGGGTGCCGGGAGGCCGCATGGTGCCGCAGTTGAGGTGGTGGACCTTCATGTCAGTCGAGCACCGCCCGCGGGGGGTCGAGGAGGCCGGGGTCGGGGGTGCTGCCCGCCTCCTTGAGCAGGCCACGCAGGCAGCGGGCGGCCAGCAGCCAGTTCTTCGGGCTCTTGAGGTCGAGGCCGCCGATCAGTTGCTTGAGGAGGGTCAGGCTGTCGAAGTAGACGCGTTCGCAGACCAGTTGCTCGTCCGCGTCGAAGATGAAGTAGGCGGTCATCCGGACGCGGAACCGGCTGCCGGTCGGCGGTATCGCGCCCAGCGGCCCCAAGTGGGTGCCCAGCAGCCAGAATTCGGCGATCACCGCGTCGTCGCTGTGGCGCAGCGCGATGATCTCGTGGTCCTGGTCGGGGAAGGCCCGCCGGGTGGAGTGGTAGTAGCCGCGCACCGCGCTGTCGCCGTCGTGGACCGTCATGGTCGGGATCAGCTCGTAGTGCGGGTGGGGGAAGGTGGCCAGGACGTCGTCCCACTCCTGGCGGACCTCGTCGTGGAAGTGGTCGAGGACCAGCTTCTGCCGGGCCGCGCGGAGCTCCGCGAGGGTCCGGCCGGCGGGCGCGTCGGGGGCGGGTCCGGTGGTCTCTTCGGTGCTCATCGGTGGGTGATCGCCTTGTGTGTGAAGGTGGGTGCGGTACCGGGGTTGGCCCAGGACGCCGTCAACTCGCTGGAGGGGAAGAACTGGAGGAACCGTGGGTCGGCCTGGGAGCGGTCGGCCAGCGTCTTCTCCAGGACGAGGGAGTTGTACTGCTCGGCCGTCGTCTCGATGGTGTTGGCGTTCAGGACCACCTCCTGTCCCCAGGCGCGCGACCAGCGGGCGAGGCCGGGCAGCCGCGAGTGCTCGGGGGTCAGGCACTCGGCGGCGATCGCGTTCTCGCTGCTGGTCCACACGCCGGTGGAGGTGTTGAGGACGAGGGTCTGGTTGCCGTACACGTGGCCGGGGGTCGCCACGACGGCCACGCCCGGTCCGAGCAGCCGCGCGCCGTCGACCGCGAGGAACGCCTCCGGCCGCACGTCCCGGTACGACTCCGGCTGGTACCAGGGCCGTTGGAGCGGGTGCAGCCGGGACATGGCGAGCAGTTCGCGGCGCTGTACGACGACTCGGGCGTTCGGGAACACCGGGTCGAGCGGACCGTCGCCGCCGTCTCCGCCGCTTTTCCCGTCGCCGTCCGGGCCGGTGCCGGCCAGGTCGGGCTGCGCGGCCGTCGTGCCGATCCAGCGCCGCAGGTCCTGGGTGTGCAGGTGGTCGAACATGAGGTAGTCGACGTCCTCGGGCGCGATGCCGAGCCGGGCCAAGTGGCCCTGCACCGTGCCGTGTTCGGTCACCATGAGGGAGCGCAGCGGGGCCGGGGTGCGGCGGGCGAGGGCCGCGAAGTACGGGGTGTTGCGGCCGAGGGGGACATCGCTCGGCTCGAACAGCAGCACCCGGCGCCGGCCGTCGCTCTCCGTCCACCGGATCACCAGCATCCGGTTGGTGATCGACAGGAACGGCGCCACCGCCCGACTCGCCCTGAACAGACCGAACTTGGTGGGGTACGGCAGCGTCACCAGGTCGTGGGTCGTGACGGTGTCCGGGGTGCCGGTGGAGACGAACTCCATGCGGAACGCCTCCGCCCGGCTCCTGGCCCACTCCAGTTTCGCCCCGTAGCCACCCGGGACCTCGTCCAGGCCGTCGAAGGTGGGGACCGGGGTGCCGGGGGCCGGCATGTCGAGGACGTCGGTGTCCTGCCAGGCGAGTCGCATCGTGGTTCCGTCGTCCCAACTTCCGTGTAGCGCCCAAGACTTACGGCGTATGTGTGCTGCCCGGCCGAAGCTAGACTTGCGCCGTGAGTGATGTCAAGGGAGGGCAGGGGCACCGGATGAACGGCCGGACGCGGGCCAGCGGTTCAGGCACCGGGCGGGGCCGGCGGCTCGGGCTCACCCGGCGGAAGGTCGTCGACGCGGCGGTGGTGCTGATCGAGCAGGAGGGGCCCGGCGCCTTCTCGTTGCGCAAGCTCGCCGGTGAACTGGGTGTGGAGACCATGTCGCTCTACAACCACGTGCCCAACAGGGACGCCCTGTTGGACGACGTCGCCGGCGTACTGCTCGGACGGATCGACTTCTCCGGCGCGGACAGCGGCGGGTGGCAGGACCGGGTCCGGGCGCACGCCGCCGCGTTCCGGGCCACCGCCCGGCTCCACCCCAAGGCGTTCCCGCTGGTGTGCACCCGGCCCACGCAGTCACCGGCGGTGCTGGCGGCGGTCCGCTCCGCCCTCGCCGCCATCGCCGAACTCGGCCTGCCGCCGCGGGAGGCGGTGCACGTCCTGCGCGCGTACACGGCGTTCATCACCGGCACGATCCTGCGGGAGCTCGGCTACTCCCTCACGCTGGGCGCGCGGGGACCCGGCCAGACGCGGCAGCTGATCGAGGAGATCACGGCGCTCGGCGACCCGCTGCTCACTCCGGTCGCCGCCCATCTGGCCGGAAACGACCCGGACGACGAGTTCCACGACGGCCTGGAGTTGCTCATCGCGGGACTCGCCGTCCGGGCCGGGGTGCCCTACGACGGGGGACCGGCCGGGGAGGCCGGTGCCGGGGACCGGGTCAGCCGGTGACGGTGAACCAGGTCGCGCGGGACTTCTGCCACTCCGGGTGGGTGAGGTCCTTGGCGTCGGTGCCGTCGCCGTAGAGGTCGGCCGCGCCGTCGTCGGTGATCAGCTGGGCGCGGGCGCCCGGGACGGTCAGGTCGGGTACGTCGACCACGGCCTCCCACGCGCCGGGGTCGCTGGTCGGCAGCGAGCGCAGCTGGACCGGCCGGTCGGCGGCGTTGCCGGTCCAGGAGTAGAGGGCGTACGGGTCGGAGTTGTCGTCGGCGGCCCACGAACCGGCGACGATCAGGTACTGGTTCGCCGCGTTCTTGCGGAGGTCACGGACCGAGAGGCCGCCGAGGTCGAGTTCGACCGGGGTGCCGAAGGACGCCGACGCCTTGCCGGCCACCACCTGGTCGATGTTGGTGACCGGTACGAGGAGGGCCTTGCCGCCGGTGACCGCGGGGGTGAGGGGCGCGCGGAAGCCGAGGTACGCCGTGGTCGTCGAGCCGGGCGCGAACTCCAGGCCCTCCACGTTGAATCCGTCGATCTCTTTGGGGATCTCGCCGTCCGCCGTGCCCGCCGCGAAGCCGTACCGGTTGCCGTTGGCCTTGTCCCAGGCCACGAGGTCGTCGCGGAGCTTGCCGTACGCGCCGCCGAACGACAGGTCGGTGGCGGCGCCGCTGCCGGTCACCGTGGTGGTGAAGACCGTGTTGCGGGCGGCCTTGTACTCGCCGTCCTTGTTGTTGCCGAGCGAGCCGGTCCAGTAGATCGTGGAGCCGACGCGGGCTGCGCCCTCGATGTCGATCTCCTTGTCGGCGCCGATCCGCGAGCTGAAGTCCCAGGTCTTGACGGGTGCGCCGGAGGCCGAACGGTCGTACAGGCGCAGCACGTTGGACTCGTCGTCGGCGACGAGCGCATAGCCGCCGCCCGCGTCCACGGCGGCCGAGGCGTCGCTGGAGCCGGTGAAGTAGCGTGTGTCGGAGGGCAGTTGGGCGGCGGCGGAGGCCGCGTAGTGCAGCGTCTTCGTGGCGGTCTTGCCGCCCAGCCCGGTGACCTTCAGGGTCAGGTCGGTGTAGCCCTGCGCACGGGCGGTGACCGTGACCTGGCGGGTGGGTCCGGTGCCGCTGACGGCCACATCGCCCGTGGCGGCCACCGACGTCTTGCTGCTCTTGCTCGCCGAGACCGTCAACGCGCCGGCGTCGGCGCCGCTCTGAGCGATCGTCACCTGAACCGCCGGGTCCCCGGTCGCGCCCACGGCGCCCGAAAGGTAGGCGGCCGACAGGGAGATGGTCGGTGTGCCGTAACTCGCCGCGTGCGCCTGGCTTCCCATACCCATCACGGCGAGGGCGAGGAATCCGCCCGTCGCGGCGACGGTCCTGCGTCCGCTGGAGAAAACGTAGTCCTGCACGGGGACCCTTTCGTCGGCTCGCTGTCGACGAGAAGGTTCAGCGGGTGTCACCAACGGCGCGGGGCGTGGGCACGTCGGCGGGATGAACAGCGGCGGACGGGCCGAGGGAGCGCTCGGTGACCCGGGCCAGATGACGGGTGAAGACCTCGCGGGTGTCGGGGGTGAGCGTGCGCAGTACCACCAGCGCGGTGATGGCGACGTCGCACAGTTCCGCCTGGACGTCGTCCCAGGTGTGGGTGGTGCCCTTGCGCGGGTTCTGGCCGGTCACCCCGAGCACCGCCTGGGCGACCTCGCCGACCTCCTCGGAGAGTTTGAGCAGCCGCAGCAGCAGAACGTCCCGGCGGTTCCCGTCCCCGTCCCCGTCCCCGTGCTCCGGCGGCCGGCTGGTTTCCAGCCACTGCCACAGACTGTCGATACCGTCCCAGAGACCGGCGGACCCGCCGTCGTGCTCGTTCATGGGCCCAGCCTGTCACGGCCTCCGTGACCTCCCGCCTACTCCTCGAACAGCGATTCCTGGTCGTCCTGTGCCGCCTGCCGCACCCGCCGGTTGCGCGCCCCGACGACGACGGCCGTCACCGCGCCGGTCACCGCGAGCGCGGCCGGGACCATCCAGCTCCGGTTCACCGCGTGGCCCAGCGCGTGGTCCAGGGAGATACGGCCCGGGCCCGTGACGGCGAGGCCGGCGGCGGTCAGGGCCAGGGAGGCGGCGTACTCGTAGCCGCCGCTCTGCGCGAAGAAGCCGCTGGGCGCGTGTACGGCGGAGGCGCCGACCATCGCGCCGGCCGCCGCCGCGCCCGCGGCCGGGGTCGCCAGGCCCAGGGCGAGGAGCGTGCCGCCGCCCGCCTCCGCCAGCCCGGCCGCGGTCGCGCTCGCCTTGCCGGGCGTGTATCCCATCGCCTCCATGGCGAGGCCGGTGCCCTCGATCCCGCCGCCGCCGAACCAGCCGAACAGCTTCTGCGCGCCGTGTGCGACCAGCACTCCGCCGGTGCCCAGCCGGAGCAGCAGCAGGCCCAGATCACGTCGGTCGTAACAGGTCACGGTGACTCCTCGGGAAGACAGCGGCAACGGGTCCCCTCCACCGTTCCACCGTCGCATCCCCGGCCTCCCGGGACCTGTTCGCGCCGCCGTTCGGGTGGCGGCGCCCCGGCGGCGGTGGGCGCCGTCCCCGTTCCGCGACGCCTTCCGGACCCGGGGGCCGGCTCCCGCCCGGACGCGGGAGACCACGCCAAAGGCCGCGCACCGTAGGGGAGTTGGCCTGGGGGGCCGGTTGCCCGGACGGTGCGCGGCCCCGGGGAGCCGTATGGCGGTCAGTGGCCCTGAGCGCCGTACGGCCGCGGTGCGTCGGCGTGGTGCCGATGTGCGTCGCCGTACTGCCGATGTGCGTCGGCGTACGGCCGCGAGTGCGTCGTCCTACGCCCGCTGGGCGAACCGGCCGCTGCCCTGCTCGGTGAGTGTGATCCGGCCGGCCTTGATGGTGGCCAGGCGCGGGGCGCGGCGGGCGATCGAGGAGTCGTGGGTGACCATCACGAAGGTCAGCCCGTACTCGTGCCAGAGCCCTTCGAGCAGGCCCATGATGTCGTCGCGGGTGCCCTCGTCGAGGTTGCCGGTGGGCTCGTCGGCGAGCAGCACCTTGGGCTTCTTGACCAGCGCGCGGGCGATCGCGACGCGCTGCTGCTGGCCGCCGGAGAGTTCGGACGGCGCGTGCGTGCGGCGCTCGCCGAGACCGACGGAGTGCAGCGCCTCGGCGGCGCGCTCGCGCCGCTCGGCGGGCTTGACGCCGAGCGGGACCAGCGCGGTCTCCACGTTCTCCTGCGCGGTCAGCGTCGGGATGAGGTTGAACGACTGGAAGATGATGCCGATCTTCTCGGCGCGCAGCCGGGTCAGCTTGGCCTCGCTGATGGTGGCGAGGTCGACGCCGTCCAGTTCGACGCTGCCCTCGGAGGGGCGGTCCAGGCCGCCGATCATCTGGAGCAGCGTCGACTTGCCGCCGCCGGTGGGACCCTGGATGACGAGCTGGTCGCCGTCCTCGATCGTGAGGTCGACGCCGTCCAGCGCCTCCACCGTCTCCTTGCCCCGCGTGTAGCGCTTGGTGACGCCGGTGAGCTTGTACATGGGATCTCCGTCAGTGAACGTCGGTGCGGAAGAGGGGCGGGGCGCCGCCTCCCGGGGGGAGTGGAGGTGGCGCCCCGGTTCGGGGGAGCGGGACAGCGGTACAGCGGGACGGTGGGACTACGAGACGCTGCGCAGGGCGTCCGCCGGGCGCATCCGGGAGGCGCGCCAGCCGCCCATCGCGCCGGCGATCAGTCCGCCGGTGACGGCGAGGCCCACCGCGAGGGCGATGGTGGTGAGCGACACCGGCGCGTTCAGCGCGATCTGCACGGTGCTGGCGGTGGCCTGCCGGCCGGGACCGCCCTGGCCGCCGGGGCCGCCGCCCGCGCCGCCGGTGGAGCCGAGCTGCGCGGTCAGCTTGGGGCTGATCGCGGTGACGGTGTAGGCGGCCGCGAGACCGAGCGCGATACCGAGCGCGCCGCCGATCAGACCGTTGACCATGGACTCGCCGACGACCTGGCGGGTCACCTTGCGGCTCGGCCAGCCCAGCGCCTTGAGGGTGCCGAACTCCCGCACCCGGCGGGAGACCGCCGAGGAGGTGAGCAGCGCGGCGACCAGGAACGCGGCGATCAGGACCGCGATGGAGAGCCACTTGCCCACGCTGGTGGCGAGGTTGGAGGCGGTGGAGAGGGAACCGGAGACGGTGGAGGCCAGATCGGCGGAGGTGGTGACCGTCGTACCCGAGATGTTCTTCTGGATGGTCGACTTGACGGCCGAGATCTGCTTGGAGTCGGTCGCCTTGACGTAGATCGTGGTGACCTTGTTCTTCGAGTCGCCGAGCGTCTGCGCCTGCTTCAGCGGCAGGTACACGTCGGTGGTGGACTCGCTGCTGCTGGGCGTCGCGATGCCGATGACCGTGAACTTCGTACCGGAGACCGTGAAGGTCGAACCGACCTTGTACTTCTTCGACTTGGCGTACGACTTGCTGACGACCGCCACCTTGGCGTCCGTCTGCGCGGAGGTGAACGTCTTGCCGGAGGTGATCTTCGACGTGGAGAGCGGGCCGAGCGCCTGGTCGGTGACGTCGATGCCGGCCACCGAGTAGGAGTTGACGTTGAAGGAGGCGCCGCCGCCCTGGACCTGGGGCTGGCCGCTGCCGCTGCTCGTGCCGCCACCGGGGCCGCCCTGCTGGGAGGAGCCGGAGGACGAACCGGACGTGGAGGACTTCGCCTTGCCCTGGGTGAAGGAGCCGTCGACCTTGGTGACGTTCAGGGTGAGCGCGCCGACCGCGCTCGCCACGCCCTTCTGGGAAGACACCTTCGCCACGAGCGAGGAGGCGAGGGTCTGGCCGCCCTGGGTGTTCACCCGGTCCGAGCTCTGCTTGGTGCTGCTGCTCGACTTGGCGTCGAAGTCGAAGTTGGGGCCCTGGGAGCTGCCGGCCTTCGGTGCCGACTGGGCCTTGGTCACGGTCATGTCGGTGCCGAGGCCGTAGAGCGACTTGAGGACCTTGTCCTGAGCCTGGTTCATGCCGGCCGACACCGAGTTGACGGTGATGACCAGCGCGATACCGAGCGCCAGACCCATGGCGATGACCAGGGCCGCCTTCTTGCGCCGGCTCAACTCGCGCTTGAGATAGATGCCAAACATCCCGTCCCCAAAGGTTCTTGGCGCCCGCTGTGGGCGCGGCCACAAGCTATGGAGAAACCTTTGAGTCGACCTGAGTAAAGGATGTGTCAGGGCTGAGAATCCGGCGTCCGGATTCAATATTCCGTAAGACAGCTGATTCCCAGGTGTATGAGGGCGTACTGCCAGGAACTGCCTGTTCAGTGGGGGTGTGCTCGGCATCGGGAGGGTCCTGTCACCGGCAGTTGCGCGGTGCCCCGGTGTGCGCCGCCGGGGCCCGGCTTTGTACGGTCCCGGGATGCACGATTCCTCTCGGCTCACCCGGCGGGCCGCTCTCGGCCTGACCGTGGCCGCGCTCCCCGTGACGGCCGCCGCCCCCGCCTCCGCGGCCACCGTGATCGGCGGTGCGCGGCTGGCCCACGACGGGGTACAGGCGCTCGGCGCCACCGGACTGCCCAAGAAGCTCACCGCCCGCTCCTGGCTCGTCGCCGACCAGGAGAGCGGGGAGGTGCTCGCCTCCTACCGCGCGCACCGGCGGCTGGCGCCCGCGTCCACGCTGAAGATGCTCTTCGCCGACACGGTGCTCGGCAAGTTCGCGCGCACCGAGCGGCACACGGTCACCGACGCGGAGCTCGCGGACATCCCGGCGGGCTCCAGTCTGGTCGGCGTGAAGCCCGGAATCACGTACACGGTCGAGCAGTTGTGGCAGGGCGTCTTCCTGCGCTCGGGCAACGACGCCGTGCACGTGCTCGCCCACATGAACGGCGGGGTCGCCGCGACGGTCGCCGAGATGCAGGCCAGGGCGGCGGACCTACAGGCCCTGGACACCCATGTGGTGAGCCCGGACGGCTTCGACCACCCGGGACAGCTGTCCTCGGCGTACGACCTGACGCTCTTCGCCCGGCACGGGCTGCACGACGACGACTTCAGCTCCTACTGCGCGACGAAGACGGCCCAGTTCCCGGCCGGCGGCAAGAAGACCTTCCAGATCCAGAACACCGACCGCCTGCTGACCGGGGCGTGGGGCCTGGGCACGTACCAGGGCATCCTCGGGGTGAAGAACGGCTACACCAGCCACGCCGGCAACACCTTCACCGGTGCTGCCACCCGGGGCGGCCGGACCCTGCTCGTCACCGTGATGCACCCCGGAAGCGGCGGCAACGAGGTCTACAAGGAGACCGCCGCGCTGCTCGACTGGGGTTTCGCGCACGGGAGTTCGGCGAAGCCGGTGGGGGTGCTGGTCGAGCCGCTCAGTGAGGGCGGGGCGACACCGAGTGGGACGCCGACCCGCAAGGGGGCGGTCCAGGCGGCCGGGGCGCCTGGTGCGGCGGCGGGGCAACAACCGTCGACCGGGCGGCTGCTGGAAGGGGCGGCAGGGACGGTCGCGCTGCTTGCGGCCGGGGCGTACGCGCTGCGCAGGCGCCGGGCGGCGGTGCGGGCGGCAGCGGCCGAGAGGGACCAGAAGCCCGACTCCGGTGTGTCCGAGCCCAGTTGACCTTACGAAGGCCGACTCCCGCGCGCTTGAACGCAGTTGACCTAAGGGAAGCCGACTCTCGTGCGCTGGAGGTCAGTTGACGTAACGGGAGCCGATTCCCGCGCGTACGGGCTCAGTTGTTGTCACGAGCACCGACTTCGGTGATTCCGGGTCCAGTTGACGCTACGGACCTCGACTCCCGTGCCCCGCAGGCCGGTTGACGTATTCGGCAGCCGCTCCACGGCACGGTGCGCACCTCGCTGTCCCGCGCGAGGCCCACCCCCACCCGTGCCGTGGAACGGCTGCCGCCTCCCCCCTCGGGATGGCCGGCCGAAGCCAGGGCCACGGAGGCCCTGTGCTCCAAGTGTGAAGCTTTGATGGAGGGAGTTGAGCATAAGTCAGCAGACGTCCGCAATGGTGCGGACGGAGAAATTCCGTTTGTGCGCATCGGGTCACGGTGCGCGCCGCGTTCCACCCGGCCCGGCTGCCGAACGGCCGCCCGCCAGGGGGTCACTCCTCGCCGGGGTACCGCACCCCGATCCGGTCCCGGACCGCGTCCAGCGTGCGCATCACCGCGAGCGTCCCGTCCAGCGGCACGAGCGGGGACTCGGTCTCACCGGCACGCAGCGCCCGCATCACCTCGGCCGCCTCGTGCCGCAGGGTGGCGCGGGGACCGTCCGCCGGGTCCAGGACGAACTCCTGCGGGTCACGGCCCTCCCGGTGCAGCACGAACCGCTCCGGGTGGAAGAAGCCGTCCGGGACGTCGATCCGGCCCCGCGAACCGGTCACCGACGCCGAGGTCCCCGTACCGCCCACGAGCGAACAGTGCAGCGAGGCGAGCGCGCCGCTGTCCCAGGAGAGCAGCGCGCCGGTCTGGAGGTCGACGCCCTCGGGGGAGAGCACGGCCGCCGCCTCCACCCCGGCGGGCTCGCCCAGCAGCAGGTGCGCGAACGACACGGGGTAGACACCGAGGTCCAGCAGCGCGCCGCCGCCCTGCGCCGGGTCGCGCAGCCGGTGCTCCGGCGGGAAGTCGCCGGACAGCCCGAAGTCGGCCTGGACGGTGCGGACTTCACCGATCGCGCCGTCGTCGACGAGGGCCTTCAGCCGTCGGGTCAGCGGGTTGCAGTACATCCACATCGCCTCCATCAGGAAGCTGCCGCGCTCCCGGGCCAGCGCGACCAGTTCGCCGGCCTCGCGGGCGTTCAGGGTGAAGGCCTTCTCGCACAGCACGTTGCGGCCGGCCTCCAGACAGAGACCGGCGGCGGCCCGGTGCGCCGAGTGCGGAGTGGCGACGTACACGACATCGATGTCCTCGTCCCGCGCCAGCGCCTCCCAGCCGCCGTAGGCCCGCTCGATGCCGAACCGTTCGGCGAACGCCTTCGCCGACGCCTCGCTCCGCGACGCCACCGCCACCACCTCGGCGTCCGGCGCGGCCACCAGATCCGCCGTGAACGCGGCGGCGATCCCGCCCGTCGCCAGAATTCCCCACCGCACGCCCTGCTCCGTCACTTCGGCACCGCCCCAGCTCGCCCGACCCTCAGCACTCCGTACGAGCTGAGAGCATAGGTGCCGCATCACCGGCCCAGGGAGGGGCGCATGACCGAACGGGAGACACCGGCACCGCACGTCGAGCGGCCCACCGCCGGCGCCGAGCCGCGGGCGCGCACGGCACGCTCCACCGGGCTGCTCACCGTCCTCGTCCTGGGCGGCCTCACCGCCACACCCCCGCTGGCGATGGACATGTACCTCCCCTCGCTCCCGCAGGTCACCCGCTCCCTGCACGCGCCCGCCGCGACCGTCCAGCTCACGCTCACCGCCTGCCTGGTCGGCATGGCCCTGGGACAGCTGGTGGTCGGCCCGATGAGCGACCGCTGGGGCCGCCGCCGCCCGCTCCTGACCGGCCTCGCCGTCTACGTCGTGGCGACCGCCCTGTGCGCCGTCGCCCCCTCCGTGGAGGCCCTCGTCGCCCTCCGGCTGGCGCAGGGCCTCGCGGGCGCCGCCGGGATAGTGATCGCGCGGGCCGTCGTCCGCGACCTCTACGACGGGGTCGCCATGGCCCGCTTCTTCTCCACCCTCATGCTGGTCTCCGGGGCCGCCCCGGTCGTCGCGCCGCTCATCGGCGGCCAGATCCTGCGGGTGACGGACTGGCGGGGCGTCTTCGTCGTCCTGACCGTCGTCGGGGTCCTGCTGGCGGCCGTCGTCCGGGCCCGCCTCCCCGAGACCCTCCCGCCCGCCGAACGCCACACCGGGGGAGTCGCCGAGGCCCTGCACGCGATGCGCCGGCTCCTCGCCGACCCGCCCTTCACCGGCTACATGCTCACGGGCGGCTTCGCCTTCGCCGCGCTCTTCGCGTACATCAGCGCGTCCCCCTTCGTCATCCAGGAGATCTACGGCGCCTCCCCGCAGACCTTCAGCCTGCTCTTCGGCGTCAACTCCGTGGGCCTGGTCGTGATGGGCCAGATCAACGGCAAGGTGCTGGTCGGCCGGGTCAGCCTGGACCGGGTCCTGGGCGCCGGCCTCGCCGTCGTGATCGCCGCCGCGACCGCCCTGCTGCTGATGGCGGCCGGCGTCTTCGGCGAGGCCGGGCTCGGGCCCGTCGCCATCGCGCTCTTCGTGCTGATGTCCGCGATGGGCGTGACGCTGCCCAACGCCCAGACGCTCGCCCTGACCCGCACCCGGCAGGCCGCCGGGTCCGCCTCCGCGCTGCTCGGCACCACCTCGTTCCTCATCGGCGCGACGGCCACCCCGCTCGTCGGTATCGCCGGTGAACACACCGCCGTCCCCATGGCGGTTGTCCAACTGGCGGCCGCACTGGTGGCGTTGGGCTGCTTCATGGGAATGTGCCGTCCCTGGAAAAACCGTATGTCCGCGGAGGGAGCAGGGAACTGAGCGCGCCGAGACTGCGCATCGACACACCCGAGCGCGCCGGGCTCGACCCCGGGGAACTCCGCCTCCTGGTGAGCGAGGTCCACGACCTCACCACCGGCGACCGCCCCTGGGCCGCGGGCACCGTCGTGGTCGCGGGCCGCGGCCCGGTGATCGCCGTCGAGGCGGCGGCGGGCTGGGCCGTGCGCTACGCCTCCCACGACCCCGAACGCGACGAGGGCGTCGAACTGCCGCTCCGCGCCCGGGTCCCGATGACCGTCGACACCCCCTTCGACCTGGCCTCCCTCACCAAGCTCTGCACGGCGGTCGCCGCCCTCCAGCAGATCGAACGCGGCACCCTCGGCATCGACGCCCGCGTCGGCGCCTATCTGCCCGACTTCCGCGCCGCCGCCCAGCACGGCGTCACCGTGCGCCAACTCCTCACCCACACCTCCGGACTCCGTCCCGAACTCCCGCTCCACGACTGCGCGAACGACGCGGAGCGCCTCGCGATGCTGCGCGCCGAGGCACCGGTGGGGGAGCCGGGCACCTACCTGTACTCGGACCTGAACCTGCTGCTGCTCCAGTACGTCCTGGAGCGCGTCAGCGGACGCACCCTCGACGTCCTCGTCCACGACGGCATCACCCGGCCGCTCGGCATGACCTCGACGGACTTCGGGCCGTGCCCCGGGGCGGCGGCGACCGAGGACCAGCGCCGGCCCTGGGCCAAGGCCGACCGGGGGATGCTGCGCGGTGTCGTCCACGACGAGAACGCCTGGGCCCTCGGCGGGGTGGCCGGCCACGCGGGCCTCTTCTCGACCGCCCGCGACCTGGCGGTCTTCTGCCGCACCCTGCTGGCGGGCGGTTCCTACGGCCCCGCCCGCATCCTCGGCGCCGACTTCGTCGAGCTCCTGCTGACCCCGCCGGGCCTCGGCTTCGCCATCGACCAGCCCTGGTTCATGGGCGAGCTGTCGGGCCGGGGAGCGGCGGGCCACACGGGTTTCACCGGCACCTCCCTCGTCCTCGACCCGGCGACCGACACCTTCCTGGTGCTGCTCGCCAACACCGTCCATCCCCGCCGCCGGGGCGCGGACAGCGGCCCCAGAGCCGCCGCGGCGACCCGCCTGGCCAGGGCGGTACGAGCGTGAGAACCCGGTCGAGGCCGGGCCGACCCGACCGGTGTGCCCGCTCTGCGAGAATCGTGGGGTGAACGAGCCCGTATCCCCGGACGAGACCCTGCGCGACGCACTGGCGGGTCTGCTCGACGGGCTGCCGCCCCGGCAGGCCGCCGGGGCGGTGGAGCGGCTGATCGCCGCCTACCGGGGGGCCACCCCGACCGGTGCGCCGATCCTGCGGGACCGGGCGGACGTCGTCGCGTACGCCGCGTACCGCATGCCCGCGACCTTCGAGGCGGTGCGCTCGGCGCTGGAGGCGTTCGCGGACGCCGTACCCGGCTGGGCGCCGGAGGGGCAGGTCGACGTCGGCGGCGGTACCGGCGCGGCGACCTGGGCCGTCAACGCCGTGTGGGGCGGCAGCCGGCCAGTGACCGTGCTTGACTGGGCCGAGCCCGCGCTCGCCCTCGGCCGGGAGATCGCCGCCGCCAACCCCGCGCTGCGGGACGCCAGTTGGCGCCGCACCCGGATCGGCTCGGCGCTCGAACTCGACGCCACGGACCTCGTCACCGTCTCCTACGTCCTCAACGAACTCACCGCCCCCGACCGCGCCGCCCTCGTGGACGCCGCCGCGGCCGCCGCCCGGGCCGTCGTGATCGTCGAACCCGGCACCCCGGCCGGGTACGCCCGCCTCATCGAGGCCCGGGACCGGCTCGTCGGGGCCGGCCTCCGGATCGCCGCCCCGTGCCCGCACAGCGCCGCCTGCCCGATCGTGCCGGGCGAGGACTGGTGCCACTTCTCCGCCCGGGTCAGCCGCTCCTCCCTCCACCGGCAGGTCAAGGGCGGCTCCCTGCCGTACGAGGACGAGAAGTTCTGCTACGTCGCCGCCGCCCGCCTCCCCGTCGGACCGGCCCCCGCCCGGGTGGTCCGGCGTCCGCAGATCCGCAAGGGACAGGTCCTCCTCGACCTGTGCGAGAGCGACGAGCGACTGCGCCGTACGACGGTCACCAAACGCCACGGTGACCTGTACAAGGCCGCGCGGGACGCGGACTGGGGAGACCCCTGGCCGCCGTGAGCGGTCCGTCCCGCACCCCGGTTGTGGAGTCCGGACATCCAGGGCGCAGGATGGTGGGACTATGGAGCATGCTGTCCGCACAACAGCGAGGTGAGGGGATGGATGAGCGCGACGTTCGGCGACCGGTCCGGCCGGCAGGGCAGAATCTCCCGTTGGCTGCGCGGACGCGGCCCGAAGGAGGCCGCCGGCGACGGCGGGCGTGAGGACCTGCTGCTGGCCGCCGCCGGAGCGGGACTGCCGCTCGCGCCCGCCGCGCACCCCGCGCCCGGCTACCGGTGTTCCTGCGACCGGGTGGGCTGTCCCACCCCGGCCCGGCACCCCCTGTCCTTCGCCTGGCACGCCCAGTCCACCACCGACCGCGCGCAGATCGAGCGCTGGGCCCGGCACCAGCCGCAGGCCAACTTCATCACCGCGACCGGCGCCGTCCACGACGTCCTCGACGTCCCTCTCGACGTCGGCCGCGAGGCGCTGGAGGGGCTGCTCGCCGCCGGTGTCGAGGTCGGACCCGTGGCCGCGAGCGACGACGGCCGGCTGCTCTTCTTCACGCTCACCCGGGGCACCCCCGAGGACGAGGACGAGTGGTGGCCGTGCGAACTGGACTGCCACCCGGAGACGATGGACGAGCACCCGGGGCTGCGCTGGCACTGCCGGGGTTCCTACGTCCTCGTACCGCCGGCCCGGCTCTCCGCCGACGGACAGGGCGTGCACTGGGTGCGCGGTCCGGAACACCCGCTGCCCGACCCGCTGACGCTGCTCGAAACCCTCACCGACGCCTGCGCCCGGCACGCCGACGGGGAACCGGAGCACGCGAGCGCGGCCTGGCCACTGCGCGGCTGAATCCGCTCAGCTGCCCTGCGCGGAGGTCAGCCCCTCGATCCGCCCCAGCACCGACACCCGGCCGGTCCCCGTGCCCTTCACCGGGTCCAGGGCCACCGCGTTGGAGATCAGCTGGAGGGTGATCGACTGCTTGACCTCGCCGGTCGTGAGCGCCTTCACGTCGTCGTTCTGCGCGGGCACCGAGGTGCCCGTCGCCGCCGTCTCCTTCTGGAAGTAGCGCGTGGTGAAGAAGACGAGCGCCCCGCCGTCCGCCGTGCGCAGCGCCAACGGGGCGTAGTCGCCGCTCGTCAGCGGTTCGTCGAGGAACTGGGTGGCGAGGCCCGGCCGGGTGGCCTTCGCACGCTCCGCGCGCCACCCGGTGGTGTGCGGGCCGCTCGCGAAACCCGTCCCGCCCTTCTTCAGGTACTTCGCGTAGTCCCGGCTCAAGTCCCGCGGCGGCACGCTGAGTTGGGCCGAGCTCGGGGAGAGGGCCTCGGCCCAGCCGTCCTTGTCCTTCTTGAACTTGGGTACGTCACCGGGCGCCACCAGCGTCAGATACGCCACCTGCCACGGGTCGCCCAGCCCGTTCCGGGTGAAGACGAGGAGCCAGCGGGCGGTGCCGCCCTTGTTGGCGGCGGTGTCGGCGACGAACCAGCGCGGCCAGCCGGCCTTCTTCGGGATGGCGAACCGCGCGTCCGTCAGCGCCAGCGGCGAGTAGTTCGGGTTGCCGCCGGGGTGGTTGGCATGGCCCGCCTTCAGCCGCGCCGCGTCGATGTCCTGGAGGGCGCCGGTCACATGCGCCGCGTCCAGTGAACTGTCGTACGCCTTGTCGGCGTTGTTGTACGCGGTGGTGAACTGCTTCAGCGCCCTGGCGGCTTGGGCACGGGTGGCCGCCGGGAGGATCTCGCGTTCCCCGTGGACCACGACGCAGCCGCTGGCCGTCAAGGACAATGCGGTCAACGAGGCCGCCAGGAGGACGATCCGGTCAAGCCTTCGAGGCCTCCGGGGGCCGCGGTCCCTGATCATCAGCTGCCTTCACCTTCCCCTTCCCGGAGGCGAACCCTACCGGGGCGAAGAAGAGCGTGAACGTCGGGATCAGGTAGAGCAGCCACACCGTGACCTGGAGGACGGTGGGGTCGGGCTGGAAGTTGAGGACGCCCTTGAGGAGGGTGCCGTACCAGCTGTCCGGCGGGATCGTGCCGCTGATGTCGAAGGCCAGGTCGGTCAGGCCGGGGATCCAGCCCGCCTCCTGGAGGTCGTGGAAGCCGTACGCCAGCACGCCGGCCGCGACGACGACCAGCATGGCGCCGGTCCAGGTGAAGAACTTGGCGAGGTTGATCTTCAGCGCGCCGCGGTAGAACAGCCAGCCGAGCAGGACCGCCGTGGCGAGTCCCAGGCCCACGCCGACCAGCGGGCGCGGGGTGCCGTCGCTCGCCGCGTGCACCGACGCCCAGACGAACAGGGCGGTCTCCAGGCCCTCCCGGCCGACGGCGAGGAACGCGGTCGCGACCAGGGCGCCGGTGCCCATCGCGAGGGCCGCGTCCAGCTTGCCGTGCAGCTCGGTCCTGAGCTGCCGGGCGGTGCGCCGCATCCAGAACACCATCCACGTCACCAGGCCGACCGCGACGATCGACAGGGAGCCGCCGAGCGCCTCCTGCGCCTGGAACGTCAGCTCCTGGGAGCCGAATTCGAGCGCACAGCCGAAGCCCATCGCGATGAGGACGGCTACGGCGATGCCGGTCCAGATCGGCCTCAGCGCGTCGCGCCGCTCGGTCTTGACCAGGTAGGCGATCAGGATGCAGACGACGAGACTGGCTTCCAGTCCCTCGCGCAGACCGATCAGGTAGTTGGAGAACACGGGCTACGCCTCCTTCGAGAACAGCGTGCTGCCCCACCAGTCGTCCTTGTCCCGGACGCCGGGCGGGACGGCGAAGACCGCCGAACCCACGTGCTGGATGTACTCGTTGAGCGCGTCGGACGCCGACAGCTTGCGCTGGAGCGGGATGAATCCCTCGCGTACGTCGCGCTGGTAGGCCAGGAAGAACAGACCGGCGTCGAGCCGGCCGAGACCGTCGGTGCCGTCGGTGAAGGAGTAGCCCCGGCGCAGGATCGTGATCCCGTGGTTGGAGTCGGGATGCGCGAGCCGGACGTGCGCGTCGGGCTTCATCGCCTTCAGGAACGGCGGGTCGTGCTCCTTCGCCTTGCCGGCCGGTGCGCCCTCGCCCTTGTCCCGGCCGAAGACGTCCTCCTGCTCTTGGAGCGAAGTCCGGTCCCAGGTCTCGATGTTCATGCGGATGCGCCGGGCGACGAGGTACGAACCCCCGGTCATCCAGGCCGACTTCTCCGTTCCGTCGCCGGTGCCCACCCACACGTACTTCTTCAGCCGGTCCGTCTCGGTGCCCGCGATGTTGCGGGTGCCGTCCTTGAACCCCATGAGATTGCGCGGGGTCTGGGCGCCCGGGGTCGTCGACGAGGTCTTCCCGAAGCCGAGTTGGGACCAGCGGACGGCGACCTTGCCGAAGCCGATGCGGGCCAGGTTGCGGATCGCGTGCACCGCGACCTGAGGATCGTCGGCGCACGCCTGGACGCAGAGGTCGCCGCCGGTACGGGACTTGTCGAAGTTGTCACCAGGGAATTGGGGCAGGTCGACCAGGGCCTCGGGGCGGCTGTCCTGGAGGCCGAAGTGGTCGAAGAACGACGGGCCGAAGCCGATCGTCAGCGTCAGCCGCGCCGGCTTCAGCCCCAGCGCCTCACCGGTGTCGTCCGGCGGCGCCTCGGGCAGGCCGCCGTAGGCGCCGTCGCCGACCGCGTGCCCGCCGGTCAGCAGCCGGGCGGCGGCCGTCCACTCCTTCAGCATCCGCACGAACTCGGCGCGGTCGTCGGTCTTCACGTCGAACGCCGCGAAGTGCAGCCGGTCCTGCACCGGGGTGGCGATGCCCGCCTGGTGCGCGCCGTGGAAGGCGACCGCGCCGCCCGCCGGGTCCGCGTCGCCACCGTCGCGGGCCACCGCGACCGCACCGCCGGCCGCGGCGGCGCCGAGCGCGAGGCCCGCACCGCCCCAGCCGATCAGGGCGCGGCGCGAGGGGGGGCCGCCGTTCTGGTTCCGCTCCATCGGCTCTGTCATCGTGTCCTGCCCTACTTCACCACGGCCGCGGCGAGCTTGGAGAGCGGCTCCGCCAGCGCGTTGACCGCGTCCGACAGCTCCTTGCGCTGGCCCTTGGTGACCTTGTCGTACGGCTCGTAGCCGTCGGAGGTCTGGTCCGAGCGGTACTTGGCGAGCAGCGTGTCCAACGCGCCGAACTGCTTGTCCAGTTCGGTGGTGAGCTCCGCGTCGTTCGTCCGGGCCACCGGCTTGAGCAGCTCGTACGCCTGCTGCGCGCCCTCGACGTTGGCCTTGAAGTCGCTGAGGTCGGTGTGCGAGTAGCGGTCCTCCTCGCCGGTGACCTTGCCGGTGGCGACCTCGTCGAGGAGTTCCTTGGCGCCGTTGGCCATGGAGGTGGGGGTGATCTCGGCCTTGCCGACCCGCTGCTGCCAGTCCGTGAGGTCGGTGACCAGTTCGGCGGCGAGCGTCTTCTGTTCGGCGCCGATCTTCTTGTCCTGCCACAGCGCCTTCTCCAGCGCGTGCCAGCCCGTCCACTTCTGGCCCTTCTCCAGGCCGTCGGCGCGGGTGTCGGTCTTCGGGTCGATGTCACCGAAGGACTCGGCGATCGGCTCGGTGCGCTCCCAGCCGACGCGGGAGGGGGCGTAGGCGTTCTTGGCGGCCTGGAGGTCGCCGGCCTTGATGGCGGCGGCGAACGTCCGCACCTTCGGGAGCGTCGCGTCGGCCTGCTCCTGCGCGTAGGCGCGGTAGGCGGCGACGGCCTTGTCGAGCTTCGGGTCGCGCTTGGCGGCCGAGCCGCCGGTGACGGTGAGTTTCTGCCGGATGCCGTGGCCCTTCATGCCGGGCCGGCAGGCGATCTCGTACGCGCCCGCCTTGATCTCGGCGGTCAGCGTGTACTTGGTGCCGGGGCCGATGTTCTCCTTCTCGGAGACGATCCGGTCGTCGGGGAAGAGGATCTCGACCTCGGTCGCCTTGGAGCCGGTGTTCTCGATCTTCAGCGTGATCCGCCCGGCCGGCGTCGAGGAGGCCGAGGCCGTGCACTTCGAGTCGGCCGCCGTCACCTGGATCGCGTCGCCGTCCTTGGCGTCGCTCTTCGCGGTGCAGGCCGTGACGGCGGTCAGTGCGGCCGCGGTGGCGGCGGCGGTGACGACGGAGAGTCGGACGGCTCGCATGCGGGCTCCCAGCGGATCGAATGTGGTGAGGCTGCCCTAACTTACCCGACCCTTACCCCGGCCATGCCCACCAGGTCCGGTATCGGCCGCCCGGAAAGATCACAGACACGGCTTGATCTCGACGGCGGAAAACTGACCCCAAGGGACGGTCAAGAGATGGTCAAGCGGGAGGGGTGCGGTCGCCGGTCCGCCGCCCCGCACCGCCGCCGCCGGCCGTCACAACGGCCGTCACGGTACGGTTGAATGCCCCCGTGACTGACTACGACGTGCTGCGCGTCTTCTGCGGCCCGGCCGGCGGATACGGCAACGAGCTGGGTGTCGTCCGCGAGGGCTCCGCCCTGTCCGGCCGGGACGAGCGGCAGGCCTTCGCGGCCAAACTCGGCTTCAGCGAGACCGTGTTCGTCGACGACCCCGAGCGCGGTGTCATCGACATCTACACCCCGACCCTGCGCCTGCCCTTCGCGGGCCACCCCTGCGTGGGCACGGCCTGGCTCCTCGACGTACCCGAACTGGTCACGCCCGCGGGCGTCGTGGGCACCCGGCTGGACGGCGAGTTCAGCTGGATCGAGGCGCTCCCCGAGTGGGCCCCGCCGCGCACCCTGCGCCAGTACGCCACCGCCGCCGAGGTCGACGCGCTGCCGGTGCCGCCGCCCGGCGAGTGGATCTACGCCTGGGCCTGGGAGGACGAGGCCGCCGGCCGGGTGCGCGCCCGCGCCTTCCCCGGCCGCGGCGACGGCATCGAGGAGGACGAGGCGACGGGCGCGGCGGCCCTGCTGCTGACCGCCCGGCTGGACCGCGCTCTCAACATCACCCAGGGGGCGGGTTCCCAGCTCCTCACCGCGCCGCAGCCGGGGGGCTGGGTGGAGGTCGGCGGGCGCGTCGTCCTCGAACGCTGAGACCCGGAACCGTCAACGCTCAGGCGGAGAGCGGGAATTCGTCGCCCAGGGCCTGGAACACCCCGGTGTTCAGGGCGAAGGCGCGCTTGCACTCCGCCACGATCCGCTGCTTCTCCAGGTCGTCGACCGGCACCTCGTCCAGCAGCTCCCGGTAACTCCGCTTGAAGGCGGCCGGGTTGGCGATCCCCTCGAAGACGTAGAACCGCACCCCGTCGCCCTTGCGCTCGAACCCCCAGGTCCGCTCGGCCTTGTCGCGGATGATCTGGCCGCCGGAGAGGTCGCCGAGGTAGCGCGTGTAGTGGTGCGCGACGTATCCGGCGGGCCACTCCTCGGCGCACTCCCGCACCCGGTCCGCGTAGGCCCGGGTGGCCGGCAGCGCGGTCACCCCGGAGCGCCAGTCCGCCCCGCGCAGATGCGCCAGGTCCCGCTCCAGCGAGGCGAGCCGCAGCAACTCCGGCCGGATGAAGGGCCCCGCCACCGGGTCGGCCGCCAGCCGCTCCGCACCGTTCTCCAACGCCTCGTAGACGAACCACAGTTGCTCGGTGTAACGGGCGTACGCGTCCACGCCGAGCCGGCCGCCGAGCAGATCACTCATGAAGGTCGAGGTCTCCGCCTCCACGTGCTGTTCGTGGGAGGCGGTGCGGATGACGGTCGAGAAGGAGTCCATGCGCCCATCCTCCGAGGTAAGGGTTACCTAAGTCAAGAGCTTTGCCGACACCCTGTCGGCAAAAGCGTACAAGAAAAGGCCCGCCCCCGGGTACACCCCCGGGGACGGGCCCACGGCCGCCGGCCTCGCGTCCGCTACGGCAGCGTGAGGATCTCCGCGCCGCTCTCCGTCACCACCAGCGTGTGCTCGAACTGCGCGGTCCGCCCGCGATCCTTCGTGACGACCGTCCACCCGTCGTCCCACATGTCGTACTCGTGCGTCCCGAGCGTCAGCATCGGCTCGATGGTGAACGTCATCCCGGGCCGGATGACCGTCGTCGCGTGCGGACTGTCGTAGTGCGGGACGATCAGCCCGGAGTGGAACGACGTGTTGATGCCGTGCCCGGTGAAGTCCCGGACCACGCCGTACCCGAAGCGCTTGGCGTACGACTCGATGACCCGGCCGATGATGTTGATCTGGCGCCCCGGCCGGACCGCTCTGATCGCGCGGTCCAGCGCCTCCCGGGTCCGCTCGACGAGCAGCCGGCTCTCCTCGTCCACCTCACCGACGAGGTACGTGGCGTTGTTGTCGCCGTGCACACCGCCGATGTACGCCGTCACGTCGAGGTTGACGATGTCGCCGTCGCGCAGCACCGTCGAGTCCGGGATGCCGTGGCAGATCACCTCGTTGACGGAGGTGCACAGGGACTTGGGGAAGCCGCGGTAGCCGAGCGTGGACGGGTAGGCGCCGTGGTCGCACATGAACTCGTGGGCGACCCGGTCCAGTTCGTCCGTGGTGACCCCCGGCGCGATGAGCTTCGCCGCCTCGGCCATCGCCCGCGCGGCGATCCGCCCGGCGGTCCGCATCGCCTCGATCGTCTCGGGGGTCTGCACCTCCGGACCGGTGTACGGGGCCGGCCCGGGCTTGCCGACGTACTCGGGGCGGCGGATGTTTCCGGGTACCGAACGGGTGGGAGAGAGCTCCCCTGGTACGAGCAGCGACTGGCCAGACATGCCAGCGAGTCTAACCAGCGGGCATGGGGGAACATGTCCGTGGTGCAAGGAGGCGACGATGGCCCTGTTCAAGAAGCGCACGACCGGCAAACCGGGCGAGTGGTACTACTGCCTGGAGCACAAGAAGGTCGAGGAGGGGCCCGAGTGCCCCGCCAAGGACCGGTTCGGCCCGTACCCCACACGGGGTGAGGCCGAGCACGCCATGGAGAGCGCCTGGGAGCGCAACCTGGAGTGGGAGAACGACCCCAAGTGGCACGACCCCGCCAGGGGCGGCACCGACGAGAGCTGATCGGCTCCGGGTTCGGTCCGGGCGCGGCGGAGGCGGGAGCGGCGACGGGAGCGGGTGGGACGGCGGGTGCGGGTGGGACGGCGACGGACACGGTGGTCCGCCCCGCCCGTCACTCCCGACCGCCGCCCCCTCTCGCTCCCCCTCCCCCTCCCGCAGCCGTGACGCCGCGTGCTGGCCGACGCGCGCGTACCCCCTCCGGATCGGCACGCGACGCGTCAACAGCCCACTCGTGACGCGGAGTTCACCGCGAATTCGCCCGGCCCGGGCATGCGCAGGGGCACCACCGGCCACCCGAGGAGTCAACTCATGTCCGACGACGTCACCGTCCCCTTCCGCGCGGGCCAGGAGGGGTACGCCAGTTACCGCATTCCGGCGGTCGTCGTCACCGCCGCCGACACCCTCCTCGCCTTCTGCGAGGGCCGCGTCGCCTCCGCCGGTGACGCCGGCCACATCGACATCGTCCTCAAGCGCTCCACGGACGGCGGCCTCACCTGGGGCCCGTTGACGGTCGCGGCCCGCAACGGCGACGACCTCGCGGGCAACCCCGCCCCCGTCGTCCTCGACACCGGCCGCGTCCTCCTCGTCCACGTCCGCTCGGCCGCCACCGCCACCGAGGACGCGATCCTGCGCGGCAGGGTGGCGGACGCCGACGGACGGCGCGTCTGGGTGCGGCACAGCGACGACGACGGAGTGACCTGGTCGGAACCGGTGGAGATCACCAAGTCGGTGAGGAGGACCGGCTGGCGCTGGTACGCCACCACCCCCGGCCACGCGATCCAGCTGAGCACGGGCCGCGTGGTCGTCCCCGGCAACCACACCCTCCCGCCCACCGGCACCGACGTCGGCAACGAGGCCAAGTACAACAGCGGCCACTGCCTGCTCAGCGACGACCGCGGCGAGACCTGGTACCTCGGCTACGTCGACGACAACCCCGACGGCTACATCAACGCCAACGAGACCACCGCCGCCGAACTCCCCGACGGACGCGTCTACTTCAACACCCGCAACGACTCCACCTCCCCGGGCAACCGGGCCGACGCCCACTCCACGGACGGCGGGAGGACACTGGTGAAACCCTTCCGCCCGCAGGCCGGCCTCGTCACACCCGTCTGCGAGGGCAGCGTCCTCCAGCTCCGCGACCCGGACCTGCTCCTCTACTCCGGCCCCGCCGACCCCGGCTCCCGAGCCCTGATGACCCTCCGCGCGTCGGCCGACGACGGCACCACCTGGCACCCCGTGTACCCGGTCGACGGACTGCCCGCCGCCTACTCCGACCTGGTACGGATCGACACCGACACGGTCGGACTCCTCTACGAGACCGGTGACTTCGGCGCCTACGAGACGATCACGTTCCGGCGGGTGCCCGTGACCGCCCTCACCTGACCGGTGCCGGCGCCCCGCCGCACGTACAGTCGGCCCATGACCTCTACCGACAGCGCACAGACCCCCGCGAAGGCCCCCGCCAAGGACCCCTGGGACCTGCCCGACGTCTCCGGGCTCGTCGTCGGCGTGCTCGGCGGCACCGGGCCGCAGGGCAAGGGCCTCGCCTACCGGCTCGCCAAGGCCGGCCAGCAGGTGATCATCGGCTCCCGTGCCGCCGACCGCGCCCAGGCCGCCGCCGGCGAACTCGGCCACGGCGTCGAGGGCGCCGACAACGCCGAGACCGCGCGCCGCAGCGACATCGTGATCGTCGCCGTGCCCTGGGACGGCCACGGCAAGACCCTTGAGTCACTGCGCGCGGAACTCGCCGGAAAGCTCGTCGTCGACTGCGTCAACCCGCTCGGCTTCGACAAGAAGGGCGCCTACGCCCTGAAGCCCGAGGAGGGCAGCGCCGCCGAACAGGCCGCCGCCCTGCTGCCGGAGTCCCGCGTCGCCGCCGCCTTCCACCACCTGTCGGCGGTCCTGCTCCAGGACCCGGAGATCGACGAGATCGACACCGACGTCATGGTCCTCGGCGAGGAACGCGCCGACGTCGAGATCGTCCAGGCACTGGCCGGCCGTATCCCCGGCATGCGCGGCGTCTTCGCCGGCCGGCTGCGCAACGCCCACCAGGTGGAGTCACTGGTCGCCAACCTGATCTCCGTCAACCGCCGCTACAAGGCACACGCCGGGCTGCGCCTCACCGACGTGTGAGCCGCCCGGGGCGATGGGGGACACTGGGCTGTGCGAGCACTCCGCAGAGCCCGCAGTGTCCCCCGACAGGAGCCCGCCCCATGCCCCGCCTCGCCCGCTACGCCCTCGCCGTCTGCGTACTCGCCGTCGCCGCGGCCGTCGTCTCCTTCGCCCGGGGCAGCTGGATCGGCATCGTGTGGGTGCTGATCGCGGGCGTCTCGTCCAACATGTGCTGGTACTACCTCAAGCGCGGCCGGGCGGCCTCCGGGACCCGCTCCGTCACTTCCGTCACTGGCTGACCGAGCAGAACTCGTTCGTGCCCTGCCAGAACCGGTACAGCGTCTGGCCGCAGTAGGTCGAGAAGTCGTCGATCCCCAGGCCGCGCAGGATCGCGTCGATCACGTCGAAGAACGCGCTGTTGACCGTCGGCACCCACAGCAGCGCGAACACGAAGAGCAGCCCGAACGGCGCGAACGGCTCCACCTGGCGCTTGACACCGGGCGACAGCCACGGCTCGATCACCCCGTAGCCGTCCAGGCCCGGCACCGGCAGGAAGTTCAGGAGCGCCGCGGTGACCTGGAGCAGCGCGAGGAACGCGAGGGCGAACCGGAAGTCCCGCGGCACCCCGTCCAGGCCGTGCAGCCAGAACGGGGCGGTGCAGACGGCCGCGAACAGCACGTTCGTCAACGGGCCGGCCGCCGAGACCAGACTGTGCCGCCAGCGGCCCCTGATCCGGTCGCGCTCGATGAACACCGCGCCGCCGGGCAGCCCGATCCCGCCCATGACCACGAAGATGACGGGGAGCACGATCGAGAGCAGGGCGTGCGTGTACTTCAGCGGGTTCAGCGTCAGGTAGCCCTTCGCGCCCACCGAGATGTCGCCGCTGTGCAGGGCGGTGCGGGCGTGGGCGTACTCGTGCAGACAGAGCGATACGATCCAGGCGGCCGTGACGAACAGGAACACGGCGAGGCCCGGTTGCTCGGCGAACCCGGTCCAGGTGGCCCAGCCGGTCACCGCCGTGACGGCCATGATCCCGACGAAGACGGGACTGATCCGCCGGTCGTGGGGGCGGGTGGTGGCGGTGGTCATGGGAACGGGCTCCCTGTCGGGTCGTAAGGCTGGGCGCGACGCCCGACGGTACCGGGCCTACCGCGAAAACGTCTCGCGATCGGATGTCGTTCCGGAGAAGGTGGGACCGTGGGGCACCGCCTCGTGACCGTATCCGCCGCCGCACCGCCGGAACCCCGTGACCGGTCCCGACGCCAACGGAGACAATGGACCCCGTGCGCTACCGCATCCTCGGCACCACCCGGGCACTCCGCCCCGACGGCACGCCCCTCCCGGTCGGCGGGGCGCGGCTGCGCGCACTGCTCACCGTCCTCGCCCTGCGACCCGGTCGGACCGTGCCCGCGAGCCTGCTGGTGGACGAGGTGTGGGCCGGCGACCCGCCCGCCGACGCGACGGGAGCGCTACAGGCCCTGGTGGGACGGCTGCGCCGGGCACTCGGCGCCGACGCGATCACCTCGGCGGAGGGCGGCTACCGGCTCGCCGCCGCGCCCGACGACATCGACCTGCACCGGTTCGAGCGGCTGACCGGGGAGGGGCTGCGCGCGCTCGCCGACGGCGACGCGGCGAAGGCGGCCGTCGCCCTGGACGACGCGCTGGCCCTGTGGGACGGGCCGGCCCTGTCCGACCTGCCCGACCACACGGCGGACGCGGCCCGCTGGGAGGCCCGCCACCTCGACGCCCACCGCGCCCGCCTCACGGCGACCCTCGCCCTCGGCCGCCCGGAAGCGGCCCTCCCCGAGCTGACCGCCCTCTGCGACACCCACCCCCTCGACGAGCTTCTCCAGTCCCTCCGCCTCCGCGCCCTCCGCGACGCGGGCCGCACGGCGGAGGCCCTGGCGGCCTACGAGGAGATACGACGCCTGCTGGCCGACCGCCTGGGCGCCGACCCGGGACCCGAACTCCGCTCCCTGTACGGCGAGTTGCTCCGCTCGACCAACACGACCAACACGACCGACACGACCGACACCGGCTACGGGCGCGGAGCCAGGGGCGGGGCCGGGGCCGGTGCCGGTGGTCGGGACGCGGGCGGTGAGGGCGGCGTGGCGCGGGCGGCGGGCGGTCCGAACGCCGAAGCGAGCGGGACCGGGGGGTTCACAGTTCGGGACGGAAGCGGCGGGTTCACAGGGCCGGAGGGGACGGGCGGGTTCACAGTGCCGGGCGGGACCGGCGCGGTTGGCGGGCTGGACGGGGCTGGTGCGTTCACGGTCGCGGACGAGACCGGCGGGTTCACAGGGCCCGGCGGGATGGGCGAGTACACGGGGCCGGGCGGGGACGGCGGGTTCACAGCCCCGGGCGGGATCGACGAGTTCACACCTCAAAGCGAGTCCGGCGAGTACACGACCCCGAGCGAGACGGGCGCGGTTGGCACGCCGGCTGGAGCGGGCGTCGATGGCGCGCTGGACGGGGCCGGCGAGTTCACAGCCCCGGATGGGACCGGCAGGTTCACGGAGCTGGACGGGAGCGGTGAGTTCACAGCTCCGAGCGGAACCGATGGGTTCACAACTCCGAGCGTGACCGGCGAGTTCACGGTGCCGGGCGGGAGCGGCGAGTTCACAGCCCCGGATGGATCCGGCGACTTCACAACCCCGCGCGGACCCGGCGAGTTCACAGCCCCGGACGGGACAGGCGAGTTCACACCCCCGAGCCAGACAGGCGCGGTCGGCGTGCCGCCCGGCCCCGGTGTGCCGCCCGGCCCCGGCCCCGGTGTACCCGGTGCTTCCGCCCCAGCCTCCGCCTCCGCCTCCGCTTCCGCCTCCGCCTCCGCCTCCGCCTCCGCCTCAGCCTCTTCCTCCGCCACCGCCTTCGCGCCCCTCCCGGTCGGTAACCTCCGTGCCCGGCTCACCTCCTTCGTCGGGCGGGAGGCGGACATCGACGCCATCCGCGGCGACCTCGCCACCGCCCGGCTGGTGACCCTGCTCGGGCCCGGCGGGGCCGGGAAGACGCGGTTGTCGCAGGAGGCCGCCGAGCGGGTGGGGGCGGCGGCGCGGGACGGGGTGTGGCTGGCCGAGCTGGCGCCCGTCGACGACCCCGCCGCCGTACCGGAGGCCGTACTCACCGCTGTCGGCGCCCGCGAGACCGTGCTCTACGGCGCCGGTGCCGAGGCCATCAGGGCCGCCGGGGGCGAACGGCACGACGATCCGGTCGAGCGGCTCACCGAGCACTGCGCCAAACGCCGGATGCTGCTCATCCTCGACAACTGCGAGCACGTCGTGGATGCCGCCGCCCGCCTGGCCGAGACCCTGCTGGAACGTTGCCCGGGGCTCACCGTGCTGGCCACCAGCCGTGAACCCCTGGGCGTGCCGGGCGAGTTGCTGCGCCCGGTGGAACCGTTGCCGGAACCCTTCGCGCTACGGCTGCTCGCCGACCGCGGGAGCGCCGCCCGGCCCGGTTTCCGGATCGACGCCGACGAGGAGACCGCCGCGGCCTGCGCGGAGATCTGCCGGCGGCTCGACGGACTGCCACTCGCCATCGAACTCTCGGCGGCCCGGCTCCGTATGCTGACACCCCGTCAGATCGCCGACCGGCTCGACGACCGCTTCCGGCTGCTCACCTCCGGCAGCCGTACCCTGTTGCCCCGTCAGCAGACCCTGCGCGCCGTGGTCGACTGGTCGTGGGACCTGCTCGACGAGGACGAACGGGACGTACTGCGACGGCTGTCGGTCTTCGCCGGCGGCTGCGACCTCGCCGCCGCCGAGGCGGTCTGCGGCCCCGGCGCCCTCGACGCGCTCGGCTCACTGGTCGACAAGTCCCTTGTGGTGGCGGCCCCTTCGAACCGCGGCGGCATGCGCTACCGGCTCCTGGAGACCGTCGGCGAGTACGCCGGCGAGCGTCTCGACGAGGCCGGCCTGCGCCCCGCGACCGAGCGCGCCCATCTCACGTACTACCGCGAACTGGCCCGCGTCACCGACCCGTTGCTGCGTGGCTCCGGTCAGCTCGCCGCCATCGAACTCCTCCAGCGCGAGTACGAGAACCTCCGCACCGCTCTGCGGCACGCCGTCGCCGCGGGCGAGGAACAGGAGGGGCTGTGCCTCATCCTGTCGCTGGCCTGGTACTGGCAGATGCGCGATCTGCGTATCGAGGCCCGTAACTGGTCCCGGGAGGTGCAGAAGCTGGGACCGGACCCGTTCGCCGTGCCGGTGCGTCCCGCCGAGCCGTTGTGGGAGCGCTGCACGGACCGGCCGCCGCCCTGGGAGGGCGAGGTGCTCCAGGAGGCCCGGCGCGGGCTGCATCTCGTCCAACTCGCCAGCATGGAAACCGAGTTGGACGACTGGCAGACCCCGCAGGCGCAGCGGAAGCTGCGCGCCATCGCCGGCACCTACGAGCCCGGGATGCCCCAGACCTGCCGTAGCCCCGGTTCCCTGTGGTTCTTCGCCGTCATACTCTCCGGGGGCACGTCCCGGCTGCGCACCGTCATCGACGCCACGGTCCAGACCTCCCGGGACACTCCTGGCTACGAGTGGGAACTCGCCACCGGGTTGCAGATGCGGGCCAACATCCTCGCCAACCGCAGCGACTGGGCCGGCGACGCGGCCCGTGACGCCGACGAGGCACTGGAGATCTTCCGCCGGATCGGCGACGCCTGGGGCACCGCCGAGGCGCTCTCCGCGCGCGGCGAGGCCAACGAGCGCAGGGGCAACTTCCGTGCCGCCGCCGCCGATTACGAGGCGGCCATGGAACACGCCGAGTGGCTCGGGGCGCGGGCGCAGAGCGCCGTGCTGACCGCCCGGCTCGGCGCCGCGCTGCTGGAGGCGGGCGACGTGGAGCACGGTGAGGAGCTGCTGCGCTCCGTGGTCGCCTGGAAGCACGGCCAGCACAACGACGCGATGCCCATCGCCAGGATCTTCCTCTCGGGCTGGCTCGGCAGCACCGGCCGGATCTCCGAGGCGCGCGAGCAACTCGTCCTGCTGCGCAAGGAGTTCGGGGCCTCGAACTTCGTCATCTTCGACGCCTTCATCCTGGGCGCCGAGGCCTGGCTGGAGGCGGCCGACGGTCGCCCTGACGAGGCCCTGGCCAAGATCAGACAGGCGCTGCTGCGGGCCGCCGACCCGCTGGCGCAGGCGATCGCCCCCCAGCTGCGTTCCACGTACCTGACGATCGCCGCGCTGGCCCTGGCCGGTGCCGACGGCGGCGCCCGGGCGGCCGACGGGGCGCGCTGTCTCGGTACCGCCGACGCCATGCTGCCCCCCGGTCATGTCGCGCCGCGGCTGGAGCGCGAGGTACGGACGCGGGCCGAGGCGTTGGTGCGGAGCGTGCTGTCCGACGAGGCGTACGCGAGCGACTACGCCGAGGGCGGCGGCCTCTCCGTGGAGGAGGCCGCCGCCCTCGTGTGAGACGACATGAGACGACAGGAGACGGCGTGAGACGGCGTGAGACGATGTAATCCCAATTTTTGAACGTCCCGCTGGTCAGGTCATGTCAGGTCTTGGTGCGGAACTTGTGGATCGCGATCGGGGCCATCACCGCGGTGAGCCCCACCGACCAGGCGAGGGTCAGCCACACCCCGTGGGCGACCGGGCCGCCCACCATCAGTCCGCGGGCCGCGTCGGCCAGTGCGGAGAGCGGGTTGTAGTCGGTGAAGTTCTGCAGCCAGCCCGGCATCGACTGGGTGGGCGCGAAGATCGACGAGCCGAACTGCAGCGGCATCAGCACCAGGAAGCCCATGGCCTGCACGGACTGCGCGCTCTTCATGGTCACGCCGAGGGTGATGAAAACCCACATCAGGGCCGAGCCGAACACCGCGGAGAGCCCGATCGCGGCGAACATGCCGCCCCAGCGGTGGATGTCGAAGCCGACGAGGACGCCGACGACCATCAGGACGGCCGCCGCCACCAGCATGCGCATGATCTCGACCGCGATCTTGGCGATCAGTACCGAGCCGCGTCCGATCGGCAGCGAGCGGAACCGGTCCATGACACCGGTGTTGAAGTCCGTGTTGAAGCCGGTGCCCACTCCCTGGGCCATGTTCATGCCCATCATGGCGAGCAGACCGGGCACCACGTACTGCACGTACGCGTGCTGGCCGCCGCCGAGCGACTGCCCGATCGAGCCGCCGAAGACGTACACGAACAGCAGGGTGAAGATCACCGGGAAGAGGATGGCGTCGAACATCGACTCCGGGTCCTGGCGGATCCACAGCAGGTTGCGGCGGATCAGCGCGCCGGTGTGGCGCAGATGGTTGCGCAGCGGGATACGGGCGTCCGCCGTGGGGCCGGCGGAGTTCACGGTGACGGCGCTCATACGGCGACCTCCTCGCGGTCGGGGGCGGGCGTGGGGTCCTGCGGGGCACTGGCGCGGTGGCCGGTGAGGGAGAGGAACACCTCGTCGAGACTGGGCAGTTCGGTGGTGATCGAGCCGATCGTGAGACCGCGGGCGCTCACCGCGCCCACCACGGCGGTCAGTTGCTCGTCGCTGAGGATGGGCACCAGGACCGTGCCGCTCTCCGGGTCGACGGTGGTGGTGGCCAGTCCGGTGATGCCCAGCTCGTCCAACGCGTTCGCCAGTGGGCGCAGTTGGAGCGGATCGGCCGGACGGACGCGGAGCGCGCGACCGCCGACCTTGGCCTTCAGGTCGTCGATGGCGCCGCTCGCGATGACCTTGCCGCTGTCCACCACGGTCAGCTCGGAGGCGAGCGCCTCGGCCTCCTCCATGTACTGGGTGGTGAGCAGTACGGTCACGCCGCCGCCGACCATGGACTTCACCTCGGTCCACACCTCGTTGCGGGTGCGCGGGTCGAGACCGGTGGTCGGCTCGTCGAGGAACAGCACCTGGGGGTGCCCGATCATCGAGGCGGCGAGGTCGAGCCGGCGCCGCATACCGCCGGAGTAGGTGCTCGCGGGCCGCTTGGCCGCCTCCGTCAGCGAGAACCGTTCCAGCAGTTCGTCGGCGCGGGCGCGGGCGTCCTTGCGGGACAGGTCGAGCAGCCGCCCGATCATGTAGAGGTTCTCCCAGCCGGGGAGCTTCTCGTCGACGGAGGCGTACTGGCCGGTGAGGCCTATCACCCGGCGCAGCTGGCGGGGCTGTCGTACGACGTCGTAGCCGGCGACGGTGGCGTGGCCGGAGTCGGGGACGATGAGGGTGGAGAGGATGCGGACGAGGGTGGTCTTACCGGCTCCGTTCGGCCCGAGCACACCCATGACGGTGCCCTCGCGCACGTCCAGGTCGACGCCGTCCAGCGCCTTGGTCTCGCCGTAGTGCTTGACCAGCCCCCGCACGGTCACGGCCGTGCCGCCGGGATTCTTGTCGATTCGCGTCATGCCGATGACGGTGCCAGAGCCGACCGACAAAGCACCGACAGATTACCGACAGGCCACCGATAGGCCGTCGATATACGGCGACAGCTCCCGACAACTCACCGACATATCGCTGAGATGGAGGGGGTGGGGAGCCGGAAAGGGGGCAGCCCGCCGACGGGGGAAGATCGGCGGGCTGCCTTCGTACCGCGGTGGCTCGGATGGGCGGGCCGGTCAGTGGACCGCGTGCTCCTCAAGGGGGAACGTTCCGCCGACCACGTCCTCGGCGAACGCCTTCGCCGCGTCGCCCATGACCTGGCGCAGATCGGCGTACTGCTTGACGAACTTCGGCACCCGGCCGCCGGTCAGCCCGAGCATGTCGGTCCACACCAGCACCTGCGCGTCGGTCTCCGCGCCCGCGCCGATCCCGACCGTGGGGATGTGCAGCACGCTCGTCACCTCGGCCGCCAGCTCCGCCGGGACCAGTTCGAGGACGACCGCGAACGCGCCCGCGTCCTGGACCGCCTTCGCGTCGCGCAGCAGCTGCTGGGCCGCCTCCTCGCCGCGCCCCTGCACCCGGTAGCCCATCGCGTGGACGGACTGGGGGGTCAGGCCGATGTGCGCCATGACCGGGATGCCGGACTCCACCAGCAGCTCGATCTGGCGGTGCGAACGCTCGCCGCCCTCCAGCTTCACCGCCCCGACACCGGCCTCCTTCACCAGTCGGGTCGCCGAGCGCAGCGCCTGCACCGGGCCTTCCTGGTAGGAGCCGAAGGGCAGGTCGCCGACGATCAGGGCACGGCTGGTGCCGCGTACGACGGCGGCGGAGAGCATGGTCATCTGGTCCAGCGTGACGGGCACGGTCGTCTCGTACCCGAGGTGGCAGTTGCCCGCCGAGTCGCCGACGAGCATGACCGGGATGCCGGCCTCGTCGAAGACGGAGGCGGTCATCGCGTCGTAGGCGGTGAGCATGGGCCACTTCTCGCCGCGTTCCTTGGCGAGGCCGATGTCGCGAACGGTGATGCGGCGAGTGCCCTTGCCCCCGTACAGCGCCTTGCTGCCGTCGGAGGAACTGTTCCGCACAGTCTGGGCAGCCGAAAGCTGCGTCATTGCAACGGCTCCTTCAGTCATCTCGAAGCACCCTCACGGTGTCTCCGGATCGCTTCCATGGTGGCACCTCGGCTCGGGGAGGGCCAGAGGGCCCCCTGTGAGATCCACCCTGTGTAAGGTCTCGGTAAAGGATTTCCGATACGAGACGGTCTCGTATCGGAAGTCGCCTAGGCTTGGAGCCATGACTACTCCTGCCGTTCCTGCCTCCCGGATACCGGAAGCGGTGCATCGGCGCCGCTGGGGGATCCTCGCGGTCCTGATGCTCAGCCTGCTGATCGTGGTGCTCGACAACTCGATCCTGAACGTCGCCATCAAGACGATCTCCACCCCGGCGCCGACCGGACTCGGCGCCACCCAGAGCGAGTTGGAGTGGGCGATCAACGCCTACACCCTCGTCTTCGCCGGACTGCTCTTCACGGCCGGCCTCCTCGGTGACCGGCTCGGCCGCAAGAAGGTGCTGCTCGGCGGTCTGGTGGTGTTCGGCCTCGGCTCGGCCCTCGCCGCCTCCTCCGGTTCGCCCGGCCAGCTGATCACGTTCCGCGCCCTGATGGGTCTCGGTGCCGCCTTCGTCATGCCGGCCACCCTCGCCGTCCTCATGAACGTCTTCGAGCGCGACGAGCAGCCGAAGGCCATCGGCATCTGGGCCGGCGGCGTCGGCCTCGCCATCGCCATCGGACCGATCACCGGCGGTGTGCTGCTCGCCCACTTCTGGTGGGGTTCGGTCTTCCTCATCAACGTGCCGATCGTCATCCTCGCGCTCGGCCTGATGCTCTGGCTCGTGCCCGACTCGCGCGACCCCAGCCCGGGCCGGCTCGACCCGGTCGGCGTGGTGCTCTCCGTCGTCGGCCTCGTCCTGCTCGTCTACGGCATCATCAAGGGCGGCCAGCTCGCCGACTTCACCGACCCGCAGGTGCTCGCCACCATCGGTGCCGGCCTCGCCGTACTCGTCGGCTTCGTGGTGTTCGAGAAGCGCAGCGACCACCCCTCCATCGACGTCACCTACTTCGAGAACAAGGTGTTCTCGGCCGCGATCTGCGCCATCGCGCTGGTCTTCTTCGCGCTGATGGGCGTCACCTTCTTCTCCGTCTTCTACACCCAGAGCGTGCGCGGCTACTCGCCGCTCCAGACCGGTCTGCTGATGCTGCCGCTGGCCGCCGCCCAGATGATCTTCTCGCCGCGCGCCCGGCTCGTCGTCCAGCGGTTCGGCAACAAGGCGACGACCACCGCCGGCATGCTGCTGATCGCCGCGATGCTCGCCGCGTTCGCCACGCTGGAGGCGGACACCCCGATCTGGCTCCTCGAGGTCATCTTCTTCCTCATGGGCACCGGCATGGCGCACATCATGACGCCGACCAGCGTCGTCATCATGCAGGCCCTGCCGCGTGAGAAGGCCGGCTCCGCCTCCGCGCTCAGCAACACCTTCCGCCAGGTCGGCGGCGCGCTCGGCATCGCCGTCCTCGGCTCGGTCCTCTCGACGGCGTACCGCAACGGCATCGAGGGCAAGCTCGGCATGCTGCCGCCCGCCCTGCGCTCCACGGCGGGCGAGTCCATCGAGGCCACGCTGGGTGTCGCCGCGAAGCTCGGCGGGAAGGGACAGGTGCTGGTCGGCTCGGCCAACGACTCGTTCCTGCACGCGATGCACGTCACCGCCCTCTGCGGGGCCGGTGTCGCGCTGGTCGGCGCGGTGGTCGTGGCCCTGTTCCTGCCCGGCAGGCCGCCGGCCGCCCAAGTGGACGACAAGGAGCAGGAGTTGGTCGTCGCGGGGGAGTAGCGACAATGATCCGGGACAGTGAAGGGACGGAGTGAAGTGAGCCTTGCCGGCAACCGGACGCAGCCGGACGGCCCCGCCAGGGGACGCCCGCGCAGTGAGGCCGTCGAACGCGCCATCACCGAGGGCGTGATGAGACTCCTGGACGAGGGCGTACCGCTCGCCGAACTCTCCATCGAGCGCATCGCCCGCACCGCCGGGGTCGGCAAGGCCACCATCTACCGCCGCTGGAACGGCAAGGAGGAACTCTTCGTCGACGTCGTCCGCGCCGCCGAGCCGCCGGACCCCGAACTCCCCGGCACCTCGATGCGCGACGACCTCGTCGCCCTGGTGGAACAGCAGCGCCAACGCGGCCTCGCCACCCGCTCGTCGGTGCTCCTGCACAACGTCTACGTGCAGATGAAGAGCAGCCCGAAGGTCTGGGCCGCCTACCACGCGGCCGTCATCGAACCCCGGCGCCGGGTGATGATGGCCGTCCTGCGCAGGGGCCAGGCCAACGGCGAACTCCGCACCGACCTCGACGTGGAGCTGATGAACGACATGGTCGTCGGGCCGATGCTGGTGCGCTCCCTCCTGCGCTCCCAGGCCGACCTCCCCGAGGGTCTCGCGGAGCGACTCGTCGACGCGGTGCTGGCCGGTCTACGGCCCGTCAGTTCGCGGTAGTGATGTGCGTGTTTCGTCACAGAGGGCGGCCCCGGACCGGTACTCCGGAACTCCGGACGCCGGGTTCTTCGTCCTCGTGCCCGTACGGCCGTCATGGCACGGCGGGAACGGAACGGATCATCCCCTAGGGTCGTAGGCGCGGGGACGATGGTGTGCACGGCAGGTAGTGAGGCAACGTATGGCGCAGCAGGCGTATGTGACGGAGACGGACGACGGCGGCTCGGGGGACGAGCAGCGGGGGTCCCGGCTCCGGCGCCTGTGGGACCGGCTGTCGAAGGGCTGGCGCGGCGACCCGCGCATCTGGCGCCGGGGCCTGGTCCTCGCCGCCGTCGCCCTGCTGCTCGCGCTGGTCATGCTGTTGCACTCGCGCATCCCGAACGCCATCGGAAACCTCGGCAGCCTCACCGAGACCTTCCTGCCGTGGCTGGGCATCCTGGTGCCGGTGCTGCTGGTCCTCGGCTTCGTACGGAAGTCGGCGTCCGCCCTCATCGCGGTCCTGCTGCCGGCCGTCGTCTGGCTGAACCTCTTCGGCGGGCTGCTCTCCGACAAGACCGCCGCCGGCGGCGACTTCACGGTGGTCACGCACAACGTCAACGCCGACAACCCCGACCCGGTCGGTACGGCCCGTGACGTGGCCGCGTCCGGCGCGGACGTGGTCGCCCTGGAGGAGCTGACGGCGGCGGCGGTCCCGACGTACGAGAAGACGCTGGTGTCGACGTACCGGTACCACTCGGTGCAGGGCACGGTCGGGCTGTGGAGCAAGTACCCGCTGAGCGGTGTCCGGGCCGTCGACATCAAACTCGGCTGGACGCGCGCCATGCGCGCCGCCGTGGCCACGCCGCACGGACAGGTCGCGGTGTACGTCGCCCACCTGCCGTCGGTCCGGGTGAAGATCGAGGCCGGGTTCACCGCCCGGCAGCGCGACAAGAGCGCCGACGCGCTCGGCGAGGCGATCGCCGCAGAGAAGATCAGCCGGAAGATCCTCCTCGGCGACCTCAACGGCACGATGAACGACCGCTCCCTCAACGCCGTCACCTCCCAGCTGCGCTCCACCCAGGGCGCGGCCGGCGACGGCTTCGGGTTCAGCTGGCCCGCGGCGTTCCCGATGGCCCGGATCGACCAGATCATGGTGCAGGGGGTCAAGCCGGTGACGTCGTGGACCTTGCCGAGGACGGGCAGCGACCATCTGCCGGTGGCCGCGCGGGTGCGGATCACCACCGGATCCTGACGCGCCGGAATACTTCGCCCGGCAGACTTTGTTCCGTAGATGAACATAATGACCGCGGAACTCTGCTCTCGAAAGGCACAGGCACCCTCATGCCCCTGGCCCTGCTCGCCCTCGCCGTGGGCGCCTTCGGCATCGGAACCACCGAATTCGTGATGATGGGGCTGCTGCCCGACGTCGCGGACGACCTCGGCGTCTCGATCCCCAGCGCCGGACACCTGGTCTCGGCCTACGCGCTCGGCGTCGTCATCGGCGCCCCGCTGCTCGCCGCCGTCACCGCCCGGTTGTCCCGCCGCTCGGTGCTCATCGGCCTGATGGGCCTCTTCGTCGCCGGCAACACGCTCTCCGCGTTCGCCCCCGACTACGACTACCTCCTCGCCGCCCGCTTCCTCAGCGGCCTCCCGCACGGCGCCTTCTTCGGCGTCGGCGCGGTCGTCGCGACCACGACGGCCGCCCCCGGGCGCAAGGCCCGCTCGGTGTCGCTGATGTTCCTCGGCCTCACCGTGGCCAACATCGCGGGCGTGCCCGCCGCCACGCTGATCGGCCAGCACCTCGGCTGGCGGGCCGCGTTCCTCGGCGTCAGCGTGATCGGCCTGGTGGCGATCGCCTCGCTCGCCCTGCTCGTCCCGCGCGACCGGCAGCACGCCCCGGCCGTCGGACTCCGCGGCGAACTGGCCGCACTGCGGTCCCTGCCGGTGTGGCTGGCGCTGGGCACCACCGTCGCCGGCTTCGGTGCGCTGTTCGCCGCGTACAGCTACATCACACCGATGCTCACCGACACCGCCGGGTACGCCGCCGGCAGCGTGACTCTGCTGCTCGCGCTCTTCGGCGTGGGCGCGACGGCCGGCAACCTGCTCGGCGGCCGGCTCGCCGACCACTCGATGCGGGGCACGCTCTTCGGCGGCCTGGCCGCCCTGGTGGCCGTCCTCGCCCTCTTCCCGCTCCTGCTGCGCGCCGAGTGGAGCGCGGCGCTCGCGGTGTTCCTGCTCGGCATGGCCGCGTTCGCCACCGGCTCGCCGCTTCAGCTGATGGTGATGGAGAAGGCGGCGGCGGCCCCGTCGCTGGCCTCCTCCGCCAACCAGGCCGCGTTCAACCTGGCCAACGCTGGGGGCGCGTGGATCGGCGGGCTGGCGTTGGCGGCGGGCTTCGGCGTGACCTCGCCGGCGCTCACCGGAGCGGCGCTGGCCGTGCTGGGTCTCGGGGTCGCCGCCACCGCGTACGCCGTGGACCGCCGCCGGGCCGTGCCCGCCGCGCGGGGCGCCCGGGAGCGGCTGGTCGCCTCCCACGTTCCCGAGCGCCCGGAGGCGTTGCGCCACTGAGCCGCACGACGGAAGGCCACTGAGCCCGTACGACGACGAAGGGGCGCCCGGGGCACCGGGCGCCCCTTCGGCATGCGGGCCGGGTGGCTGTTCTCGGCCGGGGGGCCGGACCGCCGGGGTGGGCGGGTCAGGGGCGCGGCTCCGGGGGGTCGAAGCGGGCGAGCTCCGTCAGCCAGGCGCGTGCCGAGCTGTCGGACGGGGCCCGCCAGTCGCCGCGCGGCGAGAGCGAACCGCCGGCCGACACCTTCGGGCCGTTCGGCATGGCCGAGCGCTTGAACTGCGCGAACGCGAAGAAGCGCCGGCAGAAGACCTCCAGCCACCGCCGGATCTCCGGCAGGTCGTAGGCCGTGCGTTTGGCCTCGGGGAAGTTGGGCGGCCAGGCACCGGCCTCCTGGTCGTGCCAGGCGTGCCAGGCCAGGAAGGCGATCTTCGAGGGCCGGAACCCGTACCGCAGCACCTGGAAGAGCGTGAAGTCGTGCAGCGCGTACGGGCCGATCTTCGACTCGGTGGACTGCATCTCCTCGCCCGGGACCAGCTCGGGGCTGATCTCGGTGTCGAGGATCGCCGCGAGGGTCCGGTCGGTCTCCTCGTCGAACCGGCCGCTGCCGATCACCCAGCGGATCAGGTGCTGCATCAGGGTCTTCGGCACCCCGGAGTTGACGTTGTAGTGGCTCATCTGGTCGCCCACGCCGTACGTGGACCAGCCGAGCGCCAGCTCCGACAGGTCACCGGTCCCCAGCACGATGCCGCCGCGCTGGTTGGCGAGCCGGAACAGGTAGTCGGTGCGCAGCCCGGCCTGCACGTTCTCGAACGTGACGTCGTACACTGGCTCGCCGGCGGCGAACGGATGGCCCAGTTCCGCCAGCATCAGCCGGGCGGTCGGCGTGATGTCCAGCTCGGACGCGGTCACGCCGAGGGCCCGCATCAGCCGGTGCGCGTTGTCCTTGGTGTGGTCGCTGGTCGCGAACCCGGGCAGCGTGAAGGCGAGGATGTCGCTGCGCGGGCGTCCCGCGCGGTCCATCGCGTTGGCGGCGACGATCAGCGCGTGCGTGGAGTCGAGACCGCCCGACACCCCGATGACCACCTTCGGGTCGCCGATCGAGGCGAGCCGCTGCTGCAACCCCGCGACCTGGATGTTGTAGGCCTCGTAGCAGTCCAGGGCGAGCCGCTCGGGGTCCGCGGGCACGAACGGGAAGCGCTCCACACGGCGCCGCAGACCCAGGTCGCCGGTCGGCGGGTCGAGCCGGAACGGCACCGTCCGGAAGTCGGCGGTACGGGCGGCGTGGGTGCGGCGGTTGTCGCCGAAGGTGCCCATCCGCTGCCGCTCCTGCCGGAGCAGGTCGAGGTCGACGTCGGCGACGGCGAACCGGTCCTGGAGCGGGAAGCGCTCGGACTCGGCGAGCAGCATCCCGTTCTCGTAGATCATGGTCTGGCCGTCCCAGGACAGGTCGGTGGTCGACTCGCCCGGGCCGGCCGCCGCGTAGACGTAGGCGGCGAGGCAGCGCGAGGAGGCCGAGCGGCACAGGAGCGCGCGGTCCTCGGCCCGGCCGACGGTGATCGGGCTGCCGGAGAGGTTGGCCAGGACGGTCGCGCCCGCCAGGGCGGCCTCGGCGCTCGGCGGCACCGGCACCCACATGTCCTCGCAGATCTCCGTGTGCAGCACCAGACCGGGCACGTCGTCCGCCGCGAAGAGCAGGTTGACGCCGAAGGGGACCGGCTCGGGCTCACCGGCGAGCCTGATGGTGCCGGTGCGCTCGTCGTCGCCCGGCGCGATCTGCCGGCGCTCGTAGAACTCCCGGTAGTTCGGGGGGTACGACTTGGGTACGACGCCGAGGACCCGGCCGCGGTGCACGATCACCGCGCAGTTGTGGATCCGGTCGCGGTGGCGCAGCGGGGCGCCCACGACGAGGACCGGCAGCAGGTCGGCCGACCCGGTCACCACCGTCCGCAGCGCCACCTCGACCTGGTCGAGGAGGGCGTCCTGGAGCAGCAGGTCCTCGATCGAGTAGCCGCAGAGCGTCAGCTCCGGGAAGACCGCGACGGCGACGCCCTGTTCGGAGCAGGCGCGCGCCTGGCGCAGTACCGCCTCCGCGTTGGCGGGCGGGTCCGCGATGACGGTGTGGCCCGTGCAGGCGGCGACGCGCGCGAAGCCGTGCTGGTACAGCGAGCGGAAGTTCAGTTCAGGCACGCCGCCAGTCTAATCGTCAGAGCGACGCGATGGGGTGACGCGAGGTGTGGTGCACCCCACGCCACCCCATCGACAGGTGACCTGTACCGCTACCGGCTCAGTGGCGGCGGTACGACTGCACGTAGCCGTTCGCGGGCGTACCCACGCCGGTGACGTCGTCGTAGCCCTTCACCGCGGACAGCGAGCTGTCCTTGCCGAGGCTGCGGACCGAGGTCAGCAGGCCGTCGGTGGCGTCGGTGCCGTTGGCGAAGTCCACGCGGGCCACCGCCAGGCCGGAGCCCGTCGGGTTGTCGGTCACGTCGTGGTAGGCCTTCGACCCGTACTTGGCGTAGATCGACGGGTTGGCGAAACCGATCGCCTTGCCGCCGCGCGCCTCCTGGGCCAGCGCCTGGACGGCCGCGATCACCGGGGAGGCGAGCGAGGTGCCGCCGATCCGGTACTCGCTGTACTGCTGCGATCCGTCCGGGAAGGTCTGCGTCTGGCCGACCTTGAAACCGGTGTTGGGGTCGGCGATCGCCGAGATGTCCGGGACGACCCGGTTGCCGGCCGCGCTGTTGAGCTTGGCGAGCGAGTTCGGGACGACACCCTTCTGGTAGAAGGGCTCCGCCACGGTCTTGCTGGTGCCGCCGCCCGCGCCCGAGGTGAAGGCGCCGGGGAAGCTCGTCCAGCTCTTGCCGTCGGTCGACAGCGACGCCTTCTGGGTGCCCCAGCCGGTCTCCCACAGGTACTTGTCGCCCTTGCCGACCGCCAGCGAGGTACCGCCGACCGCCGTCACCCACGCCGAGTTGGCCGGGGTGTCGACCTGCTTCGTCTTCGTGTTGGCGACCTCGTCGCCGTTGTCGCCGGAGGAGAAGTAGAAGCCGATGCCCTCGACCGCGCCGAACTGGAAGACCTGGTCGTAGGCGGCCGCGAGGTCGGGGGTCTGGTTGGCCTCGATGTCGCCCCACGAGTTGGAGACGATGTCGGCGAGGTGGCTGTCGACCACCTTGCTGAGCGAGTCCAGCAGGTCGTCGTCGTAGCAGGAGGCCGCGCCGACGTAGGTGATGTTCGCGTCCGGCGCGACCGCGTGCACGGCCTCGACGTCGAGGGTCTCCTCGCCGTACCAGCCGGCCGCGCCGCACTCCTCGGTCTTGGTGTACTGCGCGGGCAGCGCCTGCTTGAGCTGGCTGGTGCTGTACTTGGCGTCGCCGTGGTTCTTGGCGTACGTGGCGGCGTCGTAGGCGATGGTCGGCGAGGCGTACGCGTCGGTGATCGCGACCCGCACCCCCTTGCCGGTGTAGCTGCCCGCGCCGTAGGCGGCACGCAGCTGCTTGCCGGTGTAGCCCTTGATCGCGTACGGGATCTTCTTGCCGTAGGCGGACGGCAGCGTGGTCGCGGTGTTGGAGCCGAAGTACGAGGAGAACGGCCCGGAGTTGTTGAACACGGCGTCCGGCGGCGGCAGCGTGTCGTCGTGGCTCGCCGTGTGCGGCGCGTTGTCCAGACCGGTCACGGTCAGGACGGCACCGTTCAGGCTGTCCGGCGCGGAGGCCGTCTTCGCCGGGGCGCGATAGGTCTTGGTGCCCTTGGCGTAGTTGTGCAGCGAGGTGGCGAACGCCTTCTCGGCCGCGGCCACGTCACCGGTGACGGTGACGTAGTGCTGCGTGCTGCCGGTGATCCTCAGCCCGGCGGACTTCAGCCAGGACGTGACGGCGGCCACCTGGGCGGCCGTGGCGCCGAAGCGCTGCTGCACCTGCTTGGCGCTCAGGTACTTGCCGTACAGGGCCGAGTTCGGGTCGGAGACGGCCTTGGCGTACGCCGCGAGGCCGCTGGCGTCCCGGCCGGCGTAGTAGACCCGGGCGGTGACCTGGGAGCTGTCGGCGGTCGCTCCCTTGTCCGCCTTGGCCGTGGCCCACGCGGGCTTGGTGCCCGCGAGCGTGTCCCGGCCCGGGTTGTCCGCGGCGTGCGCCGCGGGTATGCCGAGCGCCAGGGCGCCGGCGATCATGGGCAGTGTCGCTGCCATGCTCACGCCGGCGCGCATGGTGGCGCGATTGGATCTCATGAAACCCCCTGCTATGCGGTTCGACGCACTGAGTGGTCGGTGGTCGGCGATCCGCACGGAACCTGCGGCGGGAAGGGCCGTGAATGGATCACACGATGGTGGCCACTCTTTCGATGAACCGTTCATGCCAGGGGCACGCGAAAGTCAAGAGAAACCCAAGGAACGTTCAGGAAGGGCGAATTGCGGCTTTCGTTATTGCGCCGTGTTACGAACGCGCTTTCGCGCCACGCTCCTTGAGCAGATCCGCCATGACCTTCAGCTCCGAACGCTGCGCGTCGACCATGCCCCGCGCGAGCCGTTTCTCCACCCCCACCCGGCACTTGGCGACACAGTCCTCGGCCATGTGGATGCCGCCTCTGTGGTGGTCCGTCATGAGCTGGAGGTAGAACACCTCGGCGGCCTGGCCGTTCAGGGCGCCCAGCTTCCTCATTTCCGCGTCGGTCGCCATGCCGGGCATCAGGGCCCCGTCCTTGCCCGAGGCCATGTCCCCCATGCCCATCCAGGTCATCGGCGGGTCCGCCGACACCTTCGGCAGCCCCCACAGATCCAGCCAACCGAGCATCATCCCGCGCTGGTTGGCCTGCGTCTGCGCGATGTCGTAGGCGAGTCGGCGCACTTCGGGATCCTTCGTGCGATCACGCACCAGGTACGACATCTCGACCGCCTGCTGGTGATGGACCGACATGTCCCGCGCGAACCCGGCGTCCGCCGAACTCGCCGCCGGGACACCGGAGTTGGCCGACCCGTCGTCCTGCGCGACCGCGTAGGTGATCGCCCCGGCGGCCACCACGGCCACGGTCGCGGCGCCCGCGACCCAGCCGGCGTACGCCCTCACGTCACATCGCCCCGCCGGTGCACGAGGCACCCGGCTCCGGCGTCTGGCTGCCCTGCACGAACTTCGCGAAGAACGTGTTCACGGCCGGGTCGGCGGCGCTCCGCACGGTGCGCTGGTGACCCCACGCCGAGAGCATGATCGGGTCCTTCTGGTTCGGGTAGGGGCTCATCAGGGAGTACGGGGTCTGCTTCACCTTCGCCGCGAGCGCCTTGACGTCGTCGGCCGGCGCCTTCGCGTTGTACGTCACCCAGACCGCGCCGTGCTCCAGCGCGTGCACGGCGTTCTCGTCCTTCACTGCCTTGGTGTAGACGTCGCCGTTGCAGTTCAGCCACACCGGGTTGTGGTCGCCGCCCACCGGCGGGTGCATCGGGTAGCTCAGGGTGCCGGTGACATGGTTGCGCGCCAGCGTGCCCTTCCAGGTCCGCACCCCGTCCGCGCCGGTGACGAAGTGGCCGGAACCGCTCTTGGAGTCGCTCGCCGTACTGTGTTTGCCGTCCGACCGGGAGTCGACGAGCACGAACCCGCCGACGACGAGACCGGCCACGACCACCACGGCGGCCGTGACCATGAGCACCCGGTTCCGGCGCTCACGGGCCTGCTCGGCGCGCCGCATCTCCTCTATGCGCGCCTTGCGCGCCGCGTTGCTGCTGTTCTTGGCGGAGCCCATGGGATGTGTGTCCTTCTGGGGGAGGAGGGGGCGCTTCGGGGGGAGGAGGCCGGCGAGAAGGGCCGGGCGGGCCGGGGGTGATCGGGTCAGCTGATCGTAATAGGGTCCGGGGCCCGCTCCCAGCCGAGTCACAGGAAAGGCCGAAACCGGCAGGTACCGGCCCCTCCGGGAGTGCCGTACCGGATAAATTGAATCCGGAATGCGCATTATCTAGGCTGCCGGTATGCGACTGCTGCGCTCCACCGACCTCGCGCTGCGCGTGCTGATGCGGCTCGCGGTGGCGGGCGAGGCCACACCCACCACCCGTGACGTCGCCGCCGCCATGCAGGTGCCCTACACCCACGCCGCCAAGGTGGTCGCCGAACTGAGGCACCAGGGCCTGCTCGACGCCCGGCGCGGCCGGGGCGGCGGTCTCGCTCTCACCGAGAAGGGGCGTACGGCGTCGGTGGGCGCCCTCGTGCGGGCCTTCGAGGGCGGCGGCGACGTCGTCGACTGCGAGGGCGTCGTCCCCTGCCCCCTGCACTCCGCGTGCCGACTGCGCGGTGCCCTGCGCCGGGCCCAGGAGGCGTTCTTCGGCTCCCTGGACCCGCTGACCGTGGCGGACCTCGCCGCCGCCCCCACCGGACCGCTGCTGCTCGGGCTGCCCGGGGTGCGCTAGACCCCGGTCCGGGAGAGCCAGAGGTCCGGTCCGAACACCTCGTAGTGGACGGCGGCCGGTGCCACCCCCTTGGCGATCAGCTGGGCGCGCACCGACCGCATGAAGGGCAGCGGGCCGCACAGGTACGCGCGCGTGCCCTCCGCCACCGGGACCCCGGAGAGGTCGACCAGTCCGCTCCGGCCGGCGGCGGGGGCGTCCTGCTCGTACCAGAAGTGCACGTCCGCGTCCGGGAGTTGGGCCGCGTACCCCTCGTGGTCGGCGCGCAGGGCGTGGTCGGCGGGGGAGCGGTCGCCGTGCACGACGGTGACCGGGCCGGTGTGCCCGCGCTCCGCGAGCCGCGCCAGCATCGCGATCATCGGGGTCACCCCGATCCCGGCGGAGGCCAGCAGCAGCGGGGCGCGGTCGGTGTCGTCGAGCGCGAGATCGCCGTACGGCTCGGAGAGTTCCAGGACGTCGCCCACCCGCACGCGCGCGTGCAGGTGGTTCGAGACCTCGCCCTCCGGCGCCGCGCCGTCGCGGCGCACCGACTTGACGCTGATCCGCCGGATCCGTCCGCCGGGCGCGCCGGAGAGGCTGTACTGGCGTATCTGGCGTGCCCCGTCCGGGAGGTGGACGCGCACCGAGACGTACTGGCCGGCCCGGAAGCCGGCCACGTTCCCGTCGTCGGCCGGGCGCAGCCGCAGGCTGACCACGTCGGCGGTCTCGGTGTCCCGTCCGACGACCTCCCAGCGGCGCCAGGCGGGGCCGCCGCGCTCCTCGTACAGCCGCTTCTCGACCGCCACGAGCGCGTTCGCCATCAGCCAGTAGACCTCGTCCCAGGCGGCCGCGACCTCGGGCGTGACCGCCTCGCCGAGTACGTCGGCGATGGCCGCGAAGAGGTGCTCGTGGACGAGCCCGTACTGCTCCGGCGCGATCCCCAGGGAGGCGTGTTTGTGCGCGATGCGGGCCAGCATCGCGTCGGGCCGCGTCTCCGGGCTGTCGACGAGCTGGACGGCGAAGGCGGCGAACGCGCCCGCGAGGGCCCGGCGCTGGGTTCCGGCGGCCTGGTTCCCGCGGTTGAACAGATCGCGCAGCAGCTCCGGGCGGGCGGTGAACAGCCCGGCGTAGAAGCGCTCGGTGATCTCGTCGAGGGACGCGGCGACGGCGGGGAGGGTGGCGCGGACGGTGGCGGCGGACTGCTCGGAGAGCATCGGGACTCCTCGTGTTCGGCTGGAGCGCACGGTAGTTAAAGTTGCATCTGAGATGCAAATTCAATGCGTGAGAACGGGAGACCCGGCCCGGCCATGACGAATGCCCGTCCGAACAGGCAAGATGGCAGGGAGCGGTACACCCCGCCGTCCACCGCACGGTTCGGCTGCCGTACACGCGGCGTTCAGGCCGGGGTCGACTGCGCGATCAAGGTGCGCAACGCGCACGAAACGGTGTTGTGGTGGGATGCTCAGGTGCCCGGCCGCCTCCTGCGGTACGAGGGGCAGGCGGCCTGACCGGCAAGGATGGGGAAGCGGAAGATGGACAAGCAGCAGGAGTTCGTGCTCCGGACACTGGAGGAGCGCGACATCCGGTTCGTCCGGCTGTGGTTCACGGACGTGCTGGGCTTCCTCAAGTCCGTCGCCGTGGCGCCGGCCGAGCTGGAACAGGCCTTCGACGAGGGCATCGGCTTCGACGGCTCCGCGATCGAGGGCTTCGCCCGGGTCTACGAGTCCGACATGATCGCCAAGCCCGACCCCTCGACCTTCCAGGTCCTGCCCTGGCGCGCCGAGGCCCCCGGCACGGCCCGCATGTTCTGCGACATCCTGATGCCGGACGGCTCCCCGTCCTTCGCCGACCCGCGCTACGTCCTCAAGCGGGCCCTCGCCAAGACCTCGGACCTGGGCTTCACGTTCTACACCCACCCGGAGATCGAGTTCTTCCTGCTGAAGAACAAGCCTCTCGACGGCAGCCGCCCGACGCCCGCCGACAACTCCGGCTACTTCGACCACACCCCGCAGAACGTGGGCATGGACTTCCGCCGCCAGGCGATCACCATGCTGGAGTCGATGGGCATCTCGGTCGAGTTCTCCCACCACGAGGGCGCCCCCGGCCAGCAGGAGATCGACCTGCGCTACGCCGACGCGCTCTCCACGGCCGACAACATCATGACGTTCCGGCTGGTCATGAAGCAGGTGGCGCTGGAGCAGGGCGTGCAGGCGACGTTCATGCCGAAGCCGTTCTCCGAGCACCCCGGCTCCGGCATGCACACGCACCTCTCCCTCTTCGAGGGCGACCGCAACGCCTTCTACGAGTCCGGCTCGGAGTACCAGCTCTCCAAGGTCGGCCGCTCCTTCATCGCGGGCCTGCTCAAGCACGCGGCGGAGATCTCGGCCGTCACCAACCAGTGGGTCAACTCCTACAAGCGCATCTGGGGCGGCTCCGAGCGCACCGCGGGCGCCGGCGGCGAGGCCCCCTCGTACATCTGCTGGGGCCACAACAACCGCAGCGCCCTGGTCCGGGTTCCGATGTACAAGCCCGGCAAGACCGGCTCCGCGCGGGTCGAGGTCCGCTCCCTCGACTCCGGCACCAACCCGTACCTGGCCTACGCCCTTCTCCTCGCCGCCGGCCTCAAGGGCATCGAAGAGGGCTACGAACTCCCCCCGGGCGCCGAGGACGACGTCTGGGCCCTCTCCGACGCCGAGCGCCGCGCGATGGGTATCGAGCCCCTGCCGCAGAACCTCGGCGAGGCGCTGACCCTGATGCAGCGCAGCGACCTGGTCGCCGAGACGCTGGGCGAGCACGTCTTCGACTTCTTCCTCCGCAACAAGAAGTCGGAGTGGGAGGAGTACCGCAGCGAGGTCACCGCCTTCGAGCTGCGGAAGAACCTGCCGGTGCTGTAGGGCCGGGTCAGGGACGTGGCCACGCGAAGCGAGAACGGGCCCCGGTGAGGATCGTCCCCGCCCGGCCGGGCGACCTGCCCGAGCTGCTGGCGTTCCGGGCGGAGGCCGCGGGCTGGCTCTCCCGCCGGGGAACCGACCAGTGGCAGCTCCCGTATCCGGCGCACAGGCTGCTGAGGACCATCGAGGACGGCGTTGTCTTCCTGGTCCTGGACGGTTCGGTGACGGCGGCGACCATCACGGTGACGCCCGACGGAGAAGCGGGCCTCTGGACGGCGCAGGAGCTCTCCGAGCCCTCCCTGTACGTCAACAAGCTCTCCGTGGCGCGGACGCATGCCGGGCGGAACGTAGGTGGCCGGCTGCTCGACTGGGCCGGTGACCGCGCGCGTCGAGCCGGGGCCGAGTGGCTCCGGCTCGACGCGTGGACGACCAACGAGGGCTTGCAGGCGTACTACCTGCGCCAGGGCTTCCACCACGTCCGTACGGTCCTGGACGGGAAAGCGGTCAACAGGGGCCCCCGGGTGTCGGGTTGGCTGGCACAACGACCGGCACACCCGGCCGGCCACGGCTTCACGGACGAGACCTCGGAGCCGCGACGTCCCGATGCCGTCTAGGACGAGCGCCGCCCCGGCCCGGACCTCCTACGGGACGGGGTGTCCCTGCGGGGGCAGCGTTCCCGGCGTTCCCGGCGTTCCCCCTGAGTACCCCGGGGTTCCCGTGTTCCCGGCGGGGACGGCGGTCCGGCGGGGCGTCATCCGGCCGGCCAGCCACTCCAGGTTCTCCCACACGCGGGGCTCGCCGTACCGGCGCCGCTGCTCCTCGATCCAGGGCCGGTAGTTGTTCCAGACGGAGATGATGAGGCCGCCCCACGCCTCGTCGACGACCTCGCGGTCGAAGGCGTCCGTCTGCGCGCCGACGGCCAGGAAGTTGAACGTCGTGAGGTAGGCCGCGACCAGTTTCGTCGCCGGTTCGTCGCCCGACAGGGACAGAGCGACCAGGGCCGAGATGGCCTGGTGATCCCGCTCGTGCGGTATCCCCTCGTCGAACAGGGCCTTCCGCCGCTCCATGTTGGCCGTGAGGTACTCCATGGTCGCCTGCTTGCGACGCCTGTCGTGATCCTGGCCCGTACTGCGCGACAGCATGAGGAGCTGCCACGCCAGTGCGCCGAAGGCGACGACACTCACGAGCAGGGAGCCGAACGAAGCAATCAGGGACCACCGCTCATACGACGTCACGGCCGGACACTCTACGGACGATGCACAGCCGGCGGGGCTTTTTCCGGCATCGACGTCCACGACGTCCACGGACACGCGGCCGGGTCCCCGGCAGGCCGCTCCTCGGTAGGCGGGCCGCCTACCGTACGTACGCCGGGGAGACCGCCGCCCCACTGATCCTCCGGGCCCTTCCCGTGCCGTCCGAGGGGACCTCGTACAGGTCCGCCCCGTAGTCCCCGGGCAGGGCGTAGACGATGCTGCGGTCGTCCTTCCAGACCGCCTGGTCGTCCACGCTGCGGGGTTCGGCGAGCGGGGTTTCGCGCCCGGTGCGCAGGTCCAGGACGTAGAGGTGCCACGGGGCGTCCTTGGGCAGGCCCCGCACCCGTTTCTTGAAGGCGACGCGGGTGCCGTCCGGGGAGAGGGACGGGCACTCCACGTTCGGGTGCACCGTCGTCACGGTGCGGGCGCGCAGGTCGCCCCGGACCAGGTAGGTGCCGCCCTTCGTCGCCAGCGTCGCGTAGAACGTGCGGTCGTCCGCCGCGAACGTCACCCCCCAGAAGTTGACGTCCGCCGCGTGGTAGACGTGGCCGTCCTTGAGGACGCGGAACGACTCCAGGGTCGGGATCAGCTTCCCGGTCCTCGTGTCGACGATCGCCGTCCGGGTGGAGAAGTCCGTGCCGGCGTAGGAGTCGCCGCCCACGAACGCCGTCCACGCGGCGAAGCGCCCGCTCGGGGAGACCCGGGCGCGGGAGGGGATGCCGGGGACGGCGTAGTGGGACCGCTGCCCGAGGCGGGCGTCGAGGATCACGGCGCGGTAGGTGTCCGTGACCGGGCCGTGGATCGCCTGGAGACATACACCGGTGCCCGAACTGGCGTAGAAGCGAAGGCATTTGAGGCCCGAGGCGGTGCGTGGGCCGGCCGGGTCGGCGGCCGGGACCGTCGTCAGCTCGTCGCGGTGCGGGCCCCAGGCCAGGTTGCGGAAGACCAGGGTGCCGGGGGCGGTGAGGGTGAGGCGGCCCGCGACATCATCACCGCGGTCGGCGCCCACGAGGCGGCCGGCGCCCTGGCCTCCGAACCCTG
>NZ_JBEXET010000001.1:421399-814492 GCF_040606415.1 Streptomyces sp. NPDC005423 | reverse complement strand
GTTGATTTTTGGCACGCTGTTGAGTTCTCAAGGAACGGACGCTTCCTTTGTACTCACCCTCTCGGGCTTTCCTCCGGGCTTTTCCCTTCGGTCTTGCGTTTCCGACTCTATCAGACCGTTTCCCGATCCGATTTCCTCGGCGCTTTCCAGGTTCCCGCTTCCGCGTTTCCCTTTCCGGCGGTTCCGACTCTATCAGATCCTTTCGGGCCTGACTCCCAGTCAGCGGGAGTTGCCTTCCCGGCGGTCAGCCGTTCCGACGTGCCAAACCTTAGCGGATTCCCCCGGCGGAGTTCCAATCGAGTCGTAGCGACCGGATCGAACGCAGCCGGGCCCAAATCGAATTGAATTCGGGCGTGCCGAAATCAATCCCGTTGGGAGGGATCGTGCTGGTGGTTTGGATGGCCGCTCTCGCGGCGGAGGTGCTGCCGGAGAACCGTTACGGCTCAGCGGCAACCCGAAGAACCTTACGGATCGACGTAGGGCGTGTCAACCGCCCCGTGTCAAGATCTTTTAGTCGAGGTCGCTGAGCCGGCCGCCGGCGTCCGGCTGGGCGTGCTCCACGCGGCGGAGCAGGCGGGTGAGGACCTCGCCCAGGGCGGTGCGCTCCACCGGGGTGAGGTCCTGGAGCAGCTCCTCCTCGAAGACCGTCGCCATGCGCATCGCCTCCAGCCACTTGCCGCGGCCCTCGGTGGTCAGCTCGACGATCACGCGGACGCGGTTGGACTCGTCCCGCTCCCGGGTGACCAGTCCCTCGGCGACCATGCGGTCGATCCGGTGCGTCATCGCGGCCGGCGTGAGGCCGAGGCGCTTGGCGAGGTCGCTGGGGCCGAGCCGGTAGGGGGCGCCGGCCAGGACGAGGGCCTTGAGGACCTCCCACTCGGCGTTGCTGATGTCGAGGGCGGCGGTCTGGCGGCCGTAGGCGACGTTCATCCGGCGGTTCAGCCGGGAGAGGGCCGAGACGATCTTCTCGACCTGGGGGTCGAGGTCCCGGAACTCGCGCTGGTAGGCGGCGATCTGCTCTTCGAGAGTCGGCTCGCCGAGGCCGCCGGGGGTGTCACCCATGCCGGTCAGTATGGCACGGGGCCGCTTGGCGTTGAAGTCCTTCCGGGTGTACTGTTTAGCTTCTAACTTTAGCTTCGAAGTCTTCGGTGGTAAGTACTGAGACGGAGAACTACCCGACTGACGACTACGTGAGATGAGAGAGGTGAACGTGACCAGGGCGATGGGCGCTGCGATGCGCCGGATCCACGTCGGAAACGCACTCAGCGCGTTCGGGCTCGGCTTCACCGTTCCCTACCTGTACGTCTATGTGGCGCAGGTCAGGGGTCTGGGAGCCATGACGGCGAGTCTCGTGCTCGCCGTCTTCGCCGTGGCCGCGCTGATCGTGCTGCCGCTCGCCGGGCGGGCCATCGTCCGGCGCGGCCCGCGGCCGGTCCTGCTCGCCGCCCTGGTCGCCGCCGCCCTCGGTTCGCTCGGTCTGGGGTTCGCGAGCGACGCCACGGCGGTGCTGCTGTCGGCGTCGGTGCTGGGTGCCGGGCAGGCCGTGATGCAGCCGGCGCTGGCGACGATGATCGTCGACTGCTCGACGGCCGACACCCGCTCGCGCGCCTTCGCGACCCAGTTCTTCCTGCAGAACCTCGGGCTGGGGGTGGGCGGACTCATCGGCGGGCACCTGGTCGACACGACCAGCCCCTCGTCCTTCACCCTGCTCTTCGCGATCGAGGCGGCGATGTTCCTGCTGCTCGTCGTGGTGATGTCGACGGTGGGTATGCCGCACTCGCCGCGTATCGGCGGCGCGCCGGGGCGCTCGGCCAGGGGTGCGTGGAAGCGGTTGCTCGGCAACCGCGCCATGGTGCAGCTGTGCGTGCTGGGCTTCGTGCTGTTCTTCGCCTGCTACGGCCAGTTCGAGTCGGGGCTGAGCGCCTACGGCGTCGAGGCGGCCGGGATCTCCACGTCCGCGCTCGGTACGGCGCTCGCCGCGAACACCGCGATGATCGTGGTCGCGCAGTTCGCGGTGCTGAAGTTCGTCGAGCGGCGCCGGCGCTCCCGGGTGATCGCGGCCGTGGGCCTGATCTGGGCGGTGGCGTGGGTCATCGCGGGGTACGCCGGGCTCGGCCACGGGGGCAAGGAGATGGCGACGGCCGCGTTCGTCTCGACGTACGCCCTGTTCGGGCTCGGGGAGGCGATGCTGTCGCCGACCGTCGCGCCGCTCGTCGCCGATCTGGCGCCGGAGGGCATGGCCGGGCAGTACAACTCGGCGTTCGCCCTGGTGAAGCAGCTCGCGCTGGCTGTCGGGCCGGCGGTGGGCGGGCCGATGGGGGCCTCGCTGCACGCGCCGTACATCGTGACGTTCCTGCTGTTCTCGCTGGGGATCACGGTGCTCGCGGTGCGGCTGGGGCGGCGGCTCAGCGTCGTACAGGACCAGCCGTGGCGGGAGCGGAGCCGGGTGGTGGCGCGGGGGGCCGCGCCCGCGGAGCCGGTGGGAGTGGAGGCGTAGGGGCGTTCAGGGGGACGGCTTGGGCAGGACGAACTCGCACCAGACCGCCTTGCCGCCGCCCGGGGTGCGTCTGGCGCCCCAGCTGGTGGCGATCGTCGCGATGATGGCGATGCCCCGGCCCGATTCGTCGGCGGGCTCCGCCTGGCGGCGGCGGGGCAGGTGGTCGTCGCCGTCCGTCACCTCGACGATGAGGCGGCGGTCGGTGCGGCGCAGCCGCAGGCGCATCGGCGGGGTGCCGTGCTGGAGGCTGTTGGCGACGAGCTCGCTGGCGGCCAGGACGCCCAGGTCGTGCAGTTCGGTGGGGAAGCGCCAGCTGGTCAGCACGCCGGAGGCGAAGGCGCGCGCGCGGGGGGCCGCTTCGACCCCGCCGAGCAGTTCCAGGGCGGCGTTGCGGAACAGTTCGCTCTCGTGGCCGGTGCGGGCCGGTTGCTGGAGGACCAGGACCGCCACGTCGTCGTCGTGGTCGGCGGTGACGCCGGCCGAGCGGACCAGGCGGTCGCAGACCACCTGGGGAGTGCCGGTGGCGCCGGCGAGGGCGCGTTCCAGGGAGGCGATGCCCTCGTCCAGGTCCTCGTTACGCCGCTCCACCAGGCCGTCCGTGTAGAGGACCGCCGTGGCACCGGGGCCGAGGGGGATCGAGCCGGAGGAGTGCATCCAGCCGCCGGTGCCGAGCGGCGGGCCGGTGGGTTCGTCGGTGCGCAGGACGGTGCCGCTCTCGTCGCGCACGAGGATCGGCAGATGGCCGGCCGAGGCGTAGACCAGGCGGCCCTCGTTCGGGTCGTGGACGGCGTACGCGCAGGTGGCGATCTGGTTGGCGTCGATCTCGGTCGCGAGGCCGTCGAGCAGTTGGAGCACCTCGTGCGGGGGCAGGTCGAGCCGGGCGTACGCGCGGACCGCAGTGCGGAGCTGGCCCATGATCGCCGCCGCGCGCACCCCGCGGCCCATCACGTCACCGATGACCAGGGCGGTGCGTCCGCCGCCCAGGGTGATCACGTCGTACCAGTCGCCGCCGACCGCGGCCTCCGTGCCGCCGGGCTGGTAGGTGGCGGCGATGCGCAGGTCGTCGGGCTCCTCCAGCTCCTGCGGGAGCAGGGAGCGCTGGAGGGTGACGGCGGTCTCGCGCTGGTCGCGCTCGCTGGCGCGCAGCCGTTCGGCGGCCTCGGCGTGGTCGGTGACGTCGGTGGCGAAGATCAGGACGCCGCCGTCGCCCTTGGTGACCGGCGTGCAGGTGAAGGTGTAGGAGCGGCCGCCGGACGTCCTGCGGGACTTGACGGTGCGGGACGTGCCGCTGCGCAGGACCTGGTCGAGCAGCGGGAGCAGGCCGATCTCGTCCAGCTCCGGGAGCGACACGGCGGCGGGTTCGCCGAGCGGCCGTACGCCGAAGGCGGCCGTGTAGGCGTCGTTGACGTAGCCGATGCGGTGGTCGGGGCCGTGGACGAGGGCGACGAGGGCCGGGACGCGGTCGAGGACGTCACGGACCGGGAGTTCGTCGACGGCGGGCACCCGGAGCGGGTCGTCGGTCGCCCGCTCGGCGCGGGCGGCGGGGACGGCGCCCTCGCCTCGTCGGTCCGGGGTGGCCGCGTGGTCGGTCCGCGCTGCGGCGCGGCGCTGCGTTCCGGGGAGCCGGGCGCTCCAGCGCGTGAAGTTCACGAATTTTTGCCTCGTGTAGTCGTCGTCGGCCAGCTCCGGACCCTGCCGGGCGTCCGGGGGTCGTACGGCCGGAGCCGCACGTCGGTCACAGCCCCCGGGGGATGCAGCACAGTGGGAAAGCCTCGTGGGTGGGTTGGCGGGCGGAGGGCCGCCCGAGGGGTGGAACAGTCTCGCAGTGTGCCCGACCGGGCCGACTTTCGTGAGACGCCGGGGCGGACCGTGGAGTTCCCCGGTGCGGTCAGGAGGACCCTTTCGGGTCGTGGGGAGGCTGCCCACCGGCCGCGAGTTCGAACTCCGCCCGGGGGTGTTCGAGCGAACCGAGGGAGACGATCTCCCGCTTGAAGAGCCCCGCGAGGGTCCATTCGGCGAGGACGCGGGCCTTGCGGTTGAAGGTGGGCACCCGGCTGAGGTGGTAGAGGCGGTGCATGAACCAGGCAGGGTAGCCCTTCAGCCTGCGTCCGTAGACCTGCGCGACACCTTTGTGCAGTCCCAGGGAGGCGACCGAGCCGACGGAGGTGTGCGCGTACGTCTCCAGCGGCTCGCCGCGCAGGGTGTGGACGATGTTGTCGCCGAGGAGCTTCGCCTGGCGGACCGCGTGCTGGGCGTTGGGCGGCGTGTCGGTGCCGGGTGCGGCGGTGACGTCGGGGACGGCGGCGGCGTCGCCCGCCGCCCACGCGTGCGGGGCGCCCTCGACGGCCAGCTGGGCGGTGCACCGCAGACGGCCGTGCGCGGTGAGCGGGAGGTCGGTGGCGGCGAGGACGGGGTGGGGCTTCACGCCTGCCGTCCAGACGAGGGTGCGGGTCGGCAGGCGCTGCCCGTCGCTGAGTACGGCGACCCGGTTCTCGCAGGAGTCGAGGCGGGTGTGGAGCAGCACCTGGATGTTGCGGCGGCGCAGTTCGGTGACCGTGTAGCGGCCCAGCTCCTCGCCGACCTCGGGGAGGATGCGGTCGGAGGCCTCGACGAGGATCCACCTCAGGTCGTCGGCCTCGATGTTGTGGTAGTAGCGCGCCGTGTAGCGGGCCATGTCCTCCAGTTCGCCGAGCGCCTCGACGCCGGCGTAGCCGCCTCCCACGAAGACGAAGGTCAGGGCCGCGTCGCGGAGTGCGGGGTCGCGGGTGGAGGAGGCGATGTCCATCTGCTCGATGACGTGGTTGCGCAGTTTGATGGCCTCCTCGACGGTCTTGAAGCCGATGCCGTGTTCGGCGAGGCCGGGGATCGGGAGGGTGCGCGCGATCGAGCCGGGGGCGAGGACGAGTTCGTCGTAGGACAGCCGTTCGCCGCCTGTGCCCTCCTCCTCGGTGGCGAGGGTGGCCAGCGTGGCGGTGCGTTCGGCGTGGTCGATTCCGGTGACCTCGCCGACGATCACCCGGCAGTGGTCGAGGACGCGGCGCAGCGGCACGACGACGTGCCGGGGGGAGATGGAGCCGGCCGCGGCCTCGGGCAGGAACGGCTGATAGGTCATGTACGGGTCGGGGGTGACGACGGTGATCTCCGCCTCGCCGCGCCCGAGTTCCTGTCTCAGTCTCTTCTGCAGACGCAGGGCCGTGTACATCCCGACGTAGCCGCCGCCGACAACCAGAATGCGCGCACGTTCCTTCACCGTCCCATGACGCACCCGGCGCTGTTGTTTGTCCACAGGCCCGACGAACTGTGTGACCGGAAGCCATCGCCGCACGAGGGTTCCCAGAGCCTCGGCGCGCGGGGCAGGCAGGCAGGTCAGCGGGGGTGAGCCGGGTGGCGCCGGGGGGCGCAACCGGGACGTATGGGGCCCGTACTCCGATCGGGGGGCGCTCCGTGCGGAACGTGCCCCTTCTGAATTGACGGCCTCTCAACTATGTTCGTCTGTCGACGGGGTGAAGTGGCGATGTGCTCGGCGAGTCCGCGGGTTCCTGAGGAGCGGGCTCCTCAACCGGGCTTGTCTCGCGACGCCCCGGCTGCCGATGGCGGGGAGAGTCTCCGGGGGGAGACGTCATTACCGGGGGAACAGTTATGCATATTCAGGACTCTCATTGGTCTTCCGCGGCTGCCGTGGCATCAGCCACCGCGGTCGGCGCGGCGGCGGGCAACGGACGCGGGGCCACCTCGCGGACGACGCCGCTGCGCGTGGACGCACAGCGCAACCTGGAGCACGTGCTGCGTGCGGCGCGTGAGGTCTTCGGCGAGCTGGGGTACGGCGCGCCGATGGAGGACGTGGCGCGGCGCGCCCGGGTCGGCGTGGGCACGGTGTACCGGCGCTTCCCGAGCAAGGACGTCCTGGTGCGGCGGATAGCCGAGGAGGAGACCTCCCGGCTGACCGAGCAGGCCCGGACGGCGCTCGGCCAGGAGGAGGAGCCGTGGTCGGCGCTGTCGCGGTTCCTGCGGACGTCGGTGGCCTCGGGTGCCGGGCGGCTGCTGCCGCCGCAGGTGCTGCGGGTCGGCGTCGCCGAGGACGGCACGGACGACGGTGCCAAGAGCGGGGACGGCTCGGTGTTCGACGAGGCGCGGGTGCCGCAGCAGCGGACCCAGCCGGGCACCGGTGAGCTGCGGCTGGTGCCCGAGGAGAGCGCGGTGCCCGCGGTCGGCGACACGGGGGTGGCGGCGCTGCTCGACGTCGTGGGCAGGCTCGTGGACCGGGCGCGCGCGGCGGGCGAACTGCGGACGGACGTGTCGGTCTCGGACGTCCTGCTGGTGATCGCCACGGCCGCGCCCTCCCTGCCGGACCCGGCCCACCAGGCGGCGGCTTCGGCACGGTTGCTGGACATCCTGCTGGAGGGGCTGCGGTCGCGGCCGGTGTGAGGCGGGGTGGGGTGGAGCGGGGTGGGGTTCGGCGGTGACGGCTGCGGGTGCGGGTGCGGGCGGTCGGGGCCGGGTCGGGGTCGGGGTCGAGGTGAGACGGCCGGCGTCGAGACCGCGGGCCGGTGACTCGATCAGGTGACGGCAGGGGCGGGCGTCCCGCGTCCTGTACGCGACGGTCAACTGCCGTCGCCTGACCGACGTTTCCGGTCTTGCGGCCAACTTCCTTCCTGGACGCGCTAGTTGATTTCCACTCGTTCCGGTGCGGACCGGTACCGCGGTTGCGGGGGTCCGCACGGAAACGTGGAGGGCCCTTACGACACGGTCTTGAACAAAGGCCAATATGGCACTCTGACCCGATGTTCGGGACTGGTGGGGCGGGCGGGGGCTTTCCGCGATGAGCGTTGACGGACAGGACGAGTCACTGGGTGCCGGAAACCCGGAGCCCGGTGGGCCGGCCGCACCACAGGTGCCGAACCAGGGCGGGCCGGCCGGTCCGCCACCGGGTCGCGACCCCGCCGAGAGCGTCCCCGCCCAGCGCGACCGGCGCGAGGACGGCGCGCTGCCGCCGACGGTGGCACTGCCACGAGTGCCGGAACAGCCGAAACAACCGCGACTACCACAACTGCCGCCTGGTGACGCCGACTTGATCGGGCGGATGCGGGCGGGTGACGACACGGCCTACGAGGCCATGTACCGGCGGCACGCGGACGCCGTCCGCCGCTACGCCCGTACCTGCTGCCGCGACGCCCACACCGCCGACGACCTCACCGCCGAGGTCTTCGCCCGCATGCTCCAGGCGGTGCGCGGCGGCTCCGGGCCCGAGCACGCCGTACGCGCCTATCTGCTGACCTCGGTCCGACGCGTCGCGGCGAACTGGACCAAGTCGGCGAAGCGCGAGCAACTGGTCGACGACTTCGCGGTGTTCGCCGCACAGTCGGCCCACCGGTCGGGGACCGTGGACGACGCCGCGTCGTCGGGCTCCTCCGGAACGGGGCTCAGCGCGGGGGCCGACGTGCGGGCCATGCGCGAAGCGGAGCGGTCGATGGCCATGCAGGCGTTCCGGTCGCTGCCCGAGCGCTGGCAGGCCGTGCTGTGGCACACCGAGGTCGAGAACGAGTCGCCGAGCGAGGTCGCCACGCTCTTCGGGCTCGACGCCAACGGCACCCGGGTGCTCGCCAGCCGCGCCCGCGAGGGCCTCAAGCAGGCCTACCTCCAGGCGCACGTCAGCGCCGCCCTCACCGCCGACGAGGAGTGCGCGCGCTACGCCGACCAGCTCGGCACGTACGCCCGGCGCCGGCTGCGGACGCGGGCCGAACGGGGGCTGCGCAAGCACCTGGAGGAGTGCGCCAGGTGCCGGCTCGCCGCCCTCCAGATCGAGGAGGTCGCGAGCGGCATCCCGGCCGTCGTCCCGGTCGCGGTGATCGGCTGGTTCGGGGCCGCCGGGTACGCGAAGGTGCTGACTCTCGTCGCGGGCGGGGCCGCGGCGGGTGCGGGTGCGGCGGGTGCCGGTGGTTCCTCGGGTGGGGCGGGCACCGGTGGCGCGGCGGCCTCCGAGGGACTGGGCGCGCCCTTGAAGGCCGGTATCGCAGCCGGTGTGGTGGCCGTGGCAGCCGCCGCGGTGGCCCTCGCCCTGGCCGGTCACGACACTCCCGCGAAGAGGCCGGAGGCCCGGTCGGCCCCCTCCGCCTCCCCCGTCGTCAAGCCCGAACAGCCCCTCCCCGTACCGCCGTCGCAGGCTTCGCAGCCGCCGAAGGTCCCGGCGCTGGCCACCGCCCCCGCCCCGGCTCCGACAGCCACCGCCGCGCGCGCCTCGCGGTCCGCGCACGCCCCGACCACGGCATCCGCTCCCCGCCCGGTCGCCGCCCCGAAGCCGGGCTCCACCCCCTCACCGGCTCCCACGCCGACCGGCACGCCGGCCCCGGCCCCGCACCCGGCCCCGAGTTCGACCCCGGCCCCGACCACGACACCCGCCCCGCCCCCGCCGCCCGCTCCCGCCTCCGTCTACCAGCTCAGCGAGGTCCCCTACGACGTCACCGGCGGCGGCACGGGCCCCGAGATCCGGCTCGGCGGCAGCAGCTGGGTGTGGCAGCGCCACGGCGTCTCGATCGACGGCGTGCGCTACTCCCGCGGGGTGACCGTGCACGGCCGGTCGTCCGTCACCGTCGACCTGAACCGCGCCTGCTCCGCCTACGACGCGACGGTCGGCGTGGACGATCTGACGCCGGGCACCGGCGGGCTGTACTTCTCCGTCTACGCCGACGGGGTACGGCTCTGGAAGTCCGGCGAGCTCGACGGCGGCGACCCGGCGGTGCCCGTCCACGTGAACCTCACCGGCCGCGCCTCCGTACGGCTGGTCGTGGAGCCGCACGGTGCCCTCGACGCGCTGGCGCTGGCCGACTGGGCGTCCTCGCGGTTCACCTGCGGCGGGTAGGGCGGGCGGGCGGGCGCGGGGAGGCTACGAGGGGGTGCCTGACGGGGTCCCCGGCAGCACCCGCGCCAGGGCGTCGAGCACCTGCTCGGCCTCATGACGCTCCGCGCCCAGGACGGCCCGGGCCGCGGCCTCGGTCCGCTCGGCACGCGCATGCTCCAGCGCGGGCCGCGGGCACCCACCGCGCCACTGCGCGCCCGCCGCCAACAGCCGTACGGCGAGAGGCAGTTCGCCGAGTCCGGCGGCGAGGTCCGCGGCCAGTTCCACCAGCACCGCCCTCAGCGCCTCCGAGCAGCGGTGCCGTACGGCCTCCCGGAAGGTGTCGGCCAGGACGACCAAGCCGGCCGCCGGGCCGCACTCGGCGGCCGTGACCATGGCCTCGATCCCGCCGAGCCCCGCGAGGACCTGGGGCGGCGCGGTGCCGCGCCCGGTCTCCGCGCGGGAGGCGTCGCACAGTGCGCGCGCGTGGACGATCTCGCCGTCCTCCAGGGCGATATGGGCCCGCAGCAGCAGGATGAACGCCCGTGAGTCCGCCACCCCGTACCGCTCGGCCGCCGCACCGGCCTCGTCCAGGGCCGCCACCGCGCCGTCCCGGTCGCCCGAGCGGTAGGCGATCTCGGCGAGCCGGGCCATCAGGAACGGCGTCTCCGTGAGCGCGCTCACCTCATGGGCCAGCCGCAGTGCCTCCCCGTACTCCTCCTCGGCCTCGTCGAAACGGCCGCGCGCCATGGCGGCCTCCCCGGCCGCGCTGCACACCTGGGCCCGCATCCACCGGTCGCCGACGCGGTTGCTGAGCGGCCGCAGTTCGGCGAGGTAGTCGTCCACGCCCCGCAGGCCGCCGGTCGAGTCGACGGCGATGTGCGTACGGAACATCAGGATGACGCCCAGCTCCCACTCGCCGCCGTGCACACGGCAGTTGGCGACGGAGGAGGCGTCCATGAACGACCGGAGGTCCGCCTCGCCGCTCTGGAAGTGCCGGGTGAGCGGCCGGACGAGCCCCGGCATCCGGGCCGCCTCGGGGCCGCCGTTCTCGAAGTGGGCGGCCAGCCGGGCGCTGTACTCCCGCAGCCGTTCGTCCGCGAGCCAGGACATCGGCTCGGTGTCGGAGCGGTGGAAGAGCTGGCCGCAGCGCCTCCGGCCGGGCCGCCGCTCCCTGGTCGGGCAGATCGGCGAGAGCGGGCCCGCGCCACAGGCCGAGCGCCATGTCCAGCGACCGGGCGGCACCGTCCGCGTCGCCGCGCTCCAGGGCCGCCGTACCGTCCGCCACCAGCCGCTCGAAGACGAACAGGTCGACTTCCCGCACCCCGGCCACCAGCCGGTACCCGCCGGGCTCGGAGACCACGGCGTCCTTTCCTACCGCCCGCCGCAGGCGTCCCACCAGCGCCTGGAGCGCGCCCAGGGCGTCCTGGGGCGGCCCGTCCCCCCACACCTCGTCGATCAGGGCCTGGGGAGCGGCGACCCGTCCGGCCCGTAACGCGAGCGCGGCGAGCAACGCCCGTACCCGCGCCCCGCCCAGCGCGACGACGCCGCCGGCCCCGTCCTCGGCCTGGGTGACGCCCAGGATCCTGTACCGCATCCGGCCATTGTCGCCGAGGGGGAGCCGTGCGCGGGGAGAGGGCCGGCGCGGAGGCGGCCGGACGACTACACCCGGCGTGCTCCGCCGGCCCCCGCCCCCAGCACCCCCCGCTGCGGCCGGATCCCGGCGGGCACCGCCCGGGCCCGCGCGGGCGTCCCCGTCCAGCAGGTGCCGCGCCGGGCCAGCAGCCGTCCCAGCCACACCTCCAGGGAGACCAGGTCGGCGAGCCCGTCCAGGGGCAGCGGTTCCCCCTGGGCCGCCGCCCGCAACGCCTTGCGGACCACCCGCGCCTCCACCAGTCCCGCCTGCGCGAGCAACGGGGTGTCGAAGAGAGCGATCAACGAGTCGACGGCCACCCGGAGCCCCGTACGGACGGCGTCCGCGGCCGACGCGTGCGACGGCGCGCCCCAGCCGTCCGGCAGTTCACCGACGCCGGCCCCCTCCAGCACCGTGCGCAGGATCGCCGCCCGGGCCCCCGGCTGCACCCGCAGCGCCTCGGGGAGGGCCCGGCAGGCGCGTACGACCTGGTTGTCGAGGAACGGGGTGTGCAGTCTCTGGGACCGGATCTCGGCGGCCTGTTCCAGGACCCGCAGGTCCGAGGCGTGCCGGGCGAGGGCGGCCCGCGCGCGGAAGTCGCCCGGCCGCTGCCCCGGCCCGACCCCCTGTCGGCTGGTGGCGCCCTGGAGCCGCGCCGACACCTCGGCGAGCGCCTCCCCGGTCAGCCACCGCGCGGCCGGTCCCGGTCTCGCCCAGGTGAGCGCGGCGAGGGACGCCCCGACAGCCCCGACGGGTTCGTCGAACCGCTGGTGCCTCAGCCGGTCGGCGAGGATCTCGACCCCGGCCTCGTACGGCGTCCGGGCGAGCCGCCGCGCGGCGCCGTACACGCGCGCGGAGACCAGCACCGACCCGTCCGCCTTGGCCAGCGCGGCGACCGGGCGCACCAGATGGCGCCGCTTGCGGTCCAGCAGCAGATCGGCGAGCCGGGCCGGGTGGGCGTCGAGGACCTGCCGGGCGCCGTAGCCGGTGAAGTGGTCGGCGCTGCCGGAGGCGAGCCGTGCCCGGTGCCGGGCGGCGACGATCAGGGACGGCCCGGGTTCGTCCGTCAGCGGCCCGTCCAGGTCGGCGTAGGGGAGGACGTCCTCGGCGCCGGTGACCACCACGTGGTGCAGCCGGGGGTTGGCGGCGAGGGTGCCCGCCCGCTCGACCTCGGACTCCCGGCCGCCGGCGACGAGGTCGTTGAAGGTGACGGCGAGCAGCCGTTCCCCGGCGCCGGTGCCGTGCCCGAGTACGGTGCCGGGTCTTCCCGGCAGCCCGGCGGCGAGCAGGGCGAGCGTCCCGGAGGCGGGTCCGCCGGACAGGTCGGCGCCGATCCCCGGCACGGGCATCCCGCGCGCGGCCCGGCGTTCGGCCGGGCCCATGCCTGGGACGGGCCCGGGGTCGATGTCCGGCACGTGCCGGGGCGCGGACAGGCGTACGCGTACCGCTTCCACGAGGGCGTCGCGCACCCCGTCGACGGCGCGGTCGGGGTCGGCGGAGGGCGCGGCGACGGCGAGGGATGTGCCCGGTTCGTACCCGGCGACTTCGCGCGCCCCGGCGCGCAGGATCAGCGCGTGCCCCGGCGGAATGCGCCGTACGCCGTCGTAGGGCGTCGAGTCGTGCAGGGCGGCGGGCACGTCGGGGGCGGCCAGCAGCGCGGCGAGGTGGCCGAAGTCGAGGTTGGCCTCGATGAGGTCGGCGAGCGGCAGCGCGGCCGTGGCGTAGGCGGTGCCGCCGGCCCACGGGGTGTAGAACACCGGCTTGGCGCCCGCGAGATCACCGCAGACGGTGACGCGCCGGCCGGCCTTGACGATGGCCGTGTAGCTGCCGGCCCAGGAGGTCAGGTGGCGGAGTGCGCCGCCGCGCGCGGTGAAGAGGCTGAGCCGCAGTTCCTCGTCGGACGCGCCGCAGGTGCCGAGGACGGCGATCCGGGTCTCGGCGTCGACCTGGACGAGGCGCACCTCGTCGGGGCGCCAGTCGCCGACCGCCCACAGGGGATCCGGGTCGCCCCACAGGAGGTGCGAGCCGACCGGGTGCACGGTCTCGCCGTCGAGTCCCGTGGCCCCCGCGGAGCCGATCCGGGCGGCTCCAGCGGCGGTACTGCTCCATCCCACCAACCACCGCATCGACGCCTCCACAGGCTGTGGACAAGCAAGTGCACCGTACGAACAGGCACCATGCTGCCACGAGAAGGAGCGTGCGGAGGGCCGCCGGGGCGGCTCGGGATCATCGGAGGGCGCATCGGAGTACGCCTCCGGCAAAGGCCGTTCGGGGATCGGCGAGCCGAACGCTGCGACGCGAATGCGCCCCCGATACGCTCCCCCAGAACACCCAACGCGCCCTCAACTCCCGTGGTAGGAGCGGTATTCGGCGTCGGAGAGCGGGGTCGGTTTTCGGCCAAATCGGTGATACGTAGACAGCCGTGCACACGCTCCGTACATGCTCTGCGCACTGCTCGGCGAGCGTACGGTCCGGGAGACGGGCTTCGCCTCCCGGACCGGTCCGCCGCCCGCGGGGATGTAGGCGGCGGTGTCCCCCAGCCCACTGGATCCAGTACAGCGGGCCGACCCACGCGCCATCCATGGAACCGCTCCCGCGGTGGCCGGAGTAGAGCGCACGGACAGGCGCACGGCCACACGACAGGGGCACGGGGCAACCGTGCGTACCGGGGCCGCACTCGCGTACGGACCACAATCCCGCCATCCGGAACAATGCCCCTTAACGCTTGGGATGCGGCGAACTACGCTGGGTTTACGAATGCCGGGTGGTTATGCCAGCGCGGCAGCCGTCTGTGTCGAGGGGTGGCGCATGTCCAGGGAGCAACGCGGGCCGAACGAAAAACTCGGCACCGTTCTCGCCCTCGCGGGAATCAGCAACGCAGGACTCGCGCGTCGCGTCAACGACCTTGGCGCTCAACGCGGGTTGACTCTTCGCTACGACAAGACCTCGGTGGCGCGCTGGGTGTCGAAGGGGATGGTGCCGCAGGGTGCGGCGCCGCACCTCATCGCGGCCGCCATCGGGCAGAAGCTCGGCCGCCCGGTGCCGCTCCACGAGATCGGCCTGGCGGACGCGGATCCCGCACCCGAGGTGGGCCTCGCCTTCCCCAGGGACGTCGGCCAGGCGGTGCGCTCCGCAACGGAGTTGTACCGTCTCGACCTCGCCGGCCGCCGGGCCGGCTCCGGCGGCATCTGGCAGTCGCTCGCCGGCTCGTTCGCAGTGAGCGCATACGCAACGCCCGCCTCACGGTGGCTGATAACCCCGGCCGACAGTTCGGTGGCGCGCGAGGCGAACCCCGCCGAGGGCTCGAACGCACCGCTCAAAGTCGGCCACAGTGATGTGCAGAAGCTGCGGGAGGCCGCCGAGGACGCCAGACGCTGGGACTCCAAGTACGGAGGCGGCGACTGGCGTTCGTCCATGGTGCCCGAGTGCTTACGGGTGGAGGCGGCGCCGCTGCTGCTCGGCTCGTACTCCGACGAGGTCGGCAGGGCCCTGTTCGGGGCGAGCGCCGAACTCACCCGCCTCGCGGGCTGGATGGCGTTCGACACCGGCCAGCAGGAGGCCGCGCAGCGGTACTACATCCAGGCGCTCCGGCTGGCCCGCGCGGCGGCCGACGTGCCGCTGGGCGGGTACGTCCTGGCGTCGATGTCGCTCCAGGCGACCTACCGGGGCTTCGGCGACGAGGGCGTCGACCTCGCGCAGGCCGCCGTGGAACGCAACCGGGGGCTCGCGACCGCCCGCACGATGAGCTTCTTCCGGCTCGTCGAGGCACGGGCCCACGCACGGGCCAGTGACGCGCAGGCCGCCGGCGCGGCCCTGCGGGGGGCCGAGGCCTGGCTGGAGCGGGCCCGTGACGGCGACAACGACCCGTCGTGGCTGGGTTTCTACTCCTACGACCGCCTGGCCGCCGACGCGGCCGAGTGCTACCGCGACCTGAAGGCACCGCGTCAGGTGCGCAGGTTCACGGAGCAGGCGCTGTCGAAGCCGACGGAGGAGTTCGTGCGCTCGCACGGCCTGCGGCTGGTGGTGTCGGCGGTCGCGGAGCTGGAGTCGGGCAATCTCGACGCGGCGTGCGAGCAGGGCGTACGGGCGGTGGAGGTGGCGGGGCGCATCTCGTCGGCGCGCACCACCGAGTACGTGAAGGACCTGCTGCACCGGCTGGAACCGTACGGGGACGAGCCGCGCGTGGTCGAGCTGCGGGAGCGGGCGCGCCCGCTGCTGACGACTCCGGCCTGACCCGGCGGACAACGGGCGCACCTCCCGGGTTTGAGGGCACTGTCAGTGGCGCAGTGCACTATCGAAGCCGGGAGGTGGTGCGAGTGCGGGCGACGGCCTACGACAGTGACGTGCTGGTGGTCGGGGGCGGGATCGTCGGGCTGTCCACGGCGTACGCGATCACGCGTGCCGCGCCGGGCACGCGGGTGACGGTGCTGGAGAAGGAGCCGGGCCCGGCCCGCCACCAGACGGGCCGCAACAGCGGGGTGATCCACAGCGGGATCTACTACCGCCCGGGCTCCTTGAAGGCGCGGTACGCGGTACGGGGCGCCGCCGAGATGGTCGAGTTCTGCGCGGAGCACGGCATCGCGCACGAGGTCACCGGCAAGCTGATCGTGGCGACCCGGCGGGAGGAGCTGCCCCGCCTGCACGCCCTCGTCCAGCGCGGCCGGGAGAACGGGATACCCGTCCGCGAGCTGTGCGCCGCCCAGATCGCGGAGTACGAGCCGGAGGTGCGCGGCCTGGCGGCCATACAGGTGGGGACGACCGGGATCTGCGACTACGTCGGGGTGGCGCGCCGGCTCGCCGACGCCTCGGCCGCGGAGATCCGCTACGGCGCGCGGGTCGTCCAGGTCGACCGCCGCCCGGCGCGGGGGGTCGCCGTACGCACGGCGGACGGGACGGTCCTGCACGCGCGCGTGCTGGTCAACTGCGCCGGGCTGCACTGCGACGAGGTGGCCCGCCTGACGGGCGACGAGCCGGACATGCGGATCGTGCCGTTCCGGGGCGAGTACTACACGCTGACGCGGCCCGACCTGGTGCGGGGCCTGGTCTATCCGGTGCCCGACCCGGCGTTCCCGTTCCTCGGCGTGCACCTCACGCGCGGGATCGACGGCAGCGTCCACGTCGGCCCGAACGCGGTGCCCGCGCTGGCCCGCGAGGGGTACGACTGGGGCGTCGTACGGCCCCGGGAGGTCGCGGCGACCGCCGCCTGGCCCGGGGTGTGGCGGATGGCACGGGAACACTGGCGGTACGGCGCGGGGGAGCTGCGCCGCTCGCTGTCGAAGGGGGCGTTCGCGGTCGCCGTGCAGCGGCTGCTGCCCGCCGTGACCGCGGACGACCTGGTCTCCTCGGCGGCCGGGGTGCGGGCACAGGCCGTGCTGCGGGACGGGACGCTCGTCGACGACTTCCTGATCAAGGAGGGTCCCCGGGCGGTGCACGTGCTGAACGCGCCGAGTCCGGCGGCGACCGCCGCCCTGCCGATCGGACGGGAGGTGGCCCGGCGGGCCCTGGCGGTACTGGGACAGCCGGTGGCTTCGGCCGCCCCGTAAAATCGCCCCATTGTGTCTGACTCCCGCAACGCCTCCGCCGCCCCGCTCCCCGTCCACGCCGGCGAGGACCCCGGCTCCCGCGACCCCGGCCCCCGCGCTCCCGCCGGGCCCCTCCGTCCCAAGGGCGCGCCCCGTTTCCCGGACGGGCCGCAGGCCGATCCCGCGGGCTCGCACTTCGACCGGCGGATCCGCAGTTTCCAGCCGCGCCGGAGCCGGGTGACGGCCGGGCAGGCCGACGCGCTGCGGCGGCTGTGGCCCAAGTGGGGCCTGGACATCGACGGACAGCGGGTGGTCGACCTCGGCGAACTGTTCGGCAACGACCACCCCGTCGTGCTGGAGGTCGGCTTCGGCATGGGCGAGGCCACCGTGCAGATGGCCGCCGACACCCCCGCGGTGAACATCCTCGCCGTCGACGTGCACACCCCCGGCCAGGGCAACCTGCTGGGCCTCGCCGACCACCACGGCCTCGCCAACATCCGGGTCGCCAACGGGGACGCCGTCATCCTGCTGCGCGAGATGCTCGCCCCCGGCTCGCTCGCCGGACTGCGCGTCTACTTCCCCGATCCCTGGCCCAAGAAGCGGCACCACAAACGGCGGCTGATCCAGGAGGAGTTCCTGACCCTCGCCGCGTCCCGGCTGGCACCCGGCGCGCTCGTGCACTGCGCCACCGACTGGGAGCCGTACGCCGAGCGGATGCTCGAAGTGCTGGGCGCCCACCCGGAGTTCGAGAACACCGCGCCCGACGGCGGTTTCGCGCCTCGTCCCGGCTTCCGGCCGCTGACCCGTTTCGAGGGCCAGGGACTGGAGAAGGGTCATGTCGTGAACGATCTGCTCTTCCGTCGCGTACAGCACGGGGAACAGCCCTGAGCCGAACCACCGTCGCGGGCCGATTTCTCCGTCGTTAGGGTCGATGCCGTGGCCACCTGTCCGCCGTACCCCCCGCCTCGCGGCCCCGCGGCCCACGGTGTGCCCGGGCCCGCGCACCGGTGGCGGCGGTGGCGGGTACCGCGCCCTGGCCCGGCGCGGTCGAGGGCGTGGGGAAGGGCCGGGTACGGCGGCCTGATCCTCCTGCTCGCGCTGTCCGGGCTCGTCATCCTGGCGCTGGTGCGGCAGCAGACCGGGACCGAGGGGTTCCTGGTCGGGCTCGGTCTCGCCGTGCTGCCCGTACCGGTGTTGACGGTGGCGTTCCGCTGGCTGGACCGGGTCGAACCGGCGCCCTGGCGCACCCACCTCTTCGCCTTCGCCTGGGGCGCGTGCGCGGCGGCGCTGATAGCGATCGTCGCCAACAGCTTCGCCACCCGGTGGATAGCGGCCGCGACCGCGGACCCCTCCGGCGCGGACACCCTCGGCTCGACGCTGATAGCGCCGGTCGTCGAGGAGTCCGCGAAGGCCGCCGCCGTACTCCTCGTCTTCCTCTTCCGCAGACGGGACTTCACCGGCATCGTCGACGGGGCGGTGACGGCCGGGGTCACCGCCACCGGCTTCGCGTTCACCGAGAACATCCTCTACCTCGGCACCGCCTTCGGCACCGACCAGCTGACCGGCGACCGCGGTATCACCTCCGTCACGGCGGCGACCTTCTTCGTCCGGATCGTCATGTCCCCGTTCGCGCACCCCCTGTTCACCGTGCTGACGGGCATCGGCTTCGGTGTCGCGGCCCTGTCGCCGGGGCACCGGCCCGTCCGGCGGGCCCTGCCGCCGCTGGCCGGGCTGCTGCTCGCGATGGGCATGCACGCGGTCTGGAACGGCTCCTCCACCTTCGGCCAGTACGGCTTCTTCGCGGTCTACGGCGCCTTGATGGTTCCCGCGTTCGGGCTGCTGACCTGGCTCGTCGTCTGGACCCGGCAGCGTGAGCTGAGGACCGTCCGCGAGGAGCTTCCGGCGTATGTCGTCGCGGGCTGGCTCACGCCGGTCGAACCCTTCGTCCTCGGGTCGATGAGGGCCAGGCGGCTGGCCCGGGAGTACGCCAGGCACCACCTCGGCAGGCCGGCGGCCCGCTCGGTCGCCCGTTACGAGACGTACGCGACCTCCTTGGCGTTGCTGCGCCACCGGGGGCGGCGGGGCCGCGCCGACGCCGAATTCGCCGTACGGGAGAGGGAGTTGCTGCACGAGCTGGCGCTGCGCCGGGAGGTGGCCCGGCCCGCGCTGGAGTACGCGGCGCGGATGACGGCCCCGCCGGTACCGGTGTCGGTGCCGCCCTGGCCCGTCCCCGGGACGTACGGGTACCCGGGGACGCCGTACCCCGCCTACAACCCCTACCGGCCTTAGGCACGGCGGGAGTTGTGCGCGCCTACCGCCGGGCGGGGCTCAGGGGTTGAGACCCTTGCCGCGCAGCCAGGTCATCGGATCGCTGGCGGTGCTGCTGCCGTTGAGGTGCACTTCGAGGTGGAGGTGCGGCCCGGTCACGTTGCCGGTGGCGCCGACCCGTCCGATCACGTCACCGGTGCCGACCTTCTGTCCGACGCTCACGCTGATCGACGACTGGTGGCAGAACCAGAGTTCGGTGCCGTCGTCGAGGGTGATGATCGTGCGGTAGCCGTACGACCCGGCCCAGCCCGCCTCGGTGACGGTGCCGCTGTGGATCGCCTTGATCAGGGTGCCGGTGGGCGCGGCGAAGTCGAGGCCCGTGTGGTAGCCGGAGGCCCACATGGTGCCGGCTTGCCCGAAGGTGCCGGTGAGGGTGTAGGAGACGACCGGCAGCTGGTACTGCTTGGCCAGTTCGGCGAGGTGCGCGGCCTCGGCCTTCTTCTTGGCGGCCGCCTCCGCCGCCTGCTTCGCGCCGGCGGCCTTCTTCGCGGCCGCCTGCTCCGCCTTCGCCGCCGCGTCGTCGGCCTGCTGGGCGACGGCGGCCTCCACGGTCGCCTGCGACGTGCCGTCGAGCTGCACCTGCTGGGCGTCGGCCTGCGCCATGATCCGGTTGCGCAGTGCCTCGCCGGCGTCGGAGGCGCCGTCCGCGGTGTCGGCGCTCGTCACACCGACGCTGCTGAGCGCGTCCGCCGAGCCCTTGGGCGTCGCCGCCGGGGCGTCGTGCAGCAGGGAGCCCACGGAGGGCAGGTCGGGCAGGGAGATCGAGACCGGCGGCTTGCCGGTGTGGGCGCTGGCCATTCCGCCCGCGCCGACGGCGGCGATGACGCCGACGCCGAGGACGGTGGAGCTGCGGGCCAGCCCGCCGCCGCGCTGCCGGCCGACGCGATGCCGGCCGCGGTGGGGGCGGAGGGTCTCCGCGCTGGGATTCCACTCCTCCCAGGGGCCCTCGTCGGGACGGTGACCGCCGTAGACGAGCGGGGCTTCCGGGGCAGGCCGGTCTGACGCCACCTGGGCGTGCTCCTTCCTTCCTTCTCGCCTACCGGGTTAGCTGACGGGTTCGGAGCAGGAAGGTCTCCTACGCGCGTCAACCAGCCGTGCTGCCACGGCTGTCGACGTGCGATTCACCCCAAGGTGGTGGTTCCCCGGTTCCCTCGCGGGATTCGGCGCGTGCGCGCGGAGCCGTCTCTGGTGACGGCTGTAACGACCGCGCTGCGTTATCAAACGTTAATAGACCGGTGGTGGGTATTCCAAGCTGTTCCGCTTGATCATTAACGGTTCTTGGCGCGGACGTACGGCCCATGACCGGTGCAAATCGGGCGAGTTGGCCTCACCTCACGATCACAGTCTCCATTGACGGTCTGTCAGTTGTTACTCGGAACGGGGCCGCCCGCTCACTGCGGGTGACGACGGTCAGGGCCGGCGTACGGCGAGGAGGGCCATGTCGTCGGCCGTGCCGCCCCCGGAGTGCCTGCGCACCTCTTTGGCGAGGGTGCCGAGCAGGCTTCCCGGGTCTTGGAAGACCCTTCCGGCGAGCCGCGTCTCGGGGTCGTAGAAGGTGCCGCGGGCGTCCCGGGCCTCGGAGAGTCCGTCGGTGTGGAGGAGCAGCAGCGCCCCGCCCGGGAACGCGAACTCCTCGACGCGGTCGGGCCAGGTGCCCAGCTCGCCCATGCCGAGCGGCGGCGAGGATCCGGACCGGCACAGGACGCGCAGCACGCCGTCCCCGTGCAGCAGCAGGGGCGGCGGGTGGCCGCGGTTGACGATCCGGACGACGCCGTCGGCGTGCGGGAGTTCGGCCAGTACGGCGGTGGTGAACCCCTCGAAGGCGTCGAGCCCTTCACGCCGGGTGCCCTCGCGCGCCAGCGCCCGCTCCAGCCGCTGCGCGACCGCCTCCAGGGTGGTTTCCTGCTCGGCCGCCTCCCGGAACGCCCCGATGACCACGGCCACGGCAGCGACCGCGCCCATGCCCTTGCCCCGTACGTCCCCCACGACCAGCCGTACGCCGTGTGCGGTGTCCTGGACGGCGTAGAGGTCGCCGCCGATGGAGGCGTCCTCCTGGGCGGCCTCGTAGCGGGCGGCGATGTCGAACCCGCCGATCCGCCCGGCGGGTTCGGGCAGCACCGCGCGCTGGGCCGCCTCGGCGATCTCGCGTGCGGAGGCCAGCTGCTCGTAGCCGCGGCGCACCAGGAGGTTGATCAGGACGGCGAGCGCGGCGACGGTTCCCACGGTGACCAACTCGGTGATCGCGGCGGCGTGCAGCACGATACCGAGGCCGAGATGGGTGGCGAGCACGACGAGGACGGACGCCAGGCCGGTGAGCAGGGTGCCGCGCCGCGAGTACAGCGGGGCGGCGACCAGCGGGGCCGCGGTGAAGAGCGGGCCGGCCGTGAACTGGGTCGGGGTGAAGTAGTCGTAGAACGCCCCGGCGACCAGCAGCAGCACGGGGAGGGAACGGACGAACGTGCGGGTGTACGAGATCCGCCGCCCCTCGGCCGCGCCCTGCGGTACGGGTGCCTGGGCGGCACCGAGGCCGGGGCCGGGGGTGGGGGCGGGGGCGGGATCGAGGTCGAGGTCGCGGGCGGGATCGCTGGGTGGACGTCCGGCGGTTCGCGCGTACGGCCCCTCCTGCTCCACGCCTCCAGGTTTCCCGTAGCCGGAACGGAAGGCGAGCCGAGTGACCCAACAGGGGGAGAAACACTTGGGGCCGGAATCCGTTTCCGGATTCCGGCCCCAAGTCTTGAGTAGCGGGGACAGGATTTGAACCTGCGACCTCTGGGTTATGAGCCCAGCGAGCTACCGAGCTGCTCCACCCCGCGTCGTTGTGTCTCAAGCATACGTCATCCGCGGGGCGTGAATGACCACGTGCGCCGGGCGGCTGTCAGTCGGCGGGGTTTCCGGCGTGGGTGAGGGTCTCCCAGGAGACGAAGAGGTCGTCGGTGCCGGACGGCCGGGTCTGCTCGACGAGCCGGTGCGCGGCGGGCACGGGGAGGTCCAGCCGGTTCTCCAGGTGGTTGAGCGCCACCTCCAGGTCGGACCCCATGCTCCGCTCCACCTTGCCGCCGCACAGCCAGGCGGGCGCGGTTTCGCCCAGCTGGTAGCGGGCGTGGAAGTCGAGGGCGGCGCGGAGCCGGTCCTTGACCTCGCTGTAGAGGTCGACGCCCTGGTGCCAGGCGGTCTCGGCGATGTGCGCGGTGGCTGCCAGCGAGTACCCGACGTGCTTGAAGTTGCGGCAGGTCTCCTGCGCCATGCCGTCCTTGAAGGTGGTCTGCTTGAACCAGTACGTCGTCAGCTTCTGCGGGGTGTTCAGGGTGGAGCCCGCCGGGGTGAGCGGCACCTTGCCGTCCTTCTCCAGGTAGAAGTAGGCGGGCACCCGGTCGCGGAAGCGCTTGATGGCGGCGTCGAACGCCTTGTGGTCGTCGAGGAAGACGGCGATGCCGATGGCCGCGTCGGTCATCGCGAGGTCCCAGTTGCCGTTGTAGTCCGGCAGGTTGCCGGTGACCTCGGGCTGGTAGGCGGTGCGCAGCATGGTGGCGAACCGCCGCACCCGGTCGGCCGGCCATCCGGCGCCCGGCGCGTACCGCACGATCTCCGCCGCCCGGGTCCAGGTCGTCCCGGCCCACGCCGTCTGCAGGTCTGCGTCCTCGGCGGTGTGCCGCTTCAGCTTCGCCGACCAGGCGTCCATGATCTCCCGGGCCTTGGCGGCGTGCTGCTGCTTGCCGGTGACGCTGTAGAGCAGGGCCTGTGTGTAGGCGGCGATCGCGTCCTGCCGCTCCTCGACACACCCGTGCGCAACCTTGCCGCCCCACGGGCAGTCGACGTCGGCGTACGGCGTGGGCCGGTACCTGTACGACCCGTACTGGCTGTCCCGCATGTCGAGGAACGCCTTCAGCCAGGGCTGCTTCCCGGCCGTGACGTTCTTGCGTACGGCGTCCAGCTGGTCCTTGCTGACGAGCACCCCGGGGTGGGTGAACGCCGCGTCGGCGGGCAGCGCCCGCGCCATGGTCCGGCTACCGGTGTCGGCCGTCCCGCACGAGGCGACGAGCCCCATGACCACGGCCGCGCCCAGCACCGCGGCCGCGCGCACTCGCACTGCCCTCATCTGTTCAACCTCCACGTCGACCCGCGCCTCACTCGCAGCGTCACCCGAGGACTGCCGGGGCGCAGGATCTGATGGGCCGGTCGGGGAGGGTCGGGAGAAGGTCTGGGGGGAGGGAGGGCAGGAGCTGGAAAAGCGTGACAGTTTCGCCGTATCCGTCACGCTTTTTTCTGGGACAGGGGCCGCGACCCGGGCGTCGGCGTCAGGACCGCCGCCACCCCGATGGTCCCCGTCGGCGACGGCACCAGCCTTCCCACCGCCGCCCACCTGACCTCCTGCGCCGGCCTCGGCGGCCTCGCCCCGACCACGAAGTCGTCCGGGACCTCCATCCACGGCGAACACGCACCCCACGGCGGCAACCGCGTCCTGAAACGTGCGATGTCATGGCGGAGCCACGAAGCAGGCAACGGGGGGTGTGCTGAACAAGCGTGACAGTTCTGCTCGAACCGTCATGCTTCTGCACGACAGGACAGGCGCGCCCGGGCCCAGCGAGCGGCGATGCGTCGCCCTGGGGGATGGCACCACAACGAGAAAAGCGTGACACTTTCGCCCACACCGTCACACTTCCGCGGAGAGGGCGGGGCGGCTCAGCCAGACAGACGGCCGTCCGGCGCGTCGGCCACCTCCTGGAACCCGGACGTACGACCACCTCGACACCCCGACCGCCAACGATTGGCACGCGTCGCCCCCAACGCAGCGACGAATACGACCGCCTCCCGCCAGCCCCCACCCGGCAGCCACCACACGGGAAGCTCCGAACACGCCCTGGCAGACACCCCCCGACACGGCCCGCACCACCAACCGGCCCGCACCGCCCCCCACTTACCGCCCGGCAGCCACCACGCGGCAGTCACCGCCCGGCGGACCCCCGGATCGCACACCAGCCGAGCACAGCGCCTCGGCCGGCCGGGAAGGTCCGGCCCCGGGACCGAGCCGGCCCGGAACAGAGCGGGCCCGCGGCGGCTCACCCGAGCAGATGGAGGTTCGGTGCCTTGGCCGACTCCTCGTACCCCGGAAGTACGACCACATCGACACCCTCGGCCGCCAACAACCCGCTCCCGTCCGCCCCCACGACAAACGTGTCCGGCTCCCGCCACGCCGTCACCACCCGGCGTACGCCCGCGTCGAGGACGAGCCGGGCGCAGGGGCGGGGGCGGGAGGCGCGGTGGGTGCAGGGTTCCAGGCTGGTGTAGACCGTGGCGGTGGCGAGGCGCGGATCGGTGGGGGCGAGCTTGGCGAGGGCGGCCTCCTCCGCGTGCACGACCGGGTCCCCGGCCTCGCGGGAGTGGCCGCGGGCCAGTTCGGTGCCGTCCGCGGCGACGACGACCGCGCCGACGCTGAACGCCGTACGCGAGGGCGGGCAGTCGGCGGCCAGCGCGCAGGCGAGGCCGAGCCAGTGCCGGTCGGCGGCGGCGGGGAGGGTCCCGGTGCCGGGGGCGACGGGTTCGTAGCGGGTCAGGACGACGTCCCCGAGGGGGCGGGTCTCCACCAGGCGGAGCCGGCCACCCGGGTAGGGGCCCGGGCCGAACAGGCGGGGGGCGTGGGGGTCGCCCACGAAGAGGGGGGCGAGGACGAGCTGGAGTTCGTCGGCGAGACCCTGCCGGAGCAGCTGGGTGTGAACGGTGCCGCCGCCCTCGACCATCAGGCGGTCCACCCCCCGTACCTGGTGCAGGTGGGCCAGGAGCGGTCGCCACTCCACTTCGGCCCCGAGGTCCACTACGTCGGCGGCGAGTCCGAGCCCGCGGGCGCGCGCGGCGCCCTCGCCGGTGGTGAAGAGGAGCTTCGCACCGCCCGTGTGCCAGAACGCGGCGTCCGGATCGAGCTCGCCGGACCGGCTCACCGTCACCTTCAGGGGGTACTCGGGCTTTCCGGCGGCGGCTCGGGCGGCCCGCCGCTCGGGCGAGTTGACGAGCAGGCGGGGGTTGTCCGCCCGGATCGTGCCGGCCCCGACGAGGATCGCGTCCACGGACGCCCGTACCTCGTCGACCCGGTCGAAGTCGGCCGGGCTGGACAGCAGCAGCCGGTCGGGACCGGTGTCGTCGAGGTACCCGTCGAGGGACACGGCGGCGGACAGCAGGACGTGGGGCTGGGACATCGACACGCTCTCCCTGCGGGGCGGACGGGACTTGGTTCAAGTTTGAAACAAACCTACACTGGCACCATGAAGACTCGCTGGCTCACCTCGAAGGAGCAGCGCGCCTGGCGCGCGTACATCGCCGCGACGCACCTCCTGGAGGACGCGATCGACCGGCAGCTCCAGCAGGACGCCGGCATGCCCCACCTCTACTACTCCATTCTCGCCAGCCTCTCCGAGGCCCCGGACCGCGGGCTCCGGATGACCGACCTCGCCGAACGGTCGAAGATCACCCGCAGCCGCCTCACCTACGCGGTGAGCCGCCTGGAGAAGGACGGTCTCGTACGGCGCGAGGGTTACCCCTCGGACAAGCGGGGCAGCACGGCTGTCCTGACCGACGAGGGGATGACCCTCCTGGAACGTACGGCGCCGGGCCACGTCAAGACCGTCCGCAGCGCCCTCTTCGACCACCTCACCGAGGAACAGGTGGAGCAGTTGGAGGCGATCTGCGCGGGGATCACCCGGGCCCTGGAGGAGGACGGCGGGCGACCGACGGCGGACGACGTGCCGTGGCGCCGCCGCTCCACACCGTCCTGCTCGTGAGAACGGGGCCCGGAGCCCCGTAGGAGCGGCGGGTGATCCGGCGCGGCACACATAAGCCGTTGCTTCAAATTTAAAGCATACGGTAGGCTCCGGAAGCGGATCTGCTTCAAAACTGAAACAGACCGGCCAGCCACGGACGGACCCCGGAGGCCCGCATGCCCGACTTCCCCGCCGCCACCCCGCGCGGCCGCGTCCGGGTACCGCTGCGCTTCCAGGACGGCTACAGCGCCGACGCCGAACTGGTCACCTTCCACGGCCTGACCGACGGCCGGGAACACCTGGCGGTCGTCCTCGGCGAACCGGACCCCGGCGCCACCCCGCTGGTGCGGCTGCACTCGGAGTGCCTGACCGGTGATGTCTTCGGCTCCGCCCGTTGCGACTGCGGCCCGCAGCTGCGCGAGGCGGTCGAGCGGATCGCCGAGCGCGGCGGAGTGCTGCTCTACCTCCGCCAGGAGGGCCGCGGCATCGGCCTCTACAACAAGCTCGACGCCTACGCCCTCCAGGACCAGGGTCTCGACACCTACGAGGCGAACGCGGCCCTCGGCCTCCCCGAGGACGCCCGCGACTACACGGCGGCCGCCCAGATGCTCGGCGCCCTCGGCATCACCTCCCTGGACCTGCTCTCCAACAACCCCGACAAGGCAGCGCAGTTGAATGCGTTGGGTGTGGAGGTGAACGACCGTGTGCCGACAGGGGTGTTCACCACAGCGCACAACGTCCGTTACCTCCGCGCGAAGGTCCTCCAGACCCAGCACACCCTGCCGCTGGGCGAGTTGACGGAACTCACCGCGGGCTGAGCGGAACCGGCCGATGGTGCAGCGGGCCGCACCATCGTTCGGGGAGGGCGCCCCCTCGTACCGCGGGGCGGCCGGCGGAAGGCTTGGGACCACGATCCCGACCGACCGCCGACGTGGAGGCCTCCCCCAGCCATGACCGCTTCCCCTGTACCGACTGGGCCGTACGGCCTCCCCTCCCGGTGGTGCCGGCACATCCATGACCGGCACATCCATGGCCAGGGTCCCCGCAGGCGTAAGGACGGGGCTGCCCACCGCCGTGCCGACCCCCGGTGCCGCATCCCGTGGGGACGGTGACGCGGCGCCATGCCCGGCCCCGCGGCGGATCACTCCCCCCACTGCCGCCGGACCCGGCGCCTCTCCCGCTCGCCCCGCCCGGACCAAGAGGGCGGAGCAGGAGCCGGAGCCGAACCGCACACCAGCGCCGCACAAGTCGATCCGGGAACGCCAGAGAACAGAGCCAGAACGACCAGAACCGCCAGATCCGCCGGAACCGCCGGAACGACAGGAAGCGCCGGCACCGTCACGCCTACCGCGCCCACCCCAACTGCCCGCCCCGCCGGCCGAGTCGCCCCTTCGAGAGGACCCCCATGAAAACCTCCGTACGAGCCGGCCTGGCCGGGGCACTCGCGTGCGGCACCCTGGTCACCACCCTCGTCGTCAACCACCACGGCGAGGCACCCCGCACCGGCATCGCCTACGTCGCCCCGCCGAAGGGCCCGTACGTGGCCCTCGGCGACTCCTACACGGCCGCCCCCGGCCTCCCCGGCAGCACCGGCCGGCCTCCCGGCTGCGACCGTTCCGACCGCAACTACCCCTCCCTCGTCGCCGCCGAACTCGGCGTCAAGGCAACCGACTTCCGCGACATGAGCTGCAGCGGCGCCACCACCACCGACCTCGCCGCCCCCCAGAACACCGACGACGGCATCAACCCCGCCCAGCTCAGCGCCGTCCACGACACCACCCGCCTCGTCACCCTCGGCATCGGCGGCAACGACATCGGCTTCAGCTCGATGATCAAACGCTGCGTGGCGATGGGCATGCTGTACAAGATGACCGGCAGCGGCAAGTACCTCCACGAGGACGCCCCCTGCGCACGCGTGTACGTCTCCGCGGGCGCCGACGCCGTCGCGGAGCGGATCGAGGACGCGGGCCGGCAGCTCACCGCCGTACTGACCCAGGTCCGGCGCCGCGCCCCCGAAGCCCGCGTCTACGTCGTCGCGTACCCGGCGATCCTCCCCGCCGACAACACGGCATGCGCCCGCGCCATGAACCTGGCCCCCGGCGACGTCGCCTACCTCCGCGCCAAGGAACAGCAGCTCAACACCATGCTCCGCGAACGTGCCGAGCGGGCGGGCGTGGGCTACGTCGACACGTACACCCCCTCCGAGAACCTCGGCGCCTGCTCCCCCGAGGCCACCCGCTGGATCGAGCCCCTCTCCCCGCGCAGCCCGGCCGCGCCGGTGCACCCCAACGAACGGGGCGAGCAGGGCATGGCCGACGCGGTACTCCACACCATCAAGTCGGCCCTGTGACAACGGAGTTGACGGGCAGACCGCAGCGGCGCCGCCGAACGACTGCGAAGCGACTGCGAACAACCGCCGACGAGTGAAGCCCCCGCGTCGGCTTGCTGCGACGCGGGGGCTCCGGCGGTAGGCCCTGTGGGACTCGAACCCACAACCAATGGATTAAAAGTCCACTGCTCTGCCAATTGAGCTAAGGGCCCAGGCGATGTTGCCTCCCCGAGCATAGCCGCAGGAGGCCGGGTCTCCGATCGGGTATCGGGGACCCGGCCGTGTCGGACGGGAAAGGGATCGGTCCGGGGCCCGGAAGGTGCGGAGTGCGCCGAGTGTCCGGGTGTTACGGATCGACCGGTTCGGGTGCCCCCGCCCGTGACGCCGCCAGGGACTTCGTACGGGTGTGGTCGGGGTTGAGGAACCAGTGGCGGGCCGAGGCCGTCCACCAGGCCGCCGCGAAGCCGAGGACGGCCAGCACGGCGACCGGGGCGTAGTTGAAGGACTCCGAGGTGACGGGGGAGAGCTGGGGGAGCATGAAGAGGACGGTGATCACGCCCACCCAGAGCACCGACACCGTGCCGATCGCCGTCGACCAGCGGCCCAGGTGCCACGGCCCGCGTTCGAAGGCGTCGCCCCTGCCGAGGCGGAGCAGGGTGGGGATGACGTAAGCGATGTAGAGGCCGATCACCGCGATGGAGGTCACCGCCGCGTAGGCCGTGACGTTGATCAGGTACGGCAGGCCCAGGACCAGCGCTCCCGCCGCGGCCAGCCAGACCGCGGCGACGGGGGTGCGGGTGCGGGGGCTGACCGTGTGCCAGAGGCGGGAGTAGGGGAGCGCGCCGTCGCGGGAGAAGGCGTAGATCATGCGGCTGTTGGCCGTGACCGACGCCATCCCGCAGAAGAGCTGGGCGCCGATGACGACGAGGAGCAGCAGCTTCCCCGCCGTCGCGCCCAGGGCGTCGAGCAAAATCTGCGCGGGGGGTGCGCCGGTCGCCGAGCCGAGCTCCTTGTCGTAGGACTGGATCGCGTAGGTGAAGCCGAGGAGGAGGACGAAGCCGGCGATCCAGGAGGTCCAGATGGAGCGGACGATGCCCTTCGGGCCGGCCGTGGACGCGTCGTGGGTCTCCTCCGTCATGTGGGCGGAGGCGTCGTAGCCGGTGAAGGTGTACTGAGCCATCAGCAGGCCGAGCAGGACGACGTAGACGCCGCTGCCCCAGCCGGTGTTGTTGACGAACTTCGTGAAGACGAAGGACGTCGACTGGTGGTGGTCGGGGACGAGGGCCAGCGCGCCGACGATCACGGCGACCCCGCCCACGTGCCACCACACGCTGACGCTGTTGAGCAGGGCGACGATCCGCACGCCGAAGGTGTTCAGCAGCCCGTGCAGGAGCAGGATCGCGGCGAAGAGGAGGATCGTGCGGCCCGGGGTGACCGCGAAGCCGAACTGCAGGTTCAGGTACGCACCCAGGAACGACGCGGCGCCGAAGTCGATGCCCGCGGTCACCGCCACCTGGCCGAGCACGTTGAACCAGCCGGTGAACCACGCCCAGGCCGCCGCCGTACGCGGGGGTGCCAGGCGGTGCGCCCAGTAGTAGAGGCCGGCCGAGGTCGGGTAGGCCGAGCAGATCTCGGCCATCGACAGCCCGACGAACAGCGTCATCAGGCCGACGGCTACCCAGCCCCAGATGATGACGGCGGGGCCGCCGGTGTTCATGCCGAAGAGATACAGGGTCAGACAGCCGGAGAGCACCGAGATGATCGTGAAGGAGACCGCGTAGTTGGAGAACGCCGACATGCGGCGGGCCAGGACCTGCGTGTAGCCGAGCTGGGCAAGTCGTTCCTCGTCCGAGAGTCCGGACGGCCCGCTCGCTCTGGCGTCATCTGTCATGCCCCCAGCGATTCCCTCGGCGGCGCCGTGACATGCGCGACTCAGCGACTCGAACAGGCCTCGGCAGAAACTCGGTGTGGCCGGAAAAAACCCCCGCCCGAACCCGGGCGGGGGTTTCTCTCACGTCAGCCTGTGGCCGGCTGCCTGTGCGTCAGCCGTTGCGCTTCCAGCGCGGCTTGTCGTCGCGGCGGCCGGCGGACGGGGAACCGGTGCCGGTTCCGCTGCCCCGGTGATCGTCACGGCGGCCGTACGGGCGGTCGTGGCCGCCGGTGCGGAAGGCCGGACGCTCGCTCTGGCGGTCGCGGTTGAAGGGACGGTCGCTGCCCCGGTGACCCGCGGGACGGTCGTCGCGGCGGAAGCCGCCACGGTCGCCGCCGTCACGACGGTCGTCCTGGCGGAAACCACCCGAGCCGGAGGGACGCTCGTCACGCCGCTCGAAGGAACGGCCACCGCGGTCACCGTCACGACGGTCGTCCCGGCGGAAACCACCGGAGGGACGGTCGTCGCGGCGGTCGTCGCGGCGGAAACCACCCGAGCCGGAGGGACGCTCGTCACGCCGCTCGAAGGAACGGCCACCGCGGTCACCGTCACGACGGTCGTCGCGACGGAAGCCGCCACCGCTCCCGCCCGACGGACGGTCGTCGCGGCGGAAGCCGCCACGGTCACCGCCGTCACGACGGTCGTCGCGGCGGAAACCACCGGAGCCGGAGGGACGCTCGTCACGACGCTCGAAGGAACGGCCACCGCGGTCACCGTCACGACGGTCGTCGCGACGGAAGCCACCGGAGGGACGGTCGTCCCGGCGGTCACGGCGCTCGTAGTTGCCGCGCTCGTCACGCTGCTGGCGCGGACGCTCGTAGGAGGAGGACTCCTGACGGGCCGGCGCCTCGGCGACCGGCTGCTCCGCCACCACGGCCTCGGCCTCCACCACGGCGGCGGCCTCGGCGACCGCGGTCTCGGGGTCGTCGCCACGCTCGCGGGCGGCGCGGGCGACCAGACGGTCGGCCTCCTCGCGCAGCTCGGACGCGCGGCGGGTGGCCCGCTCCAGCTCCTTGGTGAGCTGGGAGACCTCACGCTCGGCCTGCTGGGCGGCGTTGCCCGCCGACTCGGCCTGGACCTCGGTCATCGAACGGGCGCCGGTGATCTCGGCGACCTCGGGCTCGAAGGCCGTACCGGAGTTGATGATGTGACGGCCGGCGTCGACACCCGCGTCCTCCATCAGCCGGAAGATCTGCCGGCGCTGGTGCGGCAGCGAGAGGGAGACGACGGTTCCGGTGCGACCGGCACGGGCCGTACGGCCGGCGCGGTGCAGGTAGTCCTTGTGGTCGCCGGCCGGGTCCACGTTCAGGACCAGGTCGATGCCGTCGACGTGGATGCCGCGGGCGGCGACGTCGGTCGCGACGAGCGCGTTGACGTAGCCCTTCTTGAAGTCCTCCAGCACGCGGGTGCGGGCGCCCTGGGTCATGCCGCCGTGCAGCGCGTCGGCCTTCACACCGGAGTCGCAGAGCTGCTCGGCGATGCGGTCGGCGCCCAGCTGGGTGCGGACGAAGATGATGGTGCGGCCCTTGCGGGAGGCGATCGCGGCGGTGACCGGCGCCTTGTCCTTGGGCTTCACGATCAGGATGTGGTGGGACATCGTGGTGACGTTGCCCTGGGCGCTGTCGACCTCGTGCGTGACCGGGTCGGTCAGGTAGCGCTTGACCAGCGTGGAGATCTCGTTCTCCATGGTCGCCGAGAACAGCATGCGCTGGCCGCCGCCCGGGATCTGGTCGAGCAGCTCGGTGACCTCGGGCAGGAAGCCCAGGTCCGACATCTGGTCGGCCTCGTCGAGGACCGCGATCTGCACGTCCTCCAGGGAGCAGGCGCCGCGGTTGATGATGTCGCGCAGCCGGCCCGGGGTGGCGACCAGAACGTCGACGCCACGCTCGAGGGCGTAGATCTGGTTGCTCATGGACGTGCCGCCGCAGACGACCTTCATCTTCAGGCCGAGGACGTCGCCGTAGGGCTGGAGGGCGTCCGCGACCTGCATCGCGAGCTCACGCGTCGGGGTGAGGATGACGGCGCGGGGGCGCTTCTTCTCGGTGCGGCCGCCGGCCAGCGTCGCCAGGGCCGGCAGGCCGAAGGCGAGGGTCTTGCCGGAGCCGGTACGGCCCCGGCCGAGGATGTCCTTGCCGAGCAGGGCGTCCGGGATGGTCGCGGCCTGGATCGGGAAGGGGCTGGTCACGCCGTTCTGGGCGAGCTTGCGCACCACGCCCTCGGGGAGCCCGAGGTCGGTGAAGGTGACCTCGGGGGCGTCCACCGTGTCCTCGTTCTCGCTGTTCTCGGGCACGACGACGTGATCAGTACTGGAAATGGACATGCGAATGCGAAACCTTCCGGAGTCTCGTCGGCACGCGCCCGTCAACTCCGTGTTTCGCATTACGACCGCCTCTATGCGGTCCGCCACGGCAAGGGAGAGTACGCGCCACACGGCGCGCTCTGCAGTGGCGCCGGGCAATTGGTATCAAACGATCTACCACCATACGCACCCACCACCTCCGAAGGCAAACCGCGCCCCTTTGACCTGCGTCACACCGCACCGCACGGCCGCCGCCCTACGCCGGTGACCCCGCCCGGGGCGCCGGTTCGCGCTCGGTCAGCTGGGGCGTGGTGCCCTCGTGGGCGGAGGACGAGGGCTCCGCGACCGTCGGAGTGGGGGACGGCGAGCCGGAGGCCGGCGTGGGGTCCGGGGGCGGAAGCGGCCGGGTCGGGGTCGGCTGCGGGACCTCCGTGGTGGGCGCCCCCGGCTTCCCGCTCGCCCCCGGCCGAGGCGCCGCGGAGGCGGGTACGTCGTCCTCGCCCCCCGTGGCCGGCGGTGCCGACTCCGACGCCGACTCCGACGGCTCCGCCTTCCCTTCCCCGCGCCCGTGCTGGCCGTCGCCCCGCCGGCCGCCGTGCCCGGCCTCGCCGCCCGGCACCCCGGGGCCGCCGCCGCGCTGCCCGCCGGCCCGGTGGCCCGCCGAGTGCGACGGCCGCGCACCGCCGCCCGCGTCGTCGCCCACGCTCATACAACCGGCGGCAGCGGCGACGGCGACGACCGCGGCGGCCAGACGGACGGGTACGTACAAGGGGCGCACGGGGCAACCTCCGGGGGCGGAATAGGGAGTCGCCCTCTCAACTCCCGCCCCCCGCAAGAGGACACGCGCCGCAGCGTCGTACGCCCGTACCCGGCCCGTTCCCGCGCCCCACCGGCCGGGAATCGCCCCTCCGGCACCCGGATCGGCCCCGCCGTCGCCGCATCGGCATCCTTCCCCCACCCCCCACCCCCCACCGCCGCCCCCGAACCGGGGCTCGGCCCCGCCGTCACCGCCCCGAACCGGCGCTCTTCCCGGACAATGGGCGTGTGCTGGAAATGACGCGCGAGGCGTTCGAAGAGCTGGTGAGCGAGGCCCTGGACCGGATTCCGCCGGAGCTGGCCGCGGTCATGGACAACGTGGCCGTGTTCGTCGAGGACGAACCCGACCCCGGCGACCCGGAGTTGCTGGGCCTCTACGAGGGGACCCCGCTCACCGAACGCGGCGAGTGGTACGCCGGCGTCCTGCCCGACCGGATCACGGTCTACCTGGGCCCGACCCTGCGCCACTGCGCGACCGCCCAGGACGTCGTGCGCGAGGTCGCCGTGACCGTCGTCCACGAAGTCGCCCACCACTTCGGCATCGAGGACGAGCGGCTGCACGAACTCGGCTGGGGCTGACCGCCCGGCATACCCGTCCCCGCCCCTGGGCATACGGGCCCAATGGTCCGCGTCCGCGTCCCCGTCGCAGCCCTGAGCCGCCTACGCCGGGCGCGGCACGCCCTGGTCCGTCCCCACCGCGCCCGCCGCCCCCGCCCGGCCCTCGCCCTCGTCCCGCAGCCGCACCCCTGGACCCGCGCCCTCGGCCTGGTCCTGGTCGTCCTCGTCGGCGCCTGGCTGGGGCTGCTGATCGTCGGGAACGTACGGGCCCCGGTCGGACCGATGAACACCACGATGACCCTGCGCCCGTCCCTCACCGGCGGCACGAAGATCAACGTCTCGCCGCTGGGCGCCCTCTCGCTCGACAGCCACCACGCCCCCGTCCGCCTGGACGTCAACGTCGACCAGCTCGATCCGGTCCGCTCCCAGGCCCTGGTCGACCACCCCGAACGGCTCTCCGGCCTCCAGGACGAGGTCGCCCGGGACGTCGAGCGAGGCACCCTGGACCTCGCGCTGCGCTCCTGCGTCGCCGTCGTGACCGGCGCCGGCGCGCTCGGCCTGGCGGTCTACCGCCGCCCGCGCCGCGCCCTGGCCGCCGGCGGCCTCGCCCTCACCCTGCTCGTCGCGTCCGGCGCGACGGCCTACGCCACCTGGAACCCCAGGTCGATACTGGAGCCCAAGTTCTCCGGCCTGCTCTCCTCGGCCCCGTCCCTGGTCGGCAACGCCCGCAGCATCGTCACCGAATTCAACGTCTACCAGCAGGAGTTGGCCCGCCTGGTGACGAACGTGACGAAGCTCTACGACGTCACGTCCACCCTGCCCGCCTACCAGCCCGACCCGACGACGATCCGCGTGCTGCACGTCTCGGACATCCATCTCAACCCGGCCGGCTGGAAGATCATCGCGTCGCTGGTGGAGCAGTACAAGGTGAACGTCATCGTCGACTCCGGCGACACCATGGACCACGGCACGGCGGCGGAGAACGGCTTCCTGGACCCGATCGCGGACCTCGGCGCGCCCTACGTCTGGGTCCGGGGCAACCACGACTCCCTGGTGACCCAGCGCTATCTGGAGCGCGTGAAGAACGTGCACGTCCTCGACGACGGCCACGCCGAGACCGTGGCCGGACTGCGCTTCGCGGGCGTCGGCGACCCCCAGTTCACCCCCGACCGCTCGGTCGCGCCGGGCGGCGGGGCGGCCGAGCAGCTGGCCGGCTACCAGCTCGCCGCCGGACTGCGCGACCAGAAGGCGGCCGGCACCCCGGTCGACATCGCCGTCGCGCACGAGCCGGCCGCGGCCCGCGAGACCGACGGCGAGGTACCGCTCGCGCTCGCCGGGCACCTGCACCACGAGTCGATGCGGGTGCTGCCGCGCGGCACCCGGCTGCGGGTCGAGGGCTCGACGGGCGGCAGCGGACTGCGCGCGGTCGAGGGCAAGTACCCCGACCCGATCGAGGCGTCGATCCTCTACGTCGACCGGGACAGCCACCGTCTCCAGGCCTGGGACGAGATCCGGCTGGGCGGCCTCGGCCTGACCACCGCGGAGGTCAGCCGCCACCTCCCCAAGGAGAACCTCCCCGGGGCGCACGCCTCCGCCACGCCCTCCGCGACGCCGTCGGCCTCCGCCCCGACGCCGTCCCCCGCCTCCGCGACGTCCTCCCCCGCCCCCTCGACCCCGGCTCCGTAAACCGTTTTGGCGATACCTCCCGCCATCCCATATGCTTCTCACGTCCCCGACGCGCTGAGAAGCGCCCAGGCGGGCCGATAGCCCTCATCGTCTAGCGGCCTAGGACGCCGCCCTTTCAAGGCGGTAGCACGGGTTCGAATCCCGTTGGGGGCACGCAACACCGTGTGCGACACTTGCGTCGCTCGTTCGCACACAGCAGCTTGGTCCTGTGGAGCAGCTTGGAGTGCTCGCCACCCTGTCAAGGTGGAGGCCGCGGGTTCAAATCCCGTCAGGACCGCTGAGATTCCCCCGGGAATCTCGTGGCTGGGTAGCTCAGTTGGTACGAGCGATCGCCTGAAAAGCGATAGGTCGCCGGTTCGACCCCGGCCCCAGCCACATCGCATCGAAAGCCCTGTCCCACCCGGGACGGGGCTTTCGTCGTAGCCGGAACTGCGAGCGGGGGCGCGATGAGCGGGGACGAGGCGAGAGCCGTCCGGGACACCGACCTGGAGCGGGAACGGGCCCGGTACGGCCTGCTCGCGGTGGTCGTCAGCAACCTCGCGATCACCGGGGTGGCGATCTTCGGGGTATGGCGGCTCAGCTCCGACCGGGCCGTCATCGTCGGTGTACTGACGTCGGCGTTCACCGCGATGACCAGCCTGACCACGGCATACCTGGGCATCAAGGCCGTATCGAACACGGCCCGTTCCATGGCGCAGGACGCCGACCGGCACCGCGAGCGGACGCGCGAGTCGGCGGCGGGGGCGGAGCCCACGCCGGCCGGCACACCGGCATCCGCACCACCCGCATCCGTACCGGCTCCCGCACCCCCGGCATCCCCGTCGGCACCCACCCCCGCTCCGGCCTCTGCGTCCGCCTCCCCGTCCGTGAGCCCGACCACGACCGCGGCCGCGAACACCCCGGCGGACGGCGGCCCGCCCGCTCAGCGGAGCCGGTAGACGCCCTGGCTCGCTGAGCTGTGCGGAGCCGGCAGGCGTCCCGGCCCCGCTCGGCGGAGCCGGCAGGCGGGCCCGGGCCGGTGTCCGCGCGGACTCCGCGGCCTCCCCGGCAAAAGGGTTCGCCACGAATTTCGCGGAGGTGAGATCCTGGACCGCGTATGTCTACGCACCCTGCCCCCGCCCCCGCCCTCGGCGCACTCGCCCCCCGCCTGACCGAGCTGACCCTGCGCGACGCGCACCGGCTCGGGCGCAGGCTCGAAGGCGCGCGCAGGATCCGCAAGCCGGAGGCCCGCGCCGCCGTCCTCGCCGAGATCGAGACCGAGGTGGTGAGGGCCGAGCAGCGGATGAGCGAGCGACGCTCCCGCGTCCCCGCCGTCACGTATCCCGAGCAGCTGCCCGTCAGTCAGAGGAAGAACGACATCGCCGAGGCGATCCGCGACCACCAGGTCGTGATCGTCGCCGGTGAGACCGGCTCCGGCAAGACCACCCAGATCCCCAAGATCTGTCTCGAACTCGGCCGGGGCGTCCGGGGCATGATCGGGCACACCCAGCCGCGCCGGATCGCCGCCCGGACCGTCGCCGAGCGGGTCGCGGAGGAGATGGACACCCCGCTCGGCGAGGCGGTCGGCTGGAAGGTCCGCTTCACCGACCAGGTCAACCAGGACTCGACCTTCATCAAGCTGATGACGGACGGCATCCTGCTCGCCGAGATCCAGACCGACCGCGAACTGCGCGCCTACGACACGATCATCATCGACGAGGCCCACGAGCGGTCCCTCAACATCGACTTCCTGCTCGGGTACCTGGCCCGGCTGCTGCCCCAGCGGCCGGACCTCAAGGTCGTCATCACCTCGGCGACCATCGACCCCGAGCGCTTCTCCCGGCACTTCGGCGACGCCCCGATCATCGAGGTCAGCGGGCGCACGTATCCGGTCGAGGTGCGCTACCGGCCGCTCCTGGAGGAGGAGTCGGACGACGCCGACCGCGACCAGATCACCGCGATCTGCGACGCCGTCGAGGAGCTCCAGGCCGAGGGCAAGGGCGACATCCTCGTCTTCCTCTCCGGCGAGCGGGAGATCCGCGACACGGCGGACGCGCTGGTCAAGAAGGCCTACCGGTTCACCGAGGTACTGCCCCTCTACGCCCGGCTCTCGCACGCCGAGCAGCACCGCGTCTTCCAGCAGCACACCGGGCGCAGGATCGTTCTGGCGACCAACGTGGCCGAGACCTCCCTCACCGTGCCGGGCATCAAGTACGTCATCGACCCCGGCTTCGCCCGCGTCAGCCGCTACAGCCACCGCACGAAGGTGCAGCGGCTGCCCATCGAGCCGGTCAGCCAGGCCAGCGCCAACCAGCGCAAGGGCCGCTGCGGCCGTACGTCGGACGGCATCTGCATCCGCCTCTACAGCGAGGAGGACTTCACCGCCCGCCCGGAGTTCACGGACGCGGAGATCCTCCGGACCAACCTGGCGAGCGTCATCCTCCAGATGACCGCGGCCGGCCTCGGCGACATCGAGAAGTTCCCCTTCATCGACCCGCCGGACCACCGCAACATCCGAGACGGCGTCCAACTCCTGCAAGAACTGGGTGCGTTGGACCCGGAACAGCAGGACGCGCGCAAGCGGCTCACCGAGACGGGCCGCAAGCTCGCGCAGCTGCCCGTCGACCCGCGGCTGGCCCGCATGGTCCTGGAGGCGGAGAAGAACGGCTGCGCCCGGGAGGTCATGGTGATCGCCGCCGCGCTCTCCATCCAGGACCCGCGCGAGCGCCCCGCCGACAAGCAGACCCAGGCCGACCAGCAGCACGCCCGCTTCCGGGACGAGACCAGCGACTTCCTCGCCTTCCTCAACCTGTGGCGCTACCTGCGCGAGCAGCAGAAGGAGCGCGGTTCGTCGGCGTTCCGCCGGATGTGCAAGCAGGAGTACCTGAACTTCCTGCGGATCCGCGAGTGGCAGGACATCTACAGCCAACTCCGCACCGTCGCCAAGCAGATGGGCATCCAGCTCAACGAGGACGACGCGTCCGGCCAGAGCGTCCACGTCTCCCTCCTCGCGGGCCTGCTCTCGCACATCGGCATGAAGGACGTGAAGGAGGGCGCGAAGAACGAGTATCTCGGCGCCCGCAACGCCAAGTTCGCGGTCTTCCCCGGCTCGGCCCTCTTCAAGAAGCCCCCGCGGTTCGTGATGTCCGCCGAACTGGTGGAGACCTCCCGCCTCTGGGCGCGCGTCAACGCCAAGATCGAACCCGAGTGGGTCGAGCCGCTCGCCGGCCACCTCCTGAAGCGGACGTACAGCGAACCGCACTGGGAGAAGGACCAGGCGGCGGTGATGGCGTACGAGAAGGTCACGCTCTACGGCGTCCCGATCGTCGCCCAGCGGAAGGTCAACTACGGCCGCATCGACCCGGAAGCCAGCCGCGAGCTGTTCATCCGCAACGCGCTCGTCGAGGGTGACTGGCGCACGCACCACAAGTTCTTCGCCGACAACCGCCGACTCCTCACCGAGGTCGAGGAGTTGGAGCATCGCGCCCGGCGCCGGGACATCCTCGTCGACGACGAGACCCTCTTCGACTTCTACGACCAGCGGGTACCCGAACACGTCGTGTCCGGGGCGCACTTCGACTCCTGGTGGAAGCACAAGCGCCATGAGGAACCGGACTTCCTCGACTTCGAGCGCTCGATGCTCATCAACGAGAAGGCCGGCGCGGTCACCAAGGACGACTATCCGGACTCGTGGCGCCAGGGAGCGCTGAAGTTCCGGGTGACGTACCAGTTCGAGCCGGGGGCGGACGCGGACGGGGTGACCGTCCACATCCCGCTCCAGGTGCTCAACCAGGTCACGGACGAGGGGTTCGAGTGGCAGATCCCGGGTCTGCGGGAGGAGGTGGTGACGGAGCTGATCCGTTCCCTCCCCAAGCCGATCCGCCGCCACTACGTGCCCGCCCCGAACTTCGCCGGACGCTTCCTGGAGACGGCGGTGCCCCTCCAGGAGCCGCTGACCGTGACGATGGCCCGTGAGCTGAAGCGCATGGTCGGAGTCCCGCTCACCGCCGAGGACTTCGACTGGTCGAAGATCCCCGACCACCTGCGCGTCACCTTCCGGATCGTCGACGAGCGGCGCCGCAAGCTGGCCGAGGACAAGAACCTGGCGGCGTTGCAGCTGCGGCTGCGGCCGAAGGCCCGTCAGGCCCTCTCGCAGGCCGCGGCGGCCACCGCCGAGCGCGAGGGCGGGGAGTCCCTGGAGCGCAGGGGCCTCACCGACTGGACGATCGGCACGCTCACCCGGGTATTCGAGACCCGCCGGGCCGGCCAGCCGGTGAAGGCGTACCCGGCGCTGGTCGACGACGGCGACACCGTCTCCGTACGGCTCTTCGACACGGAGGCCGAGCAGGCGGAGGCGATGTGGAAGGGCACGCGTCGGCTGATCGTGCGCAACATCCCCGTCAACGCGGCGAAGTTCGCGTCCGAGAAGCTGACCAACGCGCAGAAGCTCGCCCTGTCCGCGAATCCGCACGGTTCGATCCAGGCGCTCTTCGACGACTGCGCGATGGCGGCGGCGGACCGGCTGATCGCCGACTTCGGGGGGCCGGCCTGGGACGAGGAGTCGTACCGGAAGCTCTACGACAAGGTGCGCGCGGAGATCGTCGACACGACGGTCCGTACGGTGGGCCAGGTCCAGCAGGTGCTCGCCGCCTGGCAGGCCTGCGAGCGCCGTCTGAAGGCGGTCCGCAGCCCCGCCCTCCTCCCCAACCTCGCTGACGTACGCGCCCAGTTGGACGCCCTCGTGAAGCCGGGGTTCGTCACCTCGGCGGGCATACGGCGGCTGCCCGACCTGATGCGCTACCTGGTGGCCGCGGACCGGCGGCTCCAGCAGATGCCGACGGGGGTCCAGCGGGACACCACACGGATGGAGAAGGTCCACGAGATGCAGGACGAGTACGCCTGGCTGCTGGAGCAGTTGCCCCAGGGGCGGCCGGTGCCGTCCACGGTGCGGGACATCCGCTGGATGATCGAGGAGCTCCGGGTGAGCTACTTCGCGCACGCGCTGGGCACGGCGTACCCGGTCTCCGACAAGCGCATCGTGAAGGCGATCGACGCGGCGGCGCCGTAACGGGATCCCCACGCCGAGTGAGTTCGACCAGGCGGGCCCCCTCCTGTAGAGTCTCGTCTCGCAGCACAACGCACCATCAAGTGCCGCGAAACCTGGTCCTGTGGAGCAGCTTGGAGTGCTCGCCACCCTGTCAAGGTGGAGGCCGCGGGTTCAAATCCCGTCAGGACCGCAGTGAAGTTCGAGGCCCGTGTCTCCCCGGAGACGCGGGCCTTCTTCGTGTTTCCGAAGACGCGGCGCGAGCCTTCTTGACGGGGTCGGGTTCCCTCGGTACTCAAGTGGTACTCGGAGAACCGGGGCCCGTTCATCGCGGCCCGGGTGGGGTGCGCGGGGGTGGCGTATGGCGGCGACGGTGAGGCACGAGACGGGGGCGTTGCTCCGCGCGCATCTGTCGGCCGCGTCGTCCTACCCGTACCGCCACCTGACGCGGCACTGCGCGGTCTGCCACCGGCTGCTGCGGCTGGCGATGGGCTCCGGGCCGCGTACTCCGCAACAGGGCCCCCAGCCGGTCGAGGAGGGCGCCCACGAGGAGAGCCCCGCCGGCGCGTGAGGGGCGGGCGCGATCTCCAACACCCGTGCCACGTCAGGGCGGTGGCGCCGCCGGCCTCTTTAGCGCACCAGGGACAGAGGCAACAAGCTTCCCGGCATGTGACGGGTGTCACTGCATGATTTTTAAAAACTCCGGAACTTCCAGGTCGCGTACAACTGGTCAATTTAATATGTGCAATTGCACTTGTACGGAGGACGGTCCACAGGAGATCCGACACTCCTCCCCAGACTCCGACAAGCCCGCTCACAGGACGGCCCGTCCACCCCACACGCGCCCCCGACCAGGCACAAAAAAGATCGCGCTGGACCCGGCGGAGTCCAGCGCGATCGACGACGCACCCTGTTCACTTGCCTAGGAGGCTTGGGCGTGGGCCCTGTTGGGGCAGAACCCGCGTCGCTTGGAGCTGTGGTGTCGGACGCCTCGGCCGATTGGGGGACCTGCCGGTTTGTCCGTTATTGAGTTGTTCAGGCCTCGCTGCGCTGCTGCGGGATGCCCGCGAGCAGCGCACGGACCTCCGCCTCGCGGTAACGGCGATGGCCGCCGAGCGTACGAATCGACGTGAGCTTGCCGGCCTTCGCCCACCGCGTGACCGTCTTGGGGTCAACACGGAACATCGTGGCGACCTCAGCCGGGGTCAGCAGCGGCTCGGCATCAGGGGTGCGAGCGGTCATGAGCGGCCTCCTCGGGAGAACCGAACCATCTCGGTTCTTTCCTCTAAATTCTGCACCTTGACCCGCGTTGCCCGAAATGGCGGACGCGGGTCGAGTCGGTTATAGGACGAACGGCTTGTCCTCGGCACTACAACTACACCATCTGTCCAACCGCGTAGGCCAAACCGATGGAATTGCCCTCCCAGGTGTCCATCAGCGACGGAAGCCGATGGACCATGCCATAGCGGACAGTCACGCCAGTGTGACGATCAGTCACAGGGCGATCAGGCTCCATCCAGACCCCCCAAAGCACGCATAGCCGAGATTCCACCCGCAACGGGACGGACAGAGTCCTCCCCGGACTCCTTGTCCTATTTTGGCACGAGGAGGGGCAAGCGGCGCAAGGGATCCGCACGTGCGGTCCGTCACGCTTGGCGGCAAACGCCCGGATCGGGACCTACGTCCCATGTTGACGCGCCGTAAGCATCCTAAGCGCACTTGTTCGAGCGGATCAGTTCGCCGAACGCCGGTCCCTGACCGACCGCCAGCGCTCCACGAGCCGGCCGTACGCCTCGCCCGCCGCCGCCCCGTCCCCGGTCCGCAGCGCCTCGATGCCCGCGGCGACGTCCGCCGCCGAGTGGTCGTCCTCCAGCTCACCGGCGGGCAGGACGTGCACGAGCCCGCCGTAGTCCAGCTCGACCAGCGAGCGCGGATGGAACTCCTCCAGCCAGCGCCCCACGTCCACCAGACCGTCGATCAGCGGTCCCTCGTCGATCGTGTCCCTCAGGGTCCGCAGCGCCCGTGCCACCCGGCGCCGGGCCTGCACCATCGGCGTGCGGTAGCGCAGCATCGGCGGCGTGTCCCCCGCGCTCTCGTCGTAGCGGCGCTCCTCGTCGGCGACGAGCACGAACCAGTTCAGCGGGACCTGCCAGGTCGCCGTGCGGATCCACGGCCGGGCGTCCGGGTTGCGGGCGAGCCAGCGCTCGTAGTCCTGGGCGGCCTGGTCGCGTACGAGCGGCGGCAGGACGGCGTCCAGGACCGGGGCCGGGAGCTCCTCGGGGAGGTCGGCCAACGCCAGCCAGCCGCGCAGCCGGGTCCGCCAGGGGCAGACGCAGACCACGCCGTCGACCTCGGCCACGAACGCGTCCGCGCTCTCGTGCACCGGCACCGGGACGGGCGGAGTGGGCAGCAGATCGGCGAGCGCCCGGCGCAGTTCGTCCTGGTAGGACGGGCGGTCGGGGCGGCGGGCGTAGCGCGCCCAGTGGTCGCGCTCCGGCTCGGGGAAGGCGGCGAGCGGTTCGTAGACCCGCAGATAGGTCGCGTACGGGACGATCACCGAGGACACCTTGGGCACGCCTCCTCCCTCCCCACCCGGCCGTCGTGAAAACCTCGGGACCCGCTCGCACACGTGCGGGAAAACCCTGCGAATCGTCGCACGGTCCGGCCCCGCCGGTAGGTGATCCGCACCACTGCGCGGATGGCGGTCGAGCGCACGCTCTACGCTCGTGCCACGGCACCCGCCACCTTCACGGGAGCCCGTCTCCGACCGCCGCTACTTACCCAGGAGTCACCACCGTGACCGACGTAACCGGCGCGCATGCTGATGTACTGCACACCCTGTTCCACTCGGACCAGGGCGGTCATGAGCAAGTCGTGCTCTGTCAGGACCGGGCCAGCGGCCTCAAGGCCGTCATCGCCGTCCACTCCACCGCGCTGGGCCCCGCGCTCGGCGGTACGCGCTTCTACCCGTACGCGAGCGAGGCGGAGGCCGTCGCCGACGCGCTGAACCTCGCGCGCGGGATGTCGTACAAGAACGCCATGGCCGGGCTCGACCACGGCGGCGGCAAGGCCGTGATCATCGGTGACCCGGAGCGGGACAAGACCGATGAACTCCTGCTGGCGTACGGCCGGTTCGTGGCCTCGCTGGGCGGTCGGTACGTCACCGCGTGCGATGTCGGCACCTATGTGGCCGACATGGACGTCGTGGCGCGCGAGTGCCGCTGGACGACCGGGCGTTCACCGGAGAACGGCGGCGCGGGCGACTCGTCCGTGCTGACCGCCTTCGGCGTCTTCCAGGGCATGCGGGCCAGCGCCCGGCATCTGTGGGGCGACCCGTCGCTGCGCGGCCGTACGGTCGGCGTCGCGGGCGTCGGCAAGGTGGGGCACCACCTCGTGCAGCATCTGCTCGACGACGGCGCCGAGGTCGTCGTGACGGACGTGCGCGAGGCGTCCGTGCGGCGGATCGTCGACCGGCATCCGTCCGTGCGGGTGGTCGCGGACACGGAGGCGCTGATCCGGATCGAGGGGCTCGACGTCTACGCGCCCTGCGCGCTCGGCGGGGCCCTGGACGACACGACCGTGCCGGTGCTGACCGCCGGAGTGGTCTGCGGCGCGGCCAACAACCAGCTCGCCCACCCGGGTGTGGAGAAGGACCTCGCCGACCGCGGGATCCTCTACGCGCCGGACTACGTGGTGAACGCCGGCGGCGTGATCCAGGTCGCCGACGAGCTGCACGGGTTCGACTTCGAGCGGTGCCGGACGCAGGCCGCGAAGATCTACGACACCACGCTGGCCATATTCGCACGTGCGAAGGAGGACGGCATTCCCCCGGCCGCCGCGGCCGACCGGATCGCCGAGCAGCGGATGCACGAGGCGGCCGCCGCCCGCGGACGCTGAGGTCCCGCTCGGGCCCACGGAAGGGGCGTGCGGTACCCGTCGGCGAGGAGTTCGAGAGAACTCTCACGTTCGTCGGCGGGTCGCCTGCCGAGAAGTGGTTAAAATCGCGGTTGACCAGCGAGGACGGGGCTCCTCGCAGGGTCTGGGGCCAGGCGCGTACTGTGGGCGACGTACCGTATGGGCGTGGGCTCAGGTACCGTGGAAGCCCTACGGACCGGTCTCTCCATGGAGAGTCCGTTCCAGATCATGAACGCGTGTCAAGACTCTGGGGCCGTCGAGCCCCGTATCCGAGGGGGTCGAGCCATGGGGCGCGGCCGGGCAAAGGCCAAGCAGACGAAGGTCGCCCGCCAGCTGAAGTACAGCAGCGGCGGGACCGATCTGTCGCGTCTGGCCAATGAGCTGGGCGCTTCGACTTCGAGTCAGCCGCCGAATGGCGAGCCGTTCGAGGACGACGACGAGGAAGACGACCCGTACGCGCAGTACGCGGATCTTTACAACGACGACGATGAGGACGAGGACGAGGAGTCCGGTCCGCAGTCGCAACGTCGAGGCGCTTGACGCGACAGCGTCCCTCGCAGTTCCGTCATCTTCCGGAACAACCGCACTTCACCCGGTCCGGGGCAACATCGCCGGACCGGGTTTTGTGCTGCCGTCGCCGGCCTCGCTGCGGTCGTACGGCCGGGTTACGCGTGGTCCCCGATCAGTTCGGCGCCCGTGGTGTGGTCGCCGCGTTCGGTGATCTCGCCGGCGATCCAGGACTCCACCCCGCGGTCGGCGAGGGTGGCGAGGGCGACGTCGGCGGAGTCCTCGGGCACGATCGCGATCATGCCGACGCCCATGTTGAGGGTCTTCTCCAGCTCCAGGCGTTCGACCCGGCCCGTCTTCCCGACGAGGTCGAAGATCGGCGCCGGGGTCCAGGTGGAGCGGTCCACGATCGCGTGCAGGCCGTCCGGGATCACCCGGGCGAGGTTGGCGGCCAGGCCGCCGCCGGTGATGTGCGAGAAGGCGTGCACGTCGGTCGTACGGGTCAGCGCCAGGCAGTCCAGCGAGTAGATCTTGGTCGGCACGAGGAGTTCCTCGCCGAGCGTGCGGCCGAGCTCCTCGATCCGCGTCTCCAGGGCGAGTCCGGCCTGGTCGAGCAGCACGTGCCGTACGAGCGAGTACCCGTTGGAGTGAAGTCCGGAGGCCGCCATCGCGATCACCGCGTCACCCGTACGGATACGGTCAGCGCCGAGCAGCCGGTCGGCCTCCACGACGCCCGTACCGGCGCCGGCGACGTCGAAGTCGTCCGGGCCGAGCAGTCCGGGGTGTTCGGCCGTCTCGCCGCCCACCAGGGCGCAGCCGGCCAGGACACAGCCCTCGGCGATGCCCTTGACGATGGCCGCGACACGCTCGGGATGCACCTTGCCGACGCAGATGTAGTCGGTCATGAAGAGCGGCTCGGCGCCGCACACCACGATGTCGTCCATGACCATGGCGACCAGGTCGTGGCCGATCGTGTCGTAGACGCCCAGCCTGCGGGCGATGTCGACCTTGGTGCCGACGCCGTCCGTTGCGGAGGCGAGCAGTGGGCGCTCGAACCGCTTCAGGGCGGAGGCGTCGAAGAGCCCGGCGAACCCGCCGAGGCCGCCAAGCACCTCGGGGCGCCGCGTCTTCTTCACCCACTCCTTCATGAGTTCTACGGCGCGGTCGCCCGCGTCGATGTCGACGCCGGCGGCCGCGTAGGAAGCACCGGAAGCGGGGGTCTCAGACATTGCCTGGGATCTTTCGGGTTGGCGGTACGGGGCTTACGGGCGACGGATCGCGTCGGCCGCGGCCGTGGCGGCCGGACCGGCCGCCAGCTCGGTCTCCAGCAGCTGCTTGCCGAGCAGCTCCGGGTCGGGCAGCTCCATCGGGTACTCGCCGTCGAAGCAGGCGCGGCAGAGGTTGGGCTTGGCGATGGTGGTCGCCTCGATCATGCCGTCGATGGAGATGTACGACAGGGAGTCGGCGCCCAGGGAGATGCCGATCTCCTCGATGGTCATGCCGTTGGCGATGAGCTCGGCGCGGGTCGCGAAGTCGATGCCGAAGAAGCAGGGCCACTTCACGGGCGGCGAGGAGATCCGGATGTGGACCTCGGCGGCGCCGGCCTCGCGGAGCATGCGCACCAGCGCCCGCTGGGTGTTGCCGCGCACGATCGAGTCGTCGACGACGACCAGGCGCTTGCCCTTGATGACTTCCTTCAGCGGGTTCAGCTTCAGCCGGATGCCGAGTTGCCGGATGGTCTGCGAGGGCTGGATGAACGTACGTCCGACGTAGGCGTTCTTCACCAGACCCGCACCGAACGGGATGCCCGAGGCTTCGGCGTAGCCGATGGCGGCGGGGGTGCCGGACTCCGGGGTCGCTATGACCAGGTCGGCCTCGACCGGGGCTTCCTTGGCGAGCTTGCGGCCCATCTCCACGCGGGAGAGGTAGACGTTCCGGCCGGCGATGTCGGTGTCGGGGCGGGCCAGATAGACGTACTCGAAGATGCAGCCCTTGGGCTTCGCTTCCGCGAATCGGGAGGTGCGCAGGCCGTTCTCGTCGATGGCGACGAACTCACCCGGCTCGATCTCGCGCACGTAGGCGGCGCCGCAGATGTCCAGGGCGGCGGACTCGGAGGCGACGACCCAGCCGCGCTCCAGGCGGCCGAGGACCAGCGGGCGGATGCCCTGCGGGTCGCGGGCGGCGTAGAGGGTGTGCTCGTCCATGAAGACGAGCGAGAAGGCGCCCTTGACCTTGGGGAGGACGGCGTGGGCGGCCTCCTCGATGGTCAGCGGCTTGCCGTCGGGGTCGACCTGGGCCGCGAGCAGCGCGGTGAGCAGGTCGGTGTCGTTGGTGGCCGCGACGCGCGGGGTGCGGCCCTCCTGCTTGGGCAGGTCGGCGACCATCTCGGCGAGCTGGGCGGTGTTGACCAGGTTGCCGTTGTGGCCGAGCGCGATGGAACCGTGCGCGGTGGCACGGAACGTCGGCTGGGCGTTCTCCCACACGGAGGCGCCGGTGGTCGAGTAGCGGGCGTGACCGACCGCGAGATGACCCTGGAGCGAACCGAGCGAGGCCTCGTCGAAGACCTGGGAAACCAGGCCCATGTCCTTGAAGACGAGGATCTGCGAGCCGTTGCCGACCGCGATCCCCGCGGATTCCTGGCCTCGATGCTGGAGGGCGTAGAGCCCGAAGTAAGTGAGCTTGGCGACCTCTTCACCGGGAGCCCAGACTCCGAAGACGCCACACGCGTCCTGGGGTCCCTTCTCGCCGGGGAGCAGATCATGACTGAGTCGACCGTCACCACGTGGCACGGTACCGAGTGTAGGCGAGATCGACCACTGGTCCGAATTGGGGATCCGCGGCGGTCATGGACGACTTGTCCGCTCCACCTCTCCCACCTGCGGAAACGTCGGGGTCGGGGTTCCGGAGGCAGGGCTTCCGGTCGCACGAGTGAGCCGTCGCACACCGGTGGCACACCGAACCGCGCGGTGGGCGGCCCGGACCGTGGTTCAGGTCATTACGGGGAGGAGTCCCGCGAGGTCCGCCCGCTCGCCGCTCGCCCTGACCTTCCCCTCCGCCAGGGCGTCCCTCCACCGCGTCCGTCCGGTGGCCAGGCGGAGCCAGGTCAGCGGGTCGGTCTCGACGACGTTGGGCGGGGTCCCGCGGGTGTGCCGGGGCCCTTCGACGCACTGGACGACGGCGTGGGGCGGGACGCGCACCTCGGTGGAACCGCCGGGGGCCTTGACCGCGAGGGTGTCGGCGAGGAGGCGGGTCGCGGCGGCGAGGGCCTGGCGGTCGTAGGGGATGCCGAGCCCGGGGACGGCCGCGTTCAGATCGTCGGTGTGGACACAGAGCTCGACGGTGCGGGTGACGAGGTAGTCGGCCAGGCGCATCGGGCCGGCGCCGGTGGCGAGGAGCCGGGTGCCGGGGTGTCGGTCCAGGTCGGCGGCGAAGCGGTGGGCGACGGCGGCGAGGTGGGCGCCGGGGTCGGGGTTCTCCTGGGCGAGAGCGCGGCTCCTGGCGTCGATCGACTCCGCGTCGGCGGCGGTCGAGAACGGCCAGTCGAGGAGCGCGATTTCCGGCGCCGCGGGTTCCGGCAGTTCGAGGAGGCGGCTGACGGCGCCGAGCGCCGTCCCGGTGTGCGCGATCAGCTCCCGCACGGTCCAGTTCCCCAGCCGCGTGGGCAGCGCGAGCCGCTCGGGGGTGAGGGTCGCCGCCGCCTCCCGTACGTTCCCGAACTGGGCGATGACCGCGGCACGCGTCCTGGCGGGGTCGTAGGCGCGGGCGCGCTTCTTGGCCGGGGGCATGGGAGCGAGCCTATGGGGTGGCCGCGGCGGGCTCCGGGGGGTGGGGCGGGGCTGGAAAAGCGTGACACTTATACGTAACACCGTCACGCTTTTTCGCGGACCCAGGTGCGGGGAGCCCCCCGGCCAGGTGCCGGCCCCTTCCCGCCCGGACACGGCGCCCGGCACCACGTCCGGGACGACATCCGGTACGGCGCAGGCCCCGCTCGTCCGCACGAACGGGGCCTCCGCAGCCGTAGAACCCGATACCGGGGACCGCCAACGACGTACGCCCTACGCCAGCAGCGCGGGGATCGTCTCCTCGTGGGCGGTGCGCAGTTCCTCCAGGGAGAGCGTGAACTCGCCCTGGATCTCCACCGAGTCGCCGTCGACGACACCGATGCGGGTGACCGGCAGACCCCGCGCCCCGCACATGTCGGTGAAGCGCAGCTCCTCCGAGCGCGGGACCGCGACGACCGCACGGCCCGCCGACTCCGAGAAGAGGAAGGTGAACGCGGAGAGGCCGTCGGGGACGATCAGCCGCGCGCCCTTCCCGCCGAGGAGCGCCGACTCGACGACCGCCTGTACGAGACCGCCGTCGGACAGGTCGTGCGCGGCGTCGATCATGCCGTCACGGGAGGCGGAGATCAGGATCTCGGCCAGCAGCCGCTCGCGCTCCAGGTCGACCTTGGGCGGCAGGCCGCCGAGGTGGTCGTGGATCACCTGCGACCAGGCCGAGCCGCCGAACTCCTCGCGGGTGTCACCGAGGAGGTAGAGCAGCTGGCCCTCCTCCCGGAAGGCGACCGGCGTGCGGCGGGCGACGTCGTCGATGACACCGAGGACCGCGACGACCGGCGTCGGGTGGATCGCCGCCTCGCCCGTCTGGTTGTAGAGCGAGACGTTGCCGCCCGTCACCGGCGTGCCCAACTGTTGGCAGGCGTCGGCCAGGCCGCGGACGGCCTCGGCGAACTGCCACATCACCGCCGGGTCCTCGGGCGAACCGAAGTTCAGGCAGTCGGAGACGGCGAGCGGCTTGGCACCGGTCGTCGCCACGTTGCGGTAGGCCTCCGAGAGCGCCAACTGCGCGCCCGCGTAGGGGTCGAGCTTGGCGTACCGGCCGTTGCCGTCCGTCGCGATGGCGACCCCGAGGCCGGTCTCCTCGTCGATGCGGATCATGCCCGAGTCCTCGGGCTGGGCGAGCACCGTGTTGCCCTGCACGAAGTGGTCGTACTGCGAGGTGATCCACTTCTTGGACGCCTGGTTCGGGGACGACACCAGCTTCAGGACCTGGGACCTCAGCTCCTCCGAACTCCCGGGCCGCGCGAGCTTGTTGGCGTCGTCGGCCTGGAGGGCGTCCTGCCAGGACGGACGGGCGTACGGGCGCTCGTAGACCGGGCCGTCGTGCGCGACCGTGCGCGGGTCGACGTCGACGATCTTGCCGCCGTGCCAGAAGATCTCCAGGCGGTCGCCGTCGGTCACCTCACCGATGACCGTCGCGATGACGTCCCACTTCTCGCAGATCTCCAGGAAGCGGTCGACCTTCGCCGGCTCGACGACCGCGCACATCCGCTCCTGCGACTCGCTCATGAGGATCTCCTCGGGCGAGAGCGTGGAGTCGCGCAGCGGTACGTCGTCCAGGGTGACCGTCATGCCGCCGGAGCCGTTGGACGCCAACTCGCTGGTGGCGCACGACAGTCCGGCCGCGCCCAGGTCCTGGATGCCGACGACCAGCTTCTCCTTGAAGGCCTCCAGGGTGCACTCGATGAGGAGCTTCTCCTGGAAGGGGTCGCCGACCTGGACCGCCGGACGCTTCGACGGCTTGGCGTCGTCGAAGGTCTCGCTCGCCAGGATCGACGCGCCGCCGATGCCGTCACCACCCGTACGGGCGCCGTAGAGGATGACCTTGTTGCCCGCGCCGGACGCCTTCGCGAGGTGGATGTCCTCGTGCCGCATGACGCCGATGGCACCGGCGTTGACCAGCGGGTTGCCCTGGTAGCAGGCGTCGAAGACGACCTCGCCGCCGATGTTCGGCAGGCCCAGGCAGTTGCCGTAGCCGCCGATGCCCGCGACGACGCCGGGCAGGACGCGCTTGGTGTCGGGGTGGTCGGCCGCGCCGAAGCGCAGCGGGTCCACGACCGCGACCGGGCGCGCGCCCATCGCGATGATGTCGCGGACGATGCCGCCGACGCCGGTGGCCGCGCCCTGGTAGGGCTCCACGTAGGAGGGGTGGTTGTGCGACTCGACCTTGAAGGTCACCGCGTACCCCTGGCCGACGTCCACCACGCCCGCGTTCTCGCCGATGCCGACCAGCAGCGCGTCGCTCTGCGGGGCCTTCTCGCCGAACTGGCGCAGGTGCACCTTGGAGGACTTGTACGAGCAGTGCTCGGACCACATGACCGAGTACATCGCCAGCTCGGCGCCGGTCGGGCGGCGGCCGAGGATCTCCACCACCCGCTCGTACTCGTCCTTCTTCAGGCCGAGTTCGGCCCAGGGCAGCTCGACGTCGGGGGTCGCGGCCGCGTGCTCGACCGTGTCCAGAGGCGTCCGGCTCATGCGTTGACCAGCTTCTTGAGGATCGAGGTGAAGAACGGCAGGCCGTCGGTACGGCCGCTGCCGACGAGCGGCTCGACGGCGTGCTCCGGGTGCGGCATGAGGCCCACCACGTTCCCGGCGGCGTTGGTGATGCCCGCGATGTCGCGCAGCGAGCCGTTCGGATTCACCTCCGCGTAACGGAAGACGACCCGGCCCTCGGCCTCCAGCTCGTCGAGCGTGCGTTCGTCGGCGACGTACCGGCCGTCCATGTTCTTCAGCGGGATGTGGATCTCCTGGCCGGCCGTGTAGTCGGCGGTCCAGGCGGTCTCCGCGCTCTCCACCCGAAGTTTCTGGTCGCGGCAGATGAAGTGGAGGTGGTCGTTGCCCAGCATCGCGCCCGGGAGCAGGTGCGCCTCGGTGAGGACCTGGAATCCGTTGCAGATGCCGAGGACCGGGAGGCCGGCCTTCGCCTGCTCGATGACGGAACCCATCACCGGCGAGAAACGGGAGATGGCGCCGGCGCGCAGATAGTCGCCGTAGGAGAAACCGCCGGGCAGCACCACGGCGTCGACCTGGTGGAGGTCCTTGTCCTTGTGCCAGAGGGCGACCGGTTCGGCGCCCGCGAGGCGGATCGCGCGCTGGGTGTCGCGGTCGTCCAGGCTGCCGGGAAAAGTGACGACGCCAATACGAGCGGTCACTTCGCGGCCTCCGCGACTTCGTCGACGCGGACCGTGAAGTCCTCGATCACGGTGTTGGCGAGGAAGGATTCCGCCAGATCGTGGATGCGGGCGAGGACGGCCTCGTCGACCGGTCCGTCAACTTCCAGTTCGAATCGCTTTCCCTGACGTACGTCGGAGATCCCGTCGAAACCCAGCCGCGGCAGTGCGCGCTGCACCGCCTGGCCCTGGGGGTCGAGGATCTCCGGCTTGAGCATGACGTCGACTACGACGCGTGCCACGGGCACTCCCGGTGGTGTGGTGCTGAGCAGGTCTCCTGCAGGTGTCTTCAGACTACCCGTACAGAATTTCTACGCGAGTAGAGTTGGAGGAATCTACGTGTTGATCGTCACGATCCGGTATCAGGCAGGGGTCCGCACGAAAAGTTCAGGGAAAGATCGGGGATCGTTCCAGGCCCGCTATTGCGCCGGGACACGCGGAGAGATTTAGTCGGGCTTCACCATGCAATGCCGGGCACTGTACAAATGAATTGTCATTAGCCGATACTTTGCCCATAAACAGGCGGACAGTCGACGTCTCCGCATCTCCGTGGCGTCCCGGACGGCACGCGGATAGAGGCGTCGCACGAAGGGACCGATATTCGTGGCGCAGAAGGTCGTGGTCACTCTCTTTGACGACATCGACGGCTCGGAAGCGGCGGAGACGATCGCCTTCGGACTCGACGGCAAGTCGTACGAGATCGACCTGAACCAAACCAATGCCAAGAAACTGCGTAAGGCGCTCGCGCCCTACGTGGACGCCGGCCGCAAGCGGTCGCGGTCCGGCAAGGCCTACCGGCAGACGGAGGTCGCCCCCGACCCGGCGGCCGTCCGGGCCTGGGCCCAGGCGAACAAGATGGACGTCCCGGCCCGCGGCCGCATCCCCAAGAGGGTCTACGAGGCGTTCGCCGCCGCCCAGTGACGCCCGGACGACGGCCGGTCAGCCGCCCCTCGGCCGAACCGACTTGCGTTGCACCCCTCCTGGTCAGCTAGAGTTCGGAGCACGCCGAGGGGCAAGGCCGAAAGGCCCGGCTCACGGAGTACACGCGGGTGTAGTTCAGTAGCAGAACATCCCCCTTCCAGGGGGAAGGCGCAGTGTGCAATTCCTGTCACCCGCTCTGCATCGCCGTCCGGACCACTTCGGTGGATCGGGTAGGCTGGTGCTCGCGCCGATCGGTGAGAGCCGGTCGGATGCAATGCGGACGTAGCTCAGTTGGTAGAGCGCAACCTTGCCAAGGTTGAGGTCGCCAGTTCGAACCTGGTCGTCCGCTCGTGAATCAGACCCCGGTCCAATGGACCGGGGTCTTTTCGTGTCCCAAGATCCCGGCCCCCTCTGACATTTGTCATGCCGAGTGATGACAGCGCGCACTGCTGCCGGCCCCCGGCCGCGGAGACGCTGAGGCCATGGACACCACGGACACCAGCGCGCACCCACACGTGATCGACGTCACTGACCTGCGGCGGACCTACGGCGGCGGATTCGAGGCCGTGCGGGGGATCACGTTCGCCGTGCCCCGCGGGGAGGTCTTCGCCCTCCTGGGCACCAACGGCGCGGGCAAGACGTCCACCGTCGAGGTGCTGGAGGGACTCGCGGCACCGTCCGGCGGCCGGGTGCGCGTCCTCGGCCACGACCCCCGGGCCGAGCGGGCCGCCGTACGGCCGCGCACCGGCGTGATGCTCCAGGAGGGCGGCTTCCCGTCCGAGCTGACCGTCGCCGAGACCGCGCGGATGTGGGCCGGCTGCACCAGCGGGGCCCGGCCGGTGCCGGAGGCGCTCGCCCGGGTCGGCCTGGGGAAGCGGGCCGGCGTACGGGTGAAGCAGCTGTCCGGGGGTGAACGGCGGCGGCTCGACCTGGCGCTCGCCCTGCTCGGGGAGCCCGAGGTGCTCTTCCTCGACGAGCCGACGACCGGCCTCGACGCCGAAGGGCGCCGGGACACCTGGGAGTTGGTGCGGGCGCTGCGTGACGGCGGGACCACCGTCCTGCTCACCACGCACCAGCTGGAGGAGGCCGAGGACGTCGCGGACCGGCTGGCGATCCTGCACGAGGGACGGATCGCGGCCGTCGGCACCCCGGCCGAGGTGACGGCCGGCCGGCCCGCACGGATCTCCTTCGAGCTGCCCCCGGGCTACTTCGTGGGTGATCTGCCCCCGCTCGGGGAGCTGGGGGTGGTGGGTCACGAGGTGGTGGGCGGTGCCGTACGGCTGCGGACGCACGAGGTGCAGCGGGCGGCGACCGGGGTACTGGCCTGGGCCGAGCGGACCGGGGTCGAACTGCGGGGGCTCGATGTGCGGTCGGCCTCGCTGGAGGAGGCGTTCCTCGGGATCGCCCGGGAAGCGGGCACGGACCGCGAGCGGGAGGCGGCGGCATGAGCACGTCGACGACGACAGCGACCACGACCCCGGCCGGACGGCTGCGGTCCCTGGCACGGGCCGAACTCGCCCTGCTCGGCCGGAACCGGAACGCGGTGGTGACGGCGCTGTTCGTGCCGCTGGCGCTGCCGTTCAGCGTGCGGCCGGCGGTCGGCCGGATGGATCTCGGCGCCGAAGGGCTGTCGCCGGGCACGGTACTGCTCACCTCCGCGGTCGGCTTCTCCCTGCTCTTCGCCGTGTACTCGGCCCTGGTCGGCGCGTTCGTCGCGCGCCGCGAGGAACTGGTGCTCAAACGGCTGCGCACCGGAGAGGCCACCGACCCCGAGATCCTCGCCGGCACCGCGCTCCCGGCCCTCGGCGTCGGCTTCGCCCAGTCCCTGCTGCTGGCCGTGGCCTGCGCCCTGCTGCTCGACGCCGGAGCGCCGGCCGCACCCCAACTCGTCCTGGCAGGGCTGCTGTTGGGCCTCGTCCTCTGTGCCGCGCTGGCGGCCCTCACCGCGTCGTTCACCAGGACCGCGGAGAGCGGACAGGTCACCGCGCTGCCTTTCCTGTTCCTGTCCATGCTGGGCTCCGGCATCACCGTTCCGACGCGGCTGCTGCCCGACCGGGTCGCAGCCGTCTGCGAACTGCTCCCGCTCTCCCCCGCCGTCAGACTGATCAGCGGCGGCTGGGACGGCACCCTGTCCGCGGCCGGCGCACTCGCCGCCGTCGTCACGGCGGTGGCCTGGACCGTCGTCGCGGTGTTTGCTGTACGGCGGTGGTTCCGCTGGGAACCGCGGCGCTGACGTACGGGGAGCACAGCACGATGCGGACAACGACGTCGGGCGGCTGGTGGGGGCGGAAGAGCACGCCCGGCAAGGTCGAGACGTACACCCGGTGGTCCTTCCACTCCTTCGCCCTGATCGAGGTCACGACGCTCGGACTGCCGGCGTTCGGTCAGGCCGGGACGGGGACGGCGAGCCGGCTGACGGCCTTCGTGGCCGCGCACGCCCTGCTCTGCTCCGCCACCGCTTCCCGGGCGCTCGACTGGACCCGGGACCGGCGGCCCCGGCCGGTGCGGCTGATGTGGGTCCTGGGCGCGGTCACCGTGCTGGTCGCCGTCGGCGCGCTCGTGCTGCGCGAGCGGGGCGGCGGGGGCGAGCAGCTGGGGGCCGCCACGAGCACCGTCTTCGTGGGAGTGCTGGGCTTCGGCGCCGGCACGCTGACGCTCGGGCTCCGCGGGCCGTCGCACGTCCTCGCGGTGGTGGCGGGCGCCGTCGCCGGGGCCCTGGCCGCGCAGCTTCCGCTGGGGGTGGCGGCGCCCGCCGCGTTCGGCACCGCGCTCGCCGTCCTCTGCGCGGCCGGCGGTCTCGCCCTCACCTCCGTCTTCTCCGTCTGGCTCCTCGACGCCGTCTACGAACTCGACGAGGCCCGCGAGACCCGCGCCCGCCTCGCCGTCGCCGAGGAACGGCTGCGCTTCGGACGCGATCTGCACGACGTGATGGGCCGCAACCTGTCGGTCATCGCGCTCAAGAGCGAGCTGGCCGTGCGGCTGGCGCGGCGCGGACGGGCCGAGGCCGTGGAGCAGATGATCGAGGTGCAGCGGATCGCGCGGGAGTCGCAACGGGAGGTGCGCGATGTCGTACGCGGGTACCGCGAGGCCGCTCTCGACGTCGAACTGGCCGGAGCCAAGGGCGTGTTGACCGCCGCCGGCATCACGTGCGAGGTGACCGGCGAGGCGGCCGGGCTGCCCGCCGAGGTGCAGTCGGCGCTCGGCTGGGTGGTACGGGAGGCGACGACGAACGTGCTGCGGCACGGGGACGCCGGACGGTGCGCCGTCGGCATACGGGTGGCCGGCGGGCGGGTCGTGCTCACCGTCGAGAACGACGGGGCGCGGGTCCCGTCCGGGAGCGGGGGAGGATCGGGGCTGAGGGGACTGCGGGAACGGCTCACCGCGGTGGGCGGCGAACTGGAGGCGGGCAGCGTGGGCGAGGACCGGTTCCTGGTGACGGCCACGGTGCCGCTGCCCGCCCTGACGGGGGTCCCCGCGTGAGCGGCGACGTCGTACGGCTGCTGCTCGCCGACGACGAACACCTCATCCGGGGCGCGCTCGCCGCGCTCCTCGGGCTGGAGGACGACCTGCTGGTGGTCGCGGAGGCGGCGACCGGTCCCGAGGCACTGGCCATGGCGCGGGCGCACCGGCCCGACGTCGCCGTACTGGACCTGGAGATGCCCGGCGCGGACGGTGTGAAGGTCGCCACATCGCTGCGGACCGAGGTGCCGGACTGCCGCGTGCTGATCGTCACCGGGCACGGCCGGCCGGGACATCTCAAGCGGGCCCTCGCCGCCGGTGTGCGGGGGTTCGTCCCGAAGACGGTGAGCGCGCTGCGGCTCGCCGAGATCATCCGCACGGTGCACGCGGGAAACCGTTATGTCGACCCGGAGTTGGCCGCCGACGCGATCTCCGCCGGGGACTCGCCGCTGACCGCCCGTGAGGCCGAGGTGCTGGAGCTGGCCGCCGACGGGGCCCCGGTCGCGGAGATCGCCGCACGGGCCGCGCTCTCGCAGGGGACCGTACGGAACTATCTCTCCGCCGCCGTCTCCAAGCTGGGGGCGGAGAACCGTCACGCTGCCGTGCGGCTCGCGCGGCAGCGGGGTTGGGTATAGTGGCTGTCGCGCCACGGCGCACGCGGACGTAGCTCAGTTGGTAGAGCGCAACCTTGCCAAGGTTGAGGTCGCCAGTTCGAACCTGGTCGTCCGCTCACCGCGACGGAAGCCCCCCGAGCCCATCAGCCCGGGGGGCTTCCGCGTACGCCCGGCCCGCTACTCCTTCCGCGGCTCCGCGCCCCTCGCACCGCCTACGTCCCCTACGACCACTTCAGGCCCGTGAGGCGCTCGTACGCCTCGATGTACTTGGCCCGGGTCGCGTCCACGACCTGCTGCGGGAGCGGGGGCGGCGGCTGCTCGCCCTTCCGGTCCCAGCCCGACTCGGCCGAGGTCAGCCAGTCGCGCACGAACTGCTTGTCGTACGACGGCTGCGCGCGGCCCGGCTGCCACTCCTCGGCCGGCCAGAAGCGCGAGGAGTCGGGGGTGAGGACCTCGTCGGCGGCGATGAGCGTCTCGCCCTCGTAACCGAACTCGAACTTGGTGTCCGCGAGGATGATGCCCCGCTCGCGGGCGACGTCCCGGGCACGGCCGTAGACGGCGAGGGTCGCCTGGCGCAGCTGGGCGGCGGTGTCGGCGCCGACCTGGCGGGCGACCTCCTCGTACGACACGTTCTCGTCGTGCTCGCCCACGGCGGCCTTGGTGGCCGGGGTGAAGATCGGGGCCGGCAGCTCCGAGCCGTCGGTCAGTCCCTCGGGGAGGGCGAGGCCGCAGACCGTGCGGGACTCCTGGTACTCCGCCAGGCCCGAACCGGTCAGGTAGCCGCGGGCCACGCACTCGACGGGGATCATCCGCAGCGACTTGCAGACCAGGGTGCGGCCCTCCCAGTCGGCCGGGGCGCCGGGCGGGACGTCGGTGCTCAGCACGTGGTGGGGGATCAGGTCGGCGAGCTGGTCGAACCACCACAGGGAGAGCCGGGTGAGCACACGGCCCTTGTCCGGGATCTCGGTGGGCAGCACCCAGTCGTAGGCGGAGATGCGGTCGCTGGCGACCATCACGAGGTCGCCCGCCTCGTTCTGGTACAGCTCGCGCACCTTGCCGGTGTGCAGGTGCACCAGGCCCGGAACCTGGAGCGGCTCGGGCTTTTCTGCGAATCCGGACACGTTTTCTCCCGTGGTCTGGGTGAGGAGGACGCCCGCGGGGCCCAGGCAGCGGGTGGGGGAGACGGGCGGGCCGACTGGCTCGATTGTCCCGTACGGGCGGGCGCCCGCGGACAGGGGGGCGGGCCGCGGGGTCAGTCCCGTTTGCAGATGCGGTCCAGGAGGTTGGCGGTGGTGCGCTGGATGCGGGCGTCCACGTGGCCCGGCCGGTCCAGCGCCGGTGACCAGGCGAAGGTGCCGGACGCGAAGACCAGGGCGCCGGACGGGGCGCGGTACAGGGACGTCTCCTGGTGGCGGAGCGCGCCCTCGCCGTCGGTGTACGGGGAGTGGGCGAGGAGAATGCGGTTCTCGTGCGCGGGGAGCGGGGTGCGCGGGAAGTAGCGGTCGGCCTCGCCGGCGACCAGTCCCCCGATCTCGTCGCCGTCCCGGGCGCCGGCCGCCTCCCAGAGCCAGTGGTCGGCGTTGCGGACGATCAGGGGGTGCGGCTCGGGCACCCGGCCCGCGTACTGGATACCGACCAACTGCTGCTCGGGGCGGTCGACTTCACGCCACAGCACCGGGCGGCCGGGGCCCCGGCGCTTGCGGCAGGTGAGCAGCCGGTCGGGGACGCCGGACGGCGAGGGCGCCAACTCGACCTGCCAGTACATGGTGTTGGCGGAGAGGAAGACGAGGGAGGTGCCGTGGTCCCGGGCGCGTTCCACGGTACGGCGCATCGGGGTCGACCAGTACTCGTCGTGGCCGGGGAAGACCAGGCCCCGGTAGCGCGTCGGGTCCACCCGCCCGGAGTGCAGGTCGCGGGCGTCGGCGTAGGCGAGGTCGTAGCCGTAGCGCTCGGCCCAGCGGATGAAGTCGTAGGCGTGGCCGACATGGAGGGGGAGGCCCGCGCCCGCGTACGGCCGGTCGAAGGAGACCGTCGTCGCGGCGTCGGACTCACCGAGCAGCCGGCCGGTCTCGTCCCAGGCGTGGTAGAGACTCGCGCCGGTACGGCCGTCCTCCGGGTAGAGGTTGTACGCCTGCCAGGTGATGTCGGGCAGCAGCAGGAGCAGGTCGGCGGGCTGGTCGTCGCGGACCGTGAAGGGGATGTGGGAGCGGTAGCCGTCGGCGGTGGTGAGGACCGCGACGTACGCGCCGATGTTCCAGTAGCTCGGGATCTGCAACCGCCAGGACAGCCACCAGTGGTGGCAGGAGACCGTGCGGTCGGCGGTGAGCGGCGGCGGCTGGACGATGCCTGAGAGGCGGGGGCTGGTGGTGATCTTCGCGGCGCCGTCTCCGCCGTAGTGGCCGATGCGGTAGACGTCGACGGCGAACTCCTGGGGCGGGTCGACGGTGATGTGGAAGTCGAGGGCCTCGCCGGGGGCGACGGCACCGGCGGAGGTGAAGCCCTTGATCTGCCGCCGCACGTCGTCGGCGGAACGGGGTGCGCCGGCGGCGCGGGGGCCAGGGACGCGGGAGGTGTGCCGGCCGGTGCCGTCCCGCTCGATCGCGTCCCGGCCGACGGCGTCCCGGGCGTCGGTGTGGGCCGGTGCCGGGTCCACGTACCAGGGGACGACCTGGCCGGTGTCGTCGAAGTACGTCTCGCTGCCCCGCAGCCAGGGGACCGGGCCCTGCCCGAAGGGGTCTGTCACGGCGTGCGCCAGCGCACCCGACTCCCAGCGGCGGATCTGCTCAGACCTCATGGTCGCGCCCCTCCCTCGTCTCCCGCGGTGGCCTCTCGTTCACCTGTCGTGTGTCGCAAGCCCTTACCAGGTACGGGATCGGTCCCAGCACATCACATTACGCACGCGCGTCGTCACCGCTCGTCGCGGTTGGACGAAAGTGGAAGTCGAAGTTTCGTTACGGCGTGGGGTCGGGGCGGGGCGCCCGACGCGGAGGGCTGGGGCAGCCGGGCGTGCGGGCTGCGGACTGCGGGCTGCGGGCTGCGGCAGCCGGAGGTGGGGCGCCAACTCCAGGGGCTGCGGGCTGCGGGCTGCGGGCTGCGGCGGGGAGCGCGGCAGACCGGGGTGTGGCGTCAACTCCGGTGGACTCGGCGGGAGTTGTTGGTAGAGCGGGGTAAGAGCCAACGCCGAGGGCTGCGGCGACGCGAGGCAGACGGGGTGCGGGCAGCGGCGGGGAGTGCGGCAGCTGGAGGTGGGGCGCCAACACCGCTGGCTGCGACGGGAGTTGTGGCAGACCGGGTTGAGTGCAGCGCCGAGGGGCGGGGCGCGGGGCTCGAGGGGGAGGCGGCGGAGACTGCGGCAGTCGGGGCTGGGACGCCGGGGCTGGGGGCAGCGGCGCCGGGGCGCGAGGGCCGCGCGGTGGCGTGTGGTGTCCCGGAGGGTGGGGCAGTGGTCGGACCGGGCGTCAGACGAGGCGTACCGGTTTCTCCGCGCGTATGCCCAGGGCCACCAGCCAGGCCCGCAGGGGGGCCGGGTCACCCGCCTCCACCAGGCTGAGGACTCGCGGGGCGAGATCGGCCGCCCGCTCGCCGTTGACCATCAACGACGGCCCGTCGAGCCAGTCGAGACCGGGGGTCGCACCCGCTGTGTCCACCGCGGCGCAGCACACCATCGCCGTGACGTGGTCGGCGAGCAACTCCCGCCCTGTGCGGGGCGGTTGGAGCGGGAAGAGGGGCAGCGAGCCGTCGTCCCAGAACGCGGCGGCGGGCCCCTGTCCGGACGGTGCCGAGGCGCCGGCCGGGACGGCCGCCTCCTCCCGCGCCAGCTCCGCCGTCAGCCCCGCCGCGAGCGCGGCACTGCGGGGCGAGCCGCCGCCGGCCGGATCCTCGTCGTCCCTGCCCATCGCCTCGTAGGGGGCGGGGGGCTCATGGGCCCTGGGGATCGCATGGCCCCCGGGGATCGCATGGCCGACGTGGGTCACGGGAGCGGGGGCGGGGGCCGCGCCGGGGCCTGCGGTGTCGGGGAGCGCGGCCGTGGACGGACCGGCCGGCGCCGGGTCGGCGGGGACTGCCCCGGCTGAGGGCCGGTCGCCGTGGTCTGTCCCGCCCGGGAGTGGCCTCGTGGGCGAACCGGCCGGGTCCGCGCCGACCGCGGCTCCCGTGTCGTGCGGGTGCGATCCGTCCGTCAGATGGGCCAGGACGCGGGAGAGGGTGGGGCCGTCGGTGCCATGGGTGGCGGGGTCGGGGGAACGGGTGACGCCGAGCGTGTCCAGGACGCGGTGCAGCCGGGCCGCGTCGGCGCGCCACTTGCGGTCGACGACCTCGTCCGGGTACTCCTGCCAGTCGACCGGCGCCCAGTCGGGACCGGACTCGGCGGGGCCGCCATGGAAGAGGCGGGCGGCCAGGAGTGAGGCCGCCTCGTCCACCGTGCCGGGCTCTTCGAGCAGGTCGCAGGCGGGGCGCTCGCCGAGCCGGGAGGCGAAGCCCTCGGCCAGCCGGTCGCGCCGGGACAGCTCGGTGAGGGCCGCGACGACACCGGCGTCCAGCCGGGACGGCCAGCGGCCCATCCGCCAGGCGGGCAGCGCGACCCGGGTGAGCAGCCGGTCCCAGCCCGCGTAGGCCAGGCCCACCTGCTCCTGGGCGACGATCCGCAGCCCGTAGTCCACGGCCTGGGCGCGCTCGGCGGCGGCCGCCGCCACCCCCCGCTCCATCTCGGCCGCGTGGATCCGGCAGCCGCGCAGCAGCACACGGGCGACCCAGCCGACGCCGGCGAGCACCGCGCGGGGCACGCGTCCCCGGGGCGCCGAGGCAACGGCCAGCGCCGCGTCCAGGCCTCGTACGAAACGGCGGGCCGCGGCTATGTCCGGGTGCGCCGAGGGTCCCGTACCGGCGACGACGGGGGCGAGGACCGCGCGCAGTTCACCGACCCGCATCCACCAAAGGAACGGGGAGCCGATCACCAGGACCGGCGCGGCGGTGGCCCGCCTCGAACGGCCCGGCGGCGCCCCGCGGCCGCCCGCCAGCTCGTCGCGCTTCACCGGTGGTGGCGAGCCGTGGGAGGGGTGGGTGCGGTCCTCCAGCCAGCTGTCGCAGTCCGGGGTGAGCGCTATCGCGGACGGGGCGGGCACATCGAGGCGGTCGGCCAGGTCGCGCACCATGCGGTACAGGTCGGGGGCCGAACGCTCGGCGATCGGGACCGTGGGGCTGACGGCGGGCCGGGCCCGCGCGACGACCAGGGCGACACCGCCGGCGGCGAGCAGCACGACGACCGCGACGCAGCCCACGATCCAGCGGGCGAGATCCCAGCCCCGGCCCATGAGGTGGCCGGTGGCGCCGCCCGCCAGCAGGATGACGGCGAGCGCCGCCGGCAGCAGGGCGACGGCCAGCGCCCGGCTGCGGATCCGCAGCACGGCCAAGGCCCGGGAACGCGCTGCCTGTGCGCCCGCCTCCACACCCATACCGGTCACGACCGGACTCCACCCCCTCCGCGCTGTCCCGTTCCGCTGGTGTTGCTCACTCCCCCACTGTGGCACCCGCCACTGACATCGCAATGCCGGTGGGCCAAGTGCCGGAACGCTTGCGCCGCACCATAGTTGGGGCCTCGGCCCCCGTCAGCCGGATGGGCCATCGCTCACTCGATGGAATGGCTCTGGGGAAAGGTGGATGACGGAGGGCAACGATCAGGCCCCGAATCCAGAGACGGATCCGGGGCCCGGCGGGTTCATCGACTCCGCGAGATATCGAGGCTGAACCCCGGTCCGCGGCCGGTCGAGGACCGGCGTCCAGGAACACGGACTCGGGGATCGGGCGGTCGGGGGTTACGCCTCCGCCGCGGCCTTCGCCGCGATGTCCGTACGGTGCTGCGAACCGTCGAGGGCGATCCGGGAGAGGGCCGCGTACGCCCGGTCGCGGGCCCGGGTGAGATCCGCGCCGGTCGCCGTGACGGAGAGGACCCGGCCGCCCGCGCTGACGACGTCGCCGCCGTCCTGCCGGGTCCCGGCGTGCAGGACGTACGCGTGCGGGGCGTCCTGGGCCGCGATCTCGTCGAGGCCGGTGATCGGGTCGCCGGTGCGCGGGGTGCCGGGGTAGTTGTGCGAGGCGACGACGACGGTGACGGCCGCGTCCTCACTCCAGCGCAGCGGCGGCAGATCGTCGAGGGTGCCGGTCGCCGCGGCGAGCAGCACACCGGCCAGCGGGGTACGCAGCCGGGCCAGGACCACCTGGGTCTCCGGGTCACCGAAGCGCGCGTTGAACTCGATGACCCGTACGCCGCGGCCCGTGATCGCGAGACCGGCGTAGAGCAGCCCCGAGAACGGGGTACCGCGCCGCCGCATCTCGTCGACCGTCGGCTGGAGGACCGTCTCCATGACCTCGTCGACCAGCTTCGGATCGGCCCACGGCAGCGGGGAGTAGGCGCCCATGCCGCCGGTGTTCGGGCCCTCGTCACCGTCGAGCGCGCGCTTGAAGTCCTGGGCGGGCTGGAGCGGTACGACCGTCACGCCGTCGGTGATCGCGAAGAGCGACACCTCGGGACCGTCGAGGAACTCCTCGATGACGACCCGCTCACAGGCGTTGGCGTGCGCCGCCGCGGCCGCCAGATCGCCGGTGACGACGACGCCCTTGCCCGCGGCGAGCCCGTCGTCCTTCACCACGTACGGCGCGCCGAAGGCGTCGAGGGCTCCGTCCACCTCTTCCGGCGTCGTACAGACGTAGGAGCGGGCGGTCGGGACGGCGGCGGCCGCCATCACCTCCTTGGCGAAGGCCTTGGAGCCCTCCAGCTGTGCGGCCTCCTGCGAGGGGCCGAAGACCGGAACACCCGCTGCGCGTACGGCGTCGGCGACTCCGGCGACCAGCGGCGCCTCCGGTCCGACCACGACCAGCTCGGCACCGAGCTCCATGGCCAGCGCGGAGACGGCGGCGCCGTCGAGGGCGTCGACCGGGCGCAGCTCGGCGACCTCGGCGATGCCGGCGTTGCCGGGGGCGCAGTAGAGCGCGGTCACGGCGGGGTCGAGGGACAGGGAACGGCACAGGGCGTGTTCGCGGGCTCCGCCGCCGATGACAAGGACCTTCACGGGCTCAGCCTAACCGGCGGCGACGGGGTTCTTTGTGCGGGCTTCCGAAGGACGGGGGCCGGGAGGTTGTGGGTTCCTCCGATGGCGATCGCGATGGCAATCGCGCTGCCGATATCGCTGCCGATATCGATACCGGTTCTTTCGCTTCCGGGTCCGGTCCGGCCTGTTGCGGTCAGCTCCCGTCCCGCACGGTTGTCGGGTCCGGTTCCGTCGTGTGCCCCGTCAGGTTGGGCGTGCGGCCACCCGTTGACTCGTTCAGCCCTTCAGTCGTTGTTGAACTCCTCCATCACGGTCGCGCCGAGCTCTCGGACGATGAGGTCGTGGCCGGAGAGGGCCGACTCGTCGAGGTCGGGGTCGTCGTCCTCCGGGGTGTCGTCCTCCGGGGAGACCGGGGGCGGCTCGACGGCGGCGGGGCGGGGCGCTTCGGGCGGCGCGGAGGAGGTCGAGGCAGGAGAGTGGCCCTGCCCCTGACCTCGACTTTGGCCCTGGCCCGGACCTTGACCTTGGCCTTGGGAGGGGGCGGGGGGCGGGGACGCTGGCGGGAAGGACGCCGGGCGGGGCGCGGCGGCGGGAGCTCCGCTGCCGTAGCCGACGCCCCCTCCGCCGTACGCGGAGGCACCGCCCATCGGCGCCGCGGGGGCCGAGCCGCCCGAGGGATCGACGACCGCCTCTACCTTCCACTGGACGTTGAAGTGCTCGGCCAGAGCCTGGCGCAGCACGTCCTCGCTGCCGCTGCTCGTGAAGTTGTCGCGCGCTCCGGCGCTCGCGAAGCCGAGTTGCAGCGTGGTGCCGTCGAACCCGGTCACCTGGGCGTTCTGGCTGAGCAGGATCCAGGTGAAGCGGCGGCGGTTCTTGACCGCTTCGAGGACGTTCGGCCAGAGCGTGCGGGGATCGATGCCACCGGCGGGCGGCGGGGAAGCGGGTGCGGCGGCCGGGGCGCTCCGGACAGCCGGGGCGCTCGGCGTGGAGGGGGGCTGGGGTGCGCCGCCCGGGGAGCCCGCGGTGGGCCAGCCGCCGGCGCGGCGCCCGCTGCCCGCGGCGGTGGCGGTCGGCCAGGCACCAGGCGCGGGGGCAGGGGCGGCAGCCGGGGCCGGAGCGGAAGGGGCGGGCGGGGCGGCTTGGGCGGGGGCAGGCTGCGGCTCGGCATCGCCGTGGGAGGCGGGAGCGGGGGCCGCGACCTGATCGGCGGGCACCCCTGCCCCCACGGGGCCGGGGGCGCCGCCCCCGCGCGCGGCGGCCCGCGCCGCCGCGACCCCGCCCCCGGGCAGCACCGGCGGGGCGGCAGGCGCGGCCATGCCGCCCCCATGGACGTCGGGCCCGGGAACGTAGGCCATGGCGGGCGCGCTGCCGCCGCCGGAGAAGTTGACACCCCGCTCCAGACGGTCGAGGCGGGCCATGACGGCGCGCTCGTCGCCGTAGGCGGCGGGGAGCATCACGCGGGCGCAGATGAGTTCGAGCTGGAGGCGGGGCGAGGTGGCGCCGCGCATCTCGGTGAGGCCCGAGTTGACGAGGTCGGCGGCGCGGCTCAGTTCGGCCGCGCCGAAGGTGCCGGCCTGGGCCTGCATGCGCTCCAGTACGTCGGCGGGGGCGTCGATCAGCCCCTTGTCGAGGGCGTCGGGGACCGCGGCGAGGATCACCAGGTCGCGGAGGCGCTCCAGCAGGTCGGCGACGAAACGGCGGGGGTCGTTGCCGCCCTCGATGATGCGGTCGACGACCTCGAAGGCGGCGGCCCCGTCACCCGTGGCGAAGGCCTCGACCACGGAGTCGAGCAGCGAACCGTCGGTGTACCCGAGGAGGGAGGTCGCCATGGCGTACGTCACCCCCTCGGTGCGCGCGCCGGCGAGCAGCTGGTCCATGACGGACATGGAGTCACGCACGGATCCGGCACCGGCCCGCACGACGAGGGGCAGCACCCCCTCTTCCACGGGGATGCCCTCCTGCCCGCACACCTCGCCCAGGTACTCGCGCAGCGTCCCGGGCGGCACGAGCCGGAAGGGGTAGTGATGGGTACGCGACCGGATCGTCCCGATGACCTTCTCGGGCTCGGTGGTGGCGAAGATGAACTTGAGGTGCTCCGGGGGCTCCTCGACGACCTTCAGCAGCGCGTTGAAACCGGCCGACGTGACCATGTGGGCCTCGTCGATGATGTAGATCTTGTAACGGCTGGAGGCGGGGCCGAAGAACGCCTTCTCCCGCAGCTCACGGGCGTCGTCCACGCCACCGTGCGAAGCGGCGTCGATCTCGATGACGTCGATCGAACCCGGTCCGTTGCGCGCCAGGTCCTGGCACGACTGGCACGTGCCGCACGGGGTCGGGGTAGGTCCCTGCTCGCAGTTCAGACAGCGGGCCAGGATCCGCGCGCTCGTGGTCTTCCCGCAGCCCCGCGGCCCGCTGAACAGGTACGCGTGATTGACCCGGTTGTTCCGCAGCGCCTGCTGCAACGGGTCGGTTACATGCTCCTGCCCGATGACCTCGGCGAACGACTCCGGGCGATAGCGGCGGTACAGCGCGAGAGACGACACACATACGAGGTTATAGGCGCCCACTGACAACCAGCCCCGCCCGCGAACGCAGACGCCCCCCACGCACCCGCCAGAGCCGACCTACCCTTGCTGCCTTCCGGCCCTGGGGGAGTTCAGTCAGATAGCGCCGCGTGAGGGGCTCCGCACAGGCTACATGATCCGAGCGGGGGGAACGAGTTCGCGAGCACTCCTCCGCGTCTTGTATTGTTTGCCGCGGAGGATTCGCCTAGTGGCCTAGGGCGCACGCTTGGAAAGCGTGTTGGGGGCAACTCCTCAGGGGTTCGAATCCCCTATCCTCCGCCAGTGCCTCACCGGGCACGATGTCGAAGGGCCCCACCGTTCGCGGCGGGGCCCTTCGTCGTGGGCGGTTGCAGTTCTGGGCGCGCTTACAGGCGACATTCGGGCCATTTCGGCAAACAGGCAGGCCCATGCCCCCGCGACTCCCAGCGGGCAGCCGACATCGATCCGCACTGCGGATGATCTACGGAACGTGCCGGTAGATGTCGCGGCGGTTGCCGACGGCCAGGACCCACACGATCAGCTGGCCGTCCTCGACGGTATAGACGACGCGGTAGTCGCCGACCCTGAGCCGCCAGCGGGTGTGGTGCCCCTGGAGGGCTTTGATATCGAACGACGCGGTATCGGCGGCATCCAGCGCCTTCTGAAGTTCGGTGAGGCGATACAGGATGCGGAGGGCGTCCGGGCGCGGGATCTTGAGCATGTTCCGCTGAGCGTGCGGCGTGAAGCGTGTGACGTACCCCATCGGGTCAGCCCTGATGAACACGGAGCAGGGCGGCCATCTCTTCGAGCGAGACCGACCCCTCCGCACCCTCGGACTCGGCGTCGTCGGCCAGGTGGTTGAGCCACGCCTCCTCGACACCCTCCGCGATCTCACGCAATCGCTGATACTCCTGGATGTCGATCACGACGGCTTCCGGTTTGCCTCGCCGAGTGATGATCGTCGGGGTTTCCTCCCGGCGAGCGCGATCGATGACGTCAGCGAGATGACTGCGGACATCCGCCATGGATTCAATCACCGGCTCACTCATGTCATGAATGTATCAGATGTACATGAAAGCGGTATGCCGGGAGGCCACGGCGACATCGATCTCCGCGGCGTTCCCATCCGCCTCTCGGTCACGAGATGAGCCCGCGCACCTCTGCGTTGCAGAGACGGGGCCGGTACGCCCGCGCTGGCCCCAGCGCGAGCGGTGTTGAGCCATCCCTCACCTCTCGTGCGTTCCTTACGGATCGTGTGCGAACTCGGAGTCTCCTGCTGGTGCCGCACACTTTGCCGCGCTGGAGAAGCACCGGTCCGCGATCACCGACGACCCGTACCGCTCGTGGCGGTCTCACGCAACGGAACCAGTTGTTGTGTGCGTGCGGCGGGCGGGCAGCCGGGCCGACCGAACCGCCCGAATCCGGCGCCCACGGGGTCTCCCGACTGGGGTGCACGGCAAAATTGTGCCGGATGTGAGCCGCCCCCGGGAACGAACCACCAGGTCAGGCGCGTGATGCGGCTGTTACCGTCCGAATTTGTGCCGACGGCCACAGCGAGCGGGATACACGTAGGCTCATACTGAGCTATGACTAAGCCTGCGGCACCGAAGCGTCATCTGCCTACCAGCCCCTTCAAAGCCCCGGCCACACCGGCTTCCAAGCACTTCGCCCTGGGCGAGCAAGTCACGCATGACGTGTACGGCCTCGGCCGCGTCGTCAGCATCGAGGACGGCATCGCGGCGCTGGTGGATTTCGGCTCGGTGCAGATGCGGGTCCTGAGCCCGTACGCGAAGATGACCAAGCTGTAGGACCGCCGTGCCCGGTCAGGGCAGGCCAGGTTCCGTCAGGGACATGTAACGAAAGGCAGACCTCTCATCGACTCGACGTCGCTGTTCTCCGCTCCGGAAGGGCTGACCAGCCGTTCCACCGCAGTATCGCCGCCTCCGACGACGAAACCCTTCCAGGCCCCGGACTTCGGAGAAGACCAGGACTTCGAGTTCGACGACGACGCGCAGGAGCCCACCCCGGGCCCGCGTGCCGCGGGGTCCAGGGCCGCCTGAGGGTGGTGCGGGCAGCTTGCCGCGTGCCCGTGGCATGGCCGGCAAGCTCGACGACCGACGGGTCCTGGGTGAGGACGTGGTCTCATCCAGGCTGCCCATTCCGGACACCGGACCCGAACGGCCATAAGTCGGCCGACAGCGACTGACGTTGGCGTACCGCGGCGCGATTCGCCCCCGTACGCCGCCAGTTGACTCTCCGCGCTTGCAACAGTGCTGCCCGCAGAGGGAGTTGCGCGGCCCTGCTCACGGCGTGGGTCCTCACCGCTCGCGCGACGGCGTCGCTCCGCGGCGTTTCGGACGCGATCTCGGTCTCGGACGCGGTCTCGGACGCGGTCTCGGATGCCATGGGCACGCCGACCGCGGATGACGAGCCGCCCCCGCCTGCCCTCAGAGGCGTGTCGCGCTGCGTACCAGTCCTGCGACGGCCAGCGAGCGGCTGTGGGGTGGCCAGGCGATGACCGTCGTGACCGGTGGGGCGTCCAGGACCGGTACGGCGGCGATGTCGCCGGAGAGCTGGGCCGTGCTCGACTCCGGCGCGATCCAGCAGGCGCGGCCGAGGGCGATCAGCTGGCCCAGTTGGGCGTGGTCGCGGGCCTGCGGGCCGGGGCCGTCCGGGTAGGTGCCGTCGCGGCCGGGCCAGCGCGGCATCGGCAGGTCGGGCAGGCCGGTGACGTCGGCCGTCCGCACGTGGGGCCGGCCGGTGAGGGGGTGCCCGGCGGGCAGCAGTACGACCTGGTTCTCGGTCCGGAGCTCCTCGGTGTCGAAGCCGGCGGTGGAGTCGAAGGGCAGGTGCAGCAGCGCCACGTCGGCCCGGCCGTCGCGCAGCGCGCGTTCCTGCTCGCCGATCCCGCACAGGAACAGGTCGACGGCGACCGCGTCGGGTTCGGCGGCGTAGGCGTCGAGGAGTTTGGCGAGCAGTTCGCCGGACGCGCCGGCCTTGGTGGCGAGGACCACGCCGGTGTGACCGGTCGCGGCCCGCCGGGTGCGGCGCTCGGCGGCCTCTACGGCGTCCAGCGCCGCCCGGGCCTCGCGCAGCAGTACCGACCCGGCGGGGGTCAGGGTGACCGTGCGGCTGGTGCGTTCCAGCAGCGTGGCGCCGAGCCGCCGTTCGAGCTGGTGGATCGCCCGCGACAGCGGGGGCTGCGCCATCCCGAGCCGCAGGGCCGCCCGGCCGAAATGGAGCTCCTCGGCGACGGCGACGAAGTACCGCAATTCCCGTGTCTCCACGGTTCCATGCTAGCGGCCTCAACGGCGATCGATACCCGTGCGGTATCGATCCCCACCCGATCGGTGTTGGCCTCCGGGCGTCGCGCGCGGACACGATGGGCCGCATGAACGAACAGACGATCGCGCTGGTGACCGGCGCGAACAAGGGAATCGGGTACGAGATCGCGGCCGGGCTGGGCGCCCTCGGGTGGCGGGTCGGGGTCGGTGCCAGGGACGCGGAACGCGGCGAGGCCGCCGTGGCGAAACTGCGGGCGGCCGACGTCGACGCGTTCGTGGTGCCGCTCGATGTGACGGAGGACGCGAGCGTGGCCGCCGCCGTCGCGCTGGTCGAGGAGCGCGCCGGCCGTCTCGACGTGCTCGTCAACAACGCCGGGATCACCGGCAGCGCGGCACAGCAGCCCACCACGGTCGACGTCACGACGGTGCGGACGGCCGTGGAGACCAACGTGATCGGCGTCATCCGCGTCACCAACGCGATGCTGCCGCTGCTGCGCCGCTCGCCGTCGCCGCGGATCGTGAACATGTCCAGCAGCGTGGGCTCACTCACCAAGCAGTCCACCCCCGGCGCCGAAACCGGCCCGATCGCCGTCGCCTACGCCCCGTCGAAGACCTTCCTCAACGCCGTCACCGTCCAGTACGCCAAGGAACTGCGCGACACGAACATCCTGATCAACGCCGGCTGCCCCGGATACTGCGCGACCGACCTCAACGGTTTCCGCGGCGTCCGCACCCCGGAACAGGGCGCCGCGATCGCGCTCCGGCTCGCCACCCTGCCCGACGACGGCCCGACCGGCGGCTTCTTCGACGACGAGGGGGAAGTGCCCTGGTGACTCCGGTGGAGGCGGCGGCACCGGTGACCCCGCCCCGAGTGCCGCTGCCCACCCGCTACCGGGGGATCCGCACCCGCTTCTCCTCGCTCACCTGGTCCAGGTCCGACACCCTGATCGTCGCCTTCATGGTCCAGGTGCCGGGGATGGGGAGGTTGAGGGTGTCGCCGGCCCAATAGCCGCCCCGGTCGGCGAGCCTGGCGTCGATGGGGCCGATCTTCTGGGCGGGGAGGGTGAAGGAGAGGCGGAGTTCGGGGACGGTGGCGAAGCCGCCGTCGGCGCCGTAGACGACGGCTTCGACGGTGTTCCGGCCGACGCGGCCGGGGTCGAGGGTGATCTGTACCCGGCCGTGGACGCCGGGGGTGCCCACGTCGAAGGGGATCGTCGTGACGGAGGCCGCCGGTACGCCCGTGCCCGCGGCCGGTGCCGCCTCCGCCGCTGCCCGGCCGGGCAGCGTGTTGGTCAGCAGGGTCGTGATCACCAACACGGCCACCCCGACCGCCACTTCGAGCAGAACCGAGCGGCGCAGCCGACGCCGGGCCGAGCGGCCCGAGTCCGTCGCGGCGCCCGTATCCCCGGACTCGGACTCGGACTCGGGCCCGGACTGCGACTGCACCTGCGACTGCGACTGCGACTGCGACTGCGACTGGGCATCGCGCCCGGATACGGCCTCGGGCACCCGCTCCGTGCGCCCGTCCTGGCGAGCCGCCTCCGCCGCCGGCACGGCCTCCGTCAACACCGTCACCGGCACCGGCACCGGCACCCGAGCTGCCGTTTCCGCGCACGCGCCCGCACCCGCCGCCTCCGCCACCATCCGGCCGGTCCATCGGCGTGACCGTCCCGCGACCGCCAGCAGCACCAGCACCGCGGCCAGTTTCACGAGCAGGACGCGGCCGTACGACGTAGTCGTCAGGGCGTGCCAGGAGCCGAGGCCGCGCCAGGACTGGTAGGCGCCGGTGACGACGAGGACCGTGACCGAGGCGAAGGCGAGGCGGGAGAAACGGGCCACGGGGGCGGAGTCGAGGTCGGGGGCGCGGTGGAGGAGGGTGAGCAGGGCCGTGAGGCCGCCCAGCCAGACCGCCATCGCGAGCAGGTGCAGGACCGCCGAGGCCATCGCCACGGGTACCTGGATGCCGGCCGACGCGTGTTCGGCCGCGGCCCAGGTCAGGGCCAGGCCGACGGCGAGGGCGGCGCCCGCGGCGAGGGTGGGGCGGCCGGGGCGCGGGCGGGCCCGTAGCCGTAGGAGATACGGGCCCGTGAGGGCCAGCAGGGCGAGTCGGGCGGCCAGGGCCAGGCCGGGGCGGGTGGTCAGGGTGTGGGTCAGGGACGAGGGGGCGAAGGCCGTGCCGGGGCCGGTGCCCGTCTCGTACGGGGCCCGGAGGACGAGCAGGGCCAGCGTGGCGGCGAGCAGCGTCCACCAGCCGGTCAGGACCGGCTTGTGCAGGGCGGTCGGGTCGGCGGGGCGGCAGAGGGTGACGAAGGTGACCGTGCCGATGAGGAGGGCGGCGGCGACGTAGGCGAGGTAGCGGGCGATGTCGTAGAGGCCGCCGGTGAGCGGGTCCTCGGTGGCGGAGGTGGCGAGGGGGACGGTCGTCGGGGACGGTTTGCCGATCGAGAAGGTGAACGCGCCCGCGACCGGGTGGCTGTCCGCCGAGACCACGCGCCAGGCGACCGTGAAGGTGCCGGTGCCCAGGTCGGCGGGGAGGGTGACGCTCGCCGTGTCGGCACCGGTCCGTGCGTGCCGTGCCGGTCCGGTCCGCACCCGCCGGTTGGCGGGGTCGAAGACGCGGAAGGAGTCGTCGAGCAGGCCCACGGACTCGGAGAAGGTCAGCGTGACGGAGCGCGGGGCCGACGTGACCACGCTTCCGTCGGCCGGGGTGGTGCCCACGAGCGCGGCGTGCGCGGAGGCGGGGGCCGCCGTGCCGAGGAGGAAGAGGACCAGCAGGGAGCCCAGCAGCAGCACCCGTCGGTGGGTGCGGGGTGGGGGGTGGTCCCGCTCGTTCCGTCGTCGGCACACGTCGCTTCTCCGTCTTCGGACTGTCCGGCCTCTCGACAGGTACGGACGAACCGCGCCCATCATTCACGAGGTGGCGCCGCTCACCGCCCGCCGCCCACCGTGCGGACCGCGTCGGCACCGCGCCGGTCACCACCAGATCATGGCCCTTGGTCCGGGCCGTCGGCGGGGCGGCCGGGCGGGCACGCGCGTCCCCCACGTCGCCAGGCGTAGGGGGCGACGAGGTCTTCCGGGTTCACTCCGGGGAAGCTATCTCCCGTGCCAGGAAGGCCAGTTGGGCGTGCTTTTCGGGCAGCCACACGTCGGGCAGGTCCACCTCCGGCAGTACGACGGCCGGGCCGGTGACGAAACCCTCGCGGCGGAAGCGGGCGATCGCCTTCTCGTTGCGCACATCGGGGTCGACGACGATCCGGCTCCGGCCGAGGCCGAGCAGGAGGTAGGAGACGAACACACCGAGCAGCGCGGACGACCAGCCGGACCGGGCGCCGGCCGGGCCTGGTGGTGCGAGCAGGAGGTGCATGCCGACGTCACCGGGACGTACGTCGTAGCAGTCGCCGACGCGGTCGGCCGCCGGGTCGTAGGTCTGGAGCAGGGCGACCGGGTCGCCGTCCCGCACGGCCAGGTAGGCGTGATGGGTGGCGAGGGTGTCCATGTGGGCGTAGATCTCGGTGACTTGGTCCCGGGTCAGGCCGTTCATGCCCCAGAACAGGGCCCGTTGCTCGCTCACCCAGCCGTGGATCACGTCGGCGTCGGCCTCCGGGTCCAGCGGCAGGACGCGGACGGTGCCGTAGCCGTCCACGCGCTGCTCGTGGACGGGGGTGCGGGTGGAGGCGGGGGTGTACGGGTCAGACATCGTTCTCCTCTTCTTCCTTTTCTTCCTCTTCTTCCTCTTCGCGGCGCAGGCGATCGAAGTCGGTGCTCACCGGGACCAGCTCTCCCCTGCTCCACAAGGGGAGTTGGTCGTGGTGGTGGGGGGAGCCGGGGACCCCGGACGCCCCGAACGGCACCACCCAGAGGCTGTCCTCGCGGCGGGCCAGGTCCCAGACGAACCGGGCCGCCGGGCCGCGCGCGCTGCGGTCGGTGAGGCCGGGCACGGCGGAGGTGCAGAGCACGCAGTCGTGGTCGCCGGAGAGGCGTGGTTCCCCGGCGGCGGGGTCGTGGTCGCCGCCGGAGGGAGGTGGTTCCCCGGCCGGGGACGGCTGGGCGGGGAGCGCGCGCCAGGGGGCCAGGCGGTGGGTGTCGCCCCAGGCGGCCGGGGGCGCGGCGGCCGTCTCCTCCAGCGCCGCGCGGACGGCGGCCGGCCGGTCGACGCCGTACAACTCCCGCGCGCTCAGCAGGTGTTCGAGGGCGAAGGCGATGCGCGGGAGGAGGGCCAGCCAGGGCAGGAGGACCTGGGGGTACGCGGGCAGTTCGGCCAGTGCGGCGAAGGCGGGGTGGGCCGCGAGCCGCCGTACGACCGCGCCGCGCACCGCCGCGTAGCGGGCGGCGTCCGCGCTGTCGGCGTCCATGCGCCGGTCCCAGGAGAGGAGCCGGTCGCGCAGCGCGCTGGCGGCCGGGGTGAGGCCGTCGAGGGCGGCGACATGGGTCAACAGGGGTGCGGCCGAGCCGAGATGGGTGTCCATGTGGATGGCGGGCATGTCGGCAGCCGACCACTTCTCCCGGCGGGCGAGGAGCGCGGTGATGCGGTCGGCGCGGTGGGGCGGCGCGAACTCGACGCCGAGCGGGGCCGCGAGGCCGCGCTGGTTCGCCATCACGGCCGTACCGTCCGTGAGTTGGGCGTGGGGCAGTTCGTGCCGGCCGTGCCATTCGTGGCCCGGTTCCCAGGCCGGGACCGGGCGGAGGCGGTTGGCGGCGGAGCGGAGCGGGACCGTACCGGCCACCCGGTGCAGCACGCCGCCCTCGGTGTCGGCGGCCTGGACGACGTTGACGGGCTCGGCCCAGGCGTCGAAGGCGCGGTCGACGTCGGCGACCCGGCGGGCCCGCAGCAGCGGGAGCAGCGCGCCGAAGCCCAGGTCGCCGGTGACGCGAGGCGGGTAACGCAGGCTGAGGGCAAGGGGGTTGTCCGCTTCGGCGACACCGTCGTCGAGTCCCTCGGGGCCGCCGACGACGACGGGTCCGCGGTCCGTCTCGATCACCTCGGTCTCGGCCGGGGCCTCGCCCGCCACCTCGACCGTCTCGGTGTGCCGGGCGGCGCGCCGCCAGACGCCGTCGGGGCCGAGCGCCTCGACGCCGGCGCCGGTGCGGCGCAGGCGTTCGCGGTAGAGGTCCTGGTAGTCGGCCATGGCGTTGGTGATGGACCAGGCGACCGTGCCGGTGTGGCCGAAGTGGGCGATGCCGGGGACGCCGGGCACGGCGAGGCCGACGACGTCGAACTCCGGGCAGGAGAGGTGGATCTGCTGGTAGACGCCGGGGTCCTCGATGAAGCGGTGGGGGTCGCCGGCGAGCACGGCCCGGCCGGTCGTGGTGCGTTCGCCGCTCACCAGCCAGCCGTTGCTGCCGGCGCTGCCGGGCCCGTCGGCGGCGAAGAGTCCGACGGCCTCCGGGCCGAGGTGGCGCAGCGCCGCGTCGCGCCAGAGCTTGGCGGGGAACCCCGCGAAGAGGATGTGGGTGCCGAGCCAGACGGCGAGCGGGGTCCAGGGCTGCCAGCGGCCCGGCGCGAGGCCGGTGCGGGCGAACTCGGGGGCGGTGCGGGACGCCTTGGCCAGGGTCTCGTTGACGCCGTCGACGTACGACCCGACCCAGGCCGCCGTCTCCGGGTCCCGTTCCGCCAGGGCGGTGAAGCAGCGCCGCGCGGTGTCGTCGAGGCGGGCGCGGCGGGCGAAGAGGTCCCAGGACAGGGCGTCGGCGCCGAGGAAGGAGGCGGAGGTGCCCTGCGCGCGGTGCCGTTCGACCTCCAGCTGCCAGGCGCGGTCGCGGGCGGTGACGCGGCCCTGGGCGCGGGCGAGTTCACCGATGTCGCCGGCGCGCAGATGCGGGATGCCCCAGGCATCGCGGTAGATCTCGGTCCGCACTCTGCGCCCACTTTCGATTAGGTGAGGCTCACCTTAGTAGTCGTCGAAAGCGTACGGGAACGGTGCCGACCGCATGGAACGAGGGGTGCGCGAGTGGCGGGGCGCGGGCGGCGGAACCCGGGGGCACCGTGCGGCGGCCGTCGGCGGGGCGGCTGCCGGTGGGGCGGCTCGGCTTCGGCGCCCGGCGGACCGGCCGTCCTCGCGTGGAGGGCCGGCCCGCGCCGGGGCATGATCGAGGTCATGGACGTCACCCTGCACCTCGCCCAGGACCCCGAGGCCGACGCACTCCTCGGGCGTTCCCCGCTCGCCGCGCTGGTCGGCATGGTGCTCGACCAGCAGATCCCGATGGAGTGGGCCTTCAAGGGACCCGCCACCCTCGCGCGCCGCCTGGGCGCCGACGACCTCGACGCCCACGAGATCGCGGCCCACGACCCGGAGTCCTTCGCCGCCCTCCTCTCCGAGAGGCCGGCCGTGCACCGCTACCCCGGTTCGATGGCCAAGCGGATCCAGCAGCTGTGCCAGTACCTCGTCGAGCACTACGACGGTGACGCGAGCGCGGTCTGGGAGGGCGTCGGCACCGGGCAGGAGCTGCTGCGTCGGCTGGAGGAGCTGCCCGGGTTCGGCCGGCAGAAGGCGCAGATCTTCCTAGCCCTGCTCGGCAAACGGCTCGGCGTCCGCCCCGAGGGCTGGCGCGAGGCCGCCGGCGCCTACGGCGAACCGGAGTCCTTCCGTTCCGTCGCCGACATCACCGGCCCGGAGTCGCTGGCCAGGGTCCGCGCGCACAAGCAGGAGATGAAAGCGGCGGCCAAGGCGGGGAAGGCCGCGGGGAAGGGCACAGCGAAGGGCGTCGGGAAGGCCGCCGGGAAGTAGCCGTCAGCCAGGTGGCCCCGCCCCGGTGGCGGCCCGCCCCGAACCGGTCCGAGCATGGACCATGACCGAGGCACCGACCGGCCCCTCGCGGGGCGCGGGATCCGACGACCGCGCCGCCCGCGCCCCGCGCACCCCGCCCCCGTACGACGAGCAGGAGCTGGAAGGCCCCCTGCACGCCCTCTCCCGAGCCGCCTGGCAGGTGGTCCTGCTCACCGGTGTGGCCTCGCTGGTCCTGGGCGTCCTGGTGCTGGTCTGGCCGCACGCGTCGCTCTTCGTCGCCGGCATCCTGTTCGGCCTCTACCTGGTGATCAGCGGGGTGTTCCAGCTGGTCGCCGCGTTCGGCACGCACCGGGCGACCTCGCTGCGCGTGCTGGCGTTCATCAGCGGTGCCTTCTCGATCGTGCTGGGCCTGTTCTGCTTCCGCGGGCCGATGCAGTCGATCCTGCTGCTGGCCCTGTGGATCGGCATCGGCTGGGTGATCCGCGGGATCACCCAGACCCTCGCCGCCGCCCACGACCGGACCATGCCCGCCCGCGGCTGGCAGATCTTCCTCGGGATCGTCACCTTCGTCGCCGGCGTGGTGCTGATCGACTCGCCCTTCCGGTCGGTCGCCGTGCTCACCCTCGTCGGCGGCATCTGGCTGGTCGCGGTCGGCGTCGTCGAGATCGTCACCGGCGTGCGGATGCGGAGCCGCGCCCAGCGGGTGCCGGCCACGGTGTGAGCCGCCGTCGTACTCCGTGCGGGCGGTTTCCGCGGCCGACGCGCTGACCGCGGTACGGCCGCTGGGGAGCCGCCCGGCGCGAGCGCCGGCTCGTACGGGCCCCGCCGGCCTCTCCCCTCCCGCCCGGGACGTCCGCGCGACGTGCGGGAGGGCGCCGGGGTGGGGTGCGGGTCCTGTGAAGGGGTGGCCCGCGGCGATCCTCCCGCCGTCGCTCCCACCAGGCCCCACTCCCTTTTTGCCCGTCTTTACTCCGGGTTTTCCGGCGTCGTACTCCGCCGCCATGGCTGCGCCCGGAAGGTCATGACCGGTAGGCTTTCCGTGTGATCTTCAAGCGCATCGGTAACGGCCGGCCGTACCCCGACCACGGCCGGGAGAGCACCCGGCAGTGGGCGGACGTCGCACCGCGCCCGGTCCGCCTCGATCAGCTCGTGACGACCAAGGGCCAGCTCGACCTGGAGACCCTCCTCGCCGAGGACTCCACCTTCTACGGCGACCTCTTCGCGCACGTCGTGAAGTGGCAGGGCGATCTGTACCTGGAGGACGGCCTGCACCGCGCGGTGCGCGCCGCGCTGCAACAGCGTCAGGTGCTGCACGCGCGCGTGCTGGAACTGGGCTGAGAACGGGCTGACACACCCCCCTGCCCGAGCCGCGGAGCGCCGCGTTCCGGCCGGCCGTTCGCCCTTTCGGGTGCGACGGGCGATGTCCGATGATCATCCAGTAGGCATTGCCGCTCAGGCGCACTACGCTGCGCTCATGAGCATGCTGACTCCCCCAGGCATGGGCGGCCAGTACAAGATCACGGGGGACAAGTACCCGCGCATGCGCCGTCCGCGGCGGCGCGGCAGGCTCGTCGTCCTGGTCGCCGTCTCGGTCGCCGTCCTCGGCGTGGGCGGGTGGGGCACGGTGCAGCTCATCGACGTCTTCACCGGCGGTGGCGAACAGCCCGCGGCGGCCGGCCCCAAGCCGGACTGCGCGTCCGGGGTGAGCCCCGCCCCGAGCACCGCGGCCGACCCCGTACGCCCGGCCGCGATCACCGTGAACGTCTTCAACGCCACGCCCCGCGGCGGCCTCGCCAAGTCCACCGCCGACGAACTCAAGAAGCGCGGCTTCAAGATCGGCGACGTGGGCAACGCGGCCAAGAAGTTCGACAAGAAGATCAAGGGCACCGGCCTCCTGCTCGGCCCCGCCTCCGCCCTGGACACCTCGCTGCCCGTGCTCGCCACCCAGCTGACCGGCGCCGAGCGCCGCACCGACCCCGGCCGCAAGGGCGGCGCCGTCGACCTCGTCATCGGCACCGGCTTCACGCACCTCACGACGAAGGCGGACGCCGACAAGGCCCTGGCCGCCCTGACCAAGCCCTCGCCCGCGCCCGCCGCGTCGAAGAAGGGCTGCGCGGCGCCGTAGCGGCACAGCCTCTGGTTCTACGGGGAGCTATGGCGATCGCGCCCGGGTGGGCTACTCGGCGGCGCCGTACATCCGGTCGCCCGCGTCGCCCAGGCCCGGCACGATGTAGCCGTGCTCGTTCAGGCGCTCGTCGACCGACGCCGTCACGACCGTCACCGGGGTGCCCGCCAGGTCGCGCTCCATGACCTCCACGCCCTCGGGGGCGGCCAGCAGGACCACGGCGGTCACGTCGTCCGCGCCGCGCTTGATCAGCTCCCGGATCGCCGCGACCAGGGTGCCGCCGGTGGCGAGCATCGGGTCGAGGACGTAGACCTGCCGGCCGGAGAGGTCCTCCGGCATGCGCGTGGCGTACGTGGAGGCCTCCAGCGTCTCCTCGTCGCGCACCATGCCCATGAAGCCGACCTCGGCCGTCGGCAGCAGCCGGACCATGCCGTCCAGCATGCCGAGGCCGGCCCGCAGGATCGGCACCACCAGCGGGCGCGGGTAGGAGAGCTTGACGCCCGTGGTCGAGGCGACCGGCGTGGTGATGTCGACCTGTTCGGTGCGCACGTCACGCGTGGCCTCGTAGGCGAGCAGGGTGACCAGCTCGTCGGCCAGGCGGCGGAAGGTCGCGGAGTCGGTGCGCCGGTCGCGCAGCGTGGTGAGCTTGTGAGCGACCAGGGGATGGTCGACGACGAGGAGACGCATGTCCACCACACTAATGGGCTCCGCGTCCGCCGGAACCCGCTGCCGTCGGCATCAAACCGGCTGTCCGAGGGAAAGGGGGAGGGACGGACTGGGGAGGTGCGCCATGCCCGACCGGGAGCCCGCAGGGGGCCCGCCACCGCACGAGACCGACGCCGAACGCAGGCGGCGCCGGGCCAGGTTCCTGCGCGAACTGGCCGAGGCCCGTGAGCTGCGCGACCGGGTCCAGCCGCGCCGCGCCAAGGTCGCCCGCCTCCGCCACGCCATGCGCATGCGCACCTTCCGCTGGTAGTCATGGCCGGTCCGGAGCCCCCACAGGGGCGTCCCGGTACGTGCGCACCGCGATCGCCGCGTACGATCCCGCTGGTGGACGATCAAAACGAGCGGACACAGGGAGCGGAAGACGTCCCCTGAACGTCTTGTTTCTGCCACGATTCCGAGTGGGCGGGGCTCGGAGCGCACAGCTCTCCCCGCCCGCGACCTCCGCCGGGGGGACCCCCAACCGGCACGCCTATGACCAGTGGGAGAGTCACGGTGTACTTCGCCGCACTGCTCGCGCGCACCGAAGACGGGTGGGAAGCGAGCGACACAGAGCTCGACAACGTGGAGACCCTGTCGGATCTGGCCGAACTGGCCAGAGAAGCCTCGACGGAGGACGACACGGTGCTCGTGCTGATCGAGCAGGAAGACGCTTGGTTCGGCGTCGTCCGGGTGGACGGCGAGGAGGACCCTCGCATCTACGTCTCGGACGCCGCCGCCGCCGCCCGCAGTTCGTACGGCGAGATCCTGCTCACCGACGAACTGCTCGGAAGGGATCCGGGTGTCGACGACGTCGTCGACCTGGACGCCCTCGACCTCGACGGCACCGAGGACGGTGAATCGGACGACAACGAACCCGACAACGACCCCGACAGCGATGACGACCGCCCCGGCACCTCCGCCGAGGCGGTGCCGCACAGCCCGGTGGGCGACCCGCTGATCCTCGACGACCTGGGCGTCGGCGAGAAGGAGCTGCGCGTCCTGGACGCGGACGACGCGCTGAACGCCATCGCCGAGGCCCTGGGCGCCTCCGAGGTTCTGGAGACCGTCCGCTGACCGAGAGCACCGAGGGGTCCCCCGACCCGGTCCGCGACCGCTGGCGGGCCGTCATGCGGCGCGCCCTGGACGAGGCCCGAACCGCCGTCCGGGGCGGCGACGTGCCCGTCGGCGCCGTCGTACTGTCCCCGGACGGTACGACGGTGCTGACGGCGGGGCACAACGAGCGCGAGGCCACCGGCGATCCGACCGCGCACGCCGAGGTCGTCGCGATCCGCCGGGCGGCGGCGCTGCTCGGCACATGGCGGCTGACCGGCTGCACCCTCGTCGTGACGCTGGAACCCTGCACGATGTGCGCGGGCGCCATCGTGCAGTCCCGGGTGGACCGGGTGGTCTACGGCGCCCGCGACGAGAAGGCCGGCGCGGCCGGCTCGCTCTGGGACGTCGTCCGCGACCGGCGGCTCAACCACCGGCCCGAGGTGATCGGCGGCGTGCTCGCCGGGGAGTGCGCCGAGCTGCTCACGGAGTTCTTCCGAAGCCGCTGATCACCGATTTCGAACCATCCCCCACCGTGTTGTAAGGTCTCTCTCGGTAGCGTGTCCGAGCGGCCGAAGGAGCTCGCCTCGAAAGCGAGTGTGGGGAAACTCACCGAGGGTTCAAATCCCTCCGCTACCGCTTCCGAAGGGCCCCGTCGAGAGACGGGGCCCTTCGTGCGTGCGGGGTCGTGAGGTTGGTCAACTGCCTTTCACCTGCGGGGTGTTGGACCTCATGGAGGGCATGGCGGTTACACTCGCGGCCGTCACCAGGGGGCCCACCGGGGCACGGACGTCACAGGGGAGGCCGCGATGGCGGTGAACGCGAAGAAGATCGCCGTCTATGTGCTCGTGGTCTTCGCGCTGTACGTGATCATCACGGACCCGGCCAAGGCGGCCGACTACGTCCAGATAGCCTTCGAGGGCATATCGGACGCCGCCAAGTCCGTCGGCGACTTCATGACCTGGCTGGCCGACGGGGCGCACTGAACAAGGAGCGCACAGATGATCCGCCACCTGGTCCTCTTCAAGCTCGACGAGGGCGTCGAACGCGACGATCCCCGCGTCGTGGCGGGTGTCGAGGCCTTCCGCCCGCTCGGCGACCTGATCGAGGAGCTGCGCTTCTGGGAGCTGGGCTGGAACATCAGCGACCGCCCCATCGCCTACGACTTCGCGATCAACTCGGCGGTCGAGGACCCGGACGCCCTGAAGCGGTACATCGAGCACCCGGCCCATCAGGCGGGCGTCGCGCTGTGGCGGGAGTTCGCCACGTGGGTGGTCGCGGACTACGAGTTCTGAACCGCCCGCACCGCGGCCCCCGCCGTTCCCTCCAGCGGAACGGCGGGGGCTTCTCCGTGTCTTGGGAGGTCGCTTGCCTCAACTTGCCCCTCAACACGGAGTAACGCGGTATTGGCAGGTACTTGCACACAGTGCACATGTCTTGTGATGCTATGACCGCTTTTGACGGATGAGTTGACCTACTGAAGAGGTGTGGCGTTGACCGTGTCGGCCAGTACCGCGCCGCCCCAGGGAGAAGCCCCCGCCCCGCCCCCGGCGGCAGCCGCTCCGCAACGCAGCCGCGGTGCCGACACCCGGGCCCTCACCCAGGTGCTCTTCGGCCGGCTCAAGGGACTCCAGCCGGGTACGCCGGAGCACAACCGGGTGCGCGGGGCGCTCATCGAGGCCAACCTCCCGCTCGTGCGCTACGCGGCCGCCCGCTTCCGCTCCCGCAACGAGCCGATGGAGGACGTCGTCCAGGTCGGCACCATCGGGCTCATCAACGCCATCGACCGCTTCGACCCGGACCGCGGCGTGCAGTTCCCGACGTTCGCGATGCCCACCGTCATCGGCGAGATCAAGCGCTACTTCCGCGACAACGTCCGTACGGTCCATGTCCCGCGCCGGCTGCACGAGCTGTGGGTGCAGGTCAACGGCGCGACCGAGGACCTGACGACCGCCTTCGGGCGCACCCCGACCACCGCCGAGATCGCCGAACGGCTGCGCATCGGCGAGGACGAGGTGCTCTCCTGCATCGAGGCGGGCCGCTCGTACCACGCGACCTCCCTCGAAGCGGCCCAGGAGGGCGACGGCATGCCCGGCCTGCTGGACCGGCTCGGCTACGAGGACCCGGCCCTGGACGGCGTGGAGCACCGCGATCTCGTGCGCCACCTGCTGGTCCAGCTCCCCGAGCGGGAGCAGCGCATCCTGCTGCTGCGCTACTACAGCAACCTCACCCAGTCGCAGATCAGCGCGGAACTCGGGGTCTCGCAGATGCACGTCTCCCGCCTGCTGGCCCGCAGCTTCCAACGCCTGCGCTCCGCCAACCGGATCGAGGCGTAGCCGCACCTCGGTCGAGCCCCGGCCGAAAGCGCGAGCGATCTTTCACCGGTACGAACGAATCGCCCATCAGGGCCCTTGCGGACGGTCGCGTCCTGAAAACCCCTCAGACCCCTTGCGGCCAGGGGCGATTCACCATTTCCATGTCGACATGTCACTACAGCGTGTTGCCGACATGTGACATTCTGCGGGAAGCGCGTTTGCCGGAGCCCCGGCTCCGGTATTCAGGTGAAGGCTGCGTTCCCCCGACGGGAGCGTCCGCCGCGACCGTCCCGCGACCCAAAGGGGGTGGCATGTCCGCAGACCAGGGCAGCTCCAAGGTGCTCACGCTCACAAAGAGCGAGGCTGCGCCCGCGCTCGACGCCGTTACGGTCCTGGAGGCCGTACCGGCCCCGCCCCTCCCCACGACGGGAGCCATCGACACCCGCACCCTGTCCCGTTCCCTCTTCCTGCGGCTCGCCGCACTGGACGAGAACAGCCCCGAGCGCGGGTACGTCCGGGACACGCTCATCGAGTTGAACCTCCCGCTCGTGCGCTACGCGGCGGCCCGCTTCCGCTCGCGCAACGAGCCGATGGAGGACATCGTCCAGGTCGGCACCATCGGCCTGATCAAGGCGATCGACCGCTTCGACTGCGAACGCGGGGTGGAGTTCCCGACGTTCGCGATGCCGACGGTCGTCGGCGAGATCAAGCGGTTCTTCCGCGACACCTCGTGGTCCGTGCGCGTGCCGCGCCGGCTCCAGGAGCTGCGGCTGGCCCTCACCAAGGCCAGCGACGAGCTCTCCCAGAAGCTGGACCGCTCGCCGACCGTGCCCGAACTCGCCGCGGTACTGGGCGTGTCGGAGGAGGACGTCGTCGACGGCCTCGCGGTCGGCAACGCGTACACCGCCTCCTCGCTCGACTCCCCGGCCCCCGAGGACGACGGCGGCGAGGGCTCCCTCGCGGACCGCCTCGGCTACGAGGACACGGCCCTTGAGGGGGTGGAGTACCGCGAGTCGCTGAAGCCGCTGCTGGCCAAACTCCCGCCCCGTGAGCGCCGGATCATCATGTTGCGCTTCTTCGCCAACATGACCCAGTCGCAGATCGGCGAGGAGGTCGGCATCTCGCAGATGCACGTCTCGCGCCTCCTCACCCGCACGCTGTCGCAGCTGCGCGAGGGCCTGATCTCCGACTGACCCTTCGACCGCCCCTTCCTATGTGACGGAGCGTCAGACATCATGGCGCGATGCTCCGTGCGACGTGGACAACTGGCCGCCGAGGCGCCCCGCCGGGTGCGTCGGCGGCCGTCGTCGTCTGTCTGGGCGGCACCCTCGCCCTCGCCGCCTGCGGAGGCCACCCGGGCGGCGGCTACGTCGCGATCGGCCCGGCGGGCGCACCACCCGCCCCGTCCGCCACGGCGATCCGGCCGACGGGGAGTGTGTCGCTGGTACCGCTGGACGGTCCGACGTCCGGAGGGGACAGCGACTCCCGCGCGCGGGACGGCAGTTCGGGACCGCCCGGAGGTACAGGACGGTCGCGGACGCCCTCGCGCGGCCCCCGGTCCGCCGCAGCGGACCCGTCCGCCGCCCCGGTCCCCGCACCCTCCGGCGGCTCCAAGTCCGGCCGTACGGGCTCTGGTTCGTCGGACCGGACTCCGCAGCCGACACCGACGCCGTCCCCAACTCCATCTCCATCCGCCCCCGTCGGCCCCGCCGTCCTGACCTGGGGCACTCCCGTACGCGAGGCCACGGACCGGCGCTGGTGCGAGGCCGTGACGCTCGCCATCCACAACACCGGTGGTACGGCGGCCGGTTCGGGCACGGTCACCCTCGGCACGCACATCATCGGCGCGCTCGGCATCGACTGGGCCACGGTCAGGTCCACGCGACCGCTTCCCGCGCCGATCGCGGCCGGGGCCACCAGGACGAAGACCTGGACGGTGTGCGTGGACGCGTGGCGCGTACCGTTGGGGATGCACGTCGAGACCCGCGATGTCTCGGTCACGTGGAGCTAGGGAGTGGAGCTAGGAACCGGGCCGCTGCCGCTGGACAGGCTCTGCCTCATGGACGTTCAGGTGGAGGTCGCCCGGGAGGCGAGCGAGGAACTCGTGGCCGCCTTGGGCCGGTTGCTGCCGCAGCTCTCCTCGACCGCCGAGCCGTTGGACCGGGCGGCGGTCGAGCGGATGGTCTCGTGCCCGGCCACCACGGTGCTGGTCGCGCGGACCGGCGGAACGATCGCCGGCACCCTGACCCTCGTCCTCTTCCCCGTGCCCTCCGGGCTGCGCGGGCGCGTCGAGGACGTGGTCGTCGACGGCGCGGCCCGGGGGCGGGGGATCGCGGCGTCGCTGACCACGGAGGCGGTGCGGATCGCCCGGGAAGCCGGGGCCCGGACCGTCGACCTGACCTCGCGGCCGGACCGTACGGCGGCGAACCGGCTCTACGAGCGGCTCGGCTTCCGGGCCCGGGAGTCGACGGTGTACCGGTTGCCCGTGGCCGGTCGTACCTCTCGGCCGTCGGACCGCTGAACCGGCGGGCGGTTCGCCCGGCGGTCCGCCCCGTACCGGCCCCCGGGCGTCAGTCGGTCACTTGAGTGCCAGCCAGGCCACCGCCGCAACGACCGCCACGGCGACGATGACGCCGATGATGAGGCCGACGCGGGGGCCCGTGGGGGCCGCCGCCTGCTGCTGTCGGCCCGGCGGGGTCTCGTCGACGAAGGCGCGGAACATCTGGGTGCTGCCTGCGGGGTCGTAATTGCCCTCGGGGCCCTGGGTGTTAGCCATGGGCCGAGACACTAGCGAATCCGCGGGGGACACCCAAGTGCGGGGCCTCGTGGAGCCTCCGCGACCGGGAAGTTCGCGTTCACCAGCGCTTGACTTTGCCAACTTTTTATGTGCGACCATCCCTTTTTATTTGCCTGTAGCAACCAACAGATTCTATGGTTGCCCTAAGCAACGAACATGGGAGGTGGGATGGCCGGGCGGACGCAGTACGAGGAGCTGATGCGTCAGTTCAGTGCCTTCGGCGCCGTACGCAGGGAGCTGGGACGGATCCTGCCGTCCGACTGCCCCAGCGGCTCCGCGGCCGTACTGACCCTGCTCGGCCGGCACGGCGCGATGCGCATGAGCAAGCTCGCGGAGCTGCTCGCCGTGGACATGTCCGTGACCAGCCGCCATGTCGCGCACGTCGCCGAGCGCGGCTGGATCGAGCGGTCCCCCGACCCGGCGGACCGGCGCTCCCGCATCCTGCGTCTCACCCCGAGCGGCTGGGCGCAGGTCGACGAGTTCTCCCGGCGGACCGCCCAGCTGCTCGCCGACCGGCTGAGCGACTGGAACGACGACGAGGTCGGCCGGCTGATCCAGTTGATGGCCCGGCTGCGGGCCAGCTTCGACGACTGCCGCAGCGCCCCGCCCCGACCCGACCCCCACCTCCCCCTCGAACAGACACAGACCACCCGTACACCCGCATAAGCACGGAAGAAAAGGAAGCCCATGGCAACGACCACACCAGCCGGTGTGCGGGCTCACGCCAAGCACGGCGGGGGAGCCCCCGACGGTGCGCCGATGACGCACCGGCAGATCATGGAGGCGATCTCCGGTCTGCTGCTCGGCATGTTCGTGGCGATCCTGTCGTCCACGATCGTCACCAACGCCCTGCCGCACATCATCAGCGACCTCGGCGGCGGACAGTCCGCGTACACCTGGGTCGTCACCGCCGCCCTGCTGTCGATGACGGCCGCCACCCCCCTGTGGGGCAAGCTCGCCGACCTCTACAGCAAGAAGACGCTCGTCCAGATAGCTCTGATCATCTACGTTCTGGGCTCCGCCGCGGCGGGTCTGTCGCAGAACCCCGGCATGCTGATCGCCTGCCGTGTCGTCCAGGGCATCGGCGTGGGCGGTCTCTCCGCGCTGGCCCAGATCGTCATGGCCGCGATGATCTCGCCGCGCGAGCGCGGTCGCTACTCCGGCTACCTCGGCGCCACCTTCGCCGTGGCCACCGTCGGCGGCCCGCTGCTCGGCGGCGTCATCACCGACACCAGCTGGCTCGGCTGGCGCTGGTGCTTCTACGTCGGTGTGCCCTTCGCCGTCATCGCGCTGATCGTGCTCCAGAAGACCCTGCACCTGCCCGTCGTCAAGCGCGAGGTCAAGGTCGACTGGGGCGGCGCCACCCTGATCGCCGCCGCCGTCTCGCTGCTCCTGCTCTGGGTCACCTTCGCCGGTGACAAGTACGACTGGGTGTCGTGGCAGTCGGGCGTCATGATCGGCGGCTCGATCGTGCTCGGCCTGCTCTTCGTGCTGGTCGAGTCCAAGGCCAGCGAGCCGATCATCCCGCTGCGCCTGTTCCGCAACCGCACCATCACGCTGGCCTCCATCGCGTCGCTCTTCGTCGGCGTCGCGATGTTCACCGGCACGGTCTTCTTCAGCCAGTACTTCCAACTGGCCCGGGACAAGTCGCCGACGATGTCCGGCGTCATGACGATCCCGATGATCGGCGGCCTGTTCGTCTCCTCGACCGTCTCCGGCCAGTTCATCACCCGCACCGGGCGCTGGAAGGCGTGGCTGGTCAGTGGTGGCGTCCTGGTGACGGCCGGGCTGTGCCTGCTGGGCACCATCCGGTACGACACGGACTACTGGAAGATGGCCATTTTCATGGCCCTGCTGGGTCTCGGCATCGGCATGATGATGCAGAACCTGGTGCTGTGCACGCAGAACCAGGTCGACCCGAGCGACCTCGGCGCGGCCAGCTCCACCGTGACCTTCTTCCGCTCCCTCGGCGGCGCGGTCGGCGTCTCCGCGCTGGGCGCGGTGATGTCGCACCGGATCACGCACTACGTCACCGACGGCATCGCCGCCCTCGACCCCAAGTACCGTGCCGCGCTGGCCGGTTCGAGCTCCTCGTCCGCGAGCATCCCGGACCTCGCCAAGCTGCCCGCGCCGGTGCGCATGCTGATGCAGAGCTCCTACGGCCACGGCATCGCCGACGTCTTCTTCATCGCCGGCTGCCTGGCGTTCGTCGCCTTCCTCGTCAGCCTCTTCATCAAGGAGGTCCCGCTGCGCACGAAGGGCGGACTGGCGCAGGCCGCGGCCACGGAGGAGACCCCGGACGCGCGGGCCGCCGAGGTGCCCGCGCCGGCCCGGGAGACCGTCCCGGCCGAGTCCGCCCCGACCACCGTCCGGAACGCCTCCGAGGAAGGCACCCGGCAGTTCGCCGCCGTACCCACGGCGGCCAGGGAGGAGACCGCACCCGTGTCCGCTGGGATCCCCGTCCGCGGCTTCGTCCGCGGCGCCGAGAGCGCGCCCGTCGCGCAGGCCGCCGTCACCCTGATCTCCCTCGCGGGACGCCAGCTGGGCCGCTCGGTCGCCCAGCCCGACGGCTCCTACGCGGTGGACGCGCCGGGCGTCGGCTCGTACGTCCTGATCGCCTCCGCCGACGGCTTCCAGCCGCAGGCGTCCACGGTCGTCGTGCACGGCGAGCCGGTCGCGTACGACATCCTGCTCAGCGGCACCAGCGGGCTGAACGGGCTGGTGCGGGCCGCCGAGTCGGGCGAGCCCGTCAAGGACGCGATGGTCATCGTGACCGATGTGCGCGGTGACCTGCTGGCCACCGGGACCACCGGCGAGCAGGGCGACTTCGCCTTCGCCGAGTTGGTGCCGGGCGCGATCACCGTCGCGGTGAACGCCGCCGGTCACCGGCCGCGCGCGCTGCCCGTCGAGGTCGGCGGCGCCGGCGTCACCCGGATCGAGATCGACCTCGACTCGGGCGCCCAGATCCAGGGCCGCGTCCGCGCCCCGCACGGCCCTCTCGCCGACGCCCGCGTCACGCTGGTCGACGGGGCGGGCAACGTGGTCGGCACCGCCACCACCGGGAGCGACGGCGCGTACGCCTTCACCGACCTCGACCGCGGCGAGTACACGGTCATCGCGACGGGCTACCCGCCGGTCGCGACGGCGCTCACGGTCCTCGGCCGCGGCACCGACGACCACGACATCGAACTCGCCCACCCCGGCGAGTAGTTCGACCAGTTCACCATCTCGGCCCGTGGAGCGCGTGGGAAGTACGGGCGCGCTCCACGGGCCGACCGCATTCGTACGGCTGTGAACAGCCCCGTACGGCAAGGAGTTTGAGGGACATGGGACTGACCGCGAAGATCCGCACGCGGGACGGATGGGCCGTGTCGCACGCGGTCGTCACGGTGACCGACATGAGCGGGAGCCAGGTGGTACGGGCCGAGGCGGACGCCGAGGGCGCCGTACGGGACGCGACCGCGCTGGCGCCGGGGGCGTACACCGTGATCGTCACGGCCGTCGGCTACGCGCCGGCCGCCGCCACCGCGATCGTCACCGCGAGCGGACGCGCCGAGGCCGGCACGGTGACGCTGGCCCGGCAGGGCGGCACCGAACTGCCGCCGCCCGGCCCCTGGACCGTCGACCCGGCACACTCCAGCGTGGCCGCCGCGGCACAGCACCTGGGCATCTCCAGCGTGCACGGCCGGTTCACCGACTTCGCCGCCCGGATCGAGATCGCCCCGGACGAGGTCGCCAAGTCCCGGGTGGAGGCGGTCATCCGGGCCGGATCCATCGACACCGGCAACGGCATGCGCGACACACATCTGCGCTCCGCCGACTTCCTGGACGTCGAGCGCCACCCCGAGATCACCTACTGCTCCACCGGACTCACCCCGGCCGGCTCCGACCGCTGGACGGTCCACGGCGAGCTGACCCTGCGCGGAGTGGTACGGCCGGTCGACCTCGACCTCGCCTACCTCGGCACCGGCGCCGACCCCTGGGGCGGCACCCGGGCCGCGTTCCGGGCCACCGCGGAGCTGCACCGCGAGGACTTCGCGATCAACTACAACCAGGTGGTCCAGGCGGGCATCGCGGCCATCGGCACGACCTTGAAGGTCGAGCTGGACATCCAGGCGGTCCAGGGCGAGGCGCTGCCACCGCAGTGAGGGCGCGGCCGTGCTCCGCCGGGGTCGTCCCAGGTCACCCGGGTCATCGTGGGCGGACCGAGGTGCGCCTAGGGTGGCCCGTATGGCACCGAAGAACATCGCGAGCAACACCGCCGTCTCCCTGGACGAGCTGCTGGACTTCGTCCGGCCCCGGCACCGCGCGATCCTGCTGACCCGGCGCGCGGACGGCGGCCCGCAGGGGTCGCCGCTGACCTGCGGGGTCGACGACTCGGGGCGGATCGTGGTCTCCACCTACCCGGAGCGCGCCAAGACCCGCAACGCCCGGCGCGACCCGCGGGTCAGCCTGATCGTGCTGAGCGACGAGTGGAACGGGCCGTGGGTCCAGATCGACGGCTCCGCCGAGGTCATCGACTCCCCGGACTCCGTGGAGCCGCTCGTGGAGTACTTCCGGAACATTTCCGGCGAGCACCCGGACTGGGACGAGTACCGCGAGGCGATGCGCAAGCAGGGCAAGTCCATCGTCCGGGTGACGCCCGAGCGGTGGGGGCCGGTGGCCACCGGAGGCTTCCCGGCGCGCCTCGCCGGCGAGTAGCGGGGAGACGGGACTTCGGCCCCTTCGCGGGCCGTCGCCTCGACGGCGGCGAGAGGCGGTGGCCGTGGGGCCACCGCCTCTCGCGTGCGGAACGGGTCAGCGGCTCGGGTCAGCCGCCCGGGTCAGCCGCTCGTCTTCTGCGTCAGGTCGTAGAAGGTGGCCGAACCGACCGTCACCTTCTGGTAGTTCTTCTCGACCCACGAGGTGATCTGCGCGGAGGAGCCGGTGCTGCTGCCGCCCATGCCGGTGCCGCCGCCGATGAAGTAGTGGATCTTCCCCGCCGCCACGTACTTCTCGAACTGGGCCAACGTCGGTGACGGGTCCGTGCCGTTGAAGCCGCCGATCGCCATCACCGGGTCGCCGGTGGCGAGTTGGTAGCTCGCGGCGTTCTGCGAACCGATGGACGCGGCGACCCAGGTGTACGTGCCGGCGTCCTTCGACAGCAGCTTCTTCGCCTCGGAGGTGACGGTCGCGCCGTTGAGCAGACCGCCCATGGCGCCTCCGCCCATGCCGCCCTCGCCCATCCGGCCGCCGAAGCCGCCGCCCTGGTTCTGGGTGGTGCCGCCGCCCTGCGGGGTCTGGCCGGGCGTGCCGCCGCCGGGGAAGCCGCCGGTGCCGCCGCCCGGGAAGCCGCCGCCCTGGTTCTGCGTGGTGCCGCCGCCCTGCCGGTTCTGGCCCGGCGTACCACCGCCGAAGCCGCCGCGGCCACCGCCGCCGGGACCGCCGCCGCCCATCATGCCGACGTTGGGCGGACCGGCCGTCACGATCGAGCCGACGTGACCGGCGTTGAGGGTGCTCATGGTGTACGCGGTCGGGCCGGCCAGTGTGGCCACGATGCCCAGGGCCGCCGCGCCGAGGGCGAGTTGACGGCTGATCCGGCCCGCGAAGACGAGGCCGAGCGCGGCCACCAGCGAGCCGAGCAGGGCCAGCCACTTCACCCAGGGCAGGTAGTCGGGGGTGCGGTTGAGCAGGACGTAGCCCCACGCGCCGCCCGCCACGACCGCGGCGGCGAGGGTGACCGACGCCCAGAGTTCGCCGCGCTTCTCCCACAGCAGGCCCGAGCCCATGCCGACGACGGCCGCCAGGTAGGGCGCGAGGGCCACCGTGTAGTACTGGTGGAAGATGCCCGCCATGTAGCTGAAGACGACCAGGGTCATCAGCAGCGAACCGCCCCAGACCAGGAACGACGCCCGCGTCACCGACGTCCGGGCGGACCTGCGGGTCGCCACGAGACCGGCGACGAGCAGGATCAGCGCGGCCGGCAGCAGCCAGGAGATCTGGCCGCCGTTCTCGGAGTTGAACATGCGGTCCCAGCCGGTGGCACCCCACATCCCGGTGCCGGTGCCGCCACCGCCGCCGCCCACACTGCCGGTCTCGTCGCCGCTGAGACGGCCGAACCCGTTGTAGCCGAAGGTGAGTTCGAGGAAGCTGTTGTTCTGCGAGCCGCCGATGTACGGGCGGGAGGAGGCCGGCCACAGCTGGACGATCGCCACCCACCAGCCGCCGGCCGCCACCATCGCGGCCGTCGCCAGGCCGAGTTGACCGAACCGCTTCTTCACACCGACCGGCGCGCACACCGCGTACACGATCGCCAGCGGCGGCAGGATCAGGAAGGCCTGAAGGGTCTTGGCGAGGAACGCGAAGCCGATCGCGACCCCGGCCCACACCAGCCACTTGGTACGGCCGTCCTCGACCGCGCGGATGACGAGGTAGCAGGCGACCGCCATCAGCAGGGCCAGCATCGCGTCCGGGTTGTTGAACCGGAACATCAGCGCCGCGACCGGGGTGAGCGCCAGCACCCCGCCCGCGATCAGTCCGGCCCCGGGGCCGAACCGGCGCCGTACGGCCGCGTAGACCACCGCGACCGCGCCGACGCCCATGAGGACCTCGGGGACCAGGATCGCCCACGAGTTGAGGCCGAAGATCCGGACCGACAGCTCCATCGGCCACAGGGCGGCCGCGGGCTTGTCGACGGTGATCGCGTTGCTCGCGTCGAGCGAGCCGAACAGGAACGCCTTCCAGCTCTTGCTGCCGGCCTGGACGGCCGCGGAGTAGAAGGAGTTGGCGTACCCGGAGGAGTCCAGGTTGAACAGGTAGAACAGGCACGTCACCAAGAGCATGGCCCAGAACGAGGGGCGCACCCAGCGCGGGTCCTCGGGCCTGCCGCGCCACAGCCTCGTCAGGAACGGCAGGAACGGCAGCAGCGGCTCACCCGACCCGGGTCCCGCGACCGCGGCCGACTCCTGCGGCTCGGCCGGAAGTCCCGCTTCCGCGGCCGGACCCCACGAGGAGGGGGTCGCGTCCCCCGGGTGGGGGCTCTGGTCGGTGTCGGTGGTCATCGTGGTTCCCCTGGGTCGGTGTCGTGGGGACGCAGTGTCCGCGACCGCGTCGTCGCGTCGCGCCAGGTCCCGTCCGCGGCTTCACCGGCGCGGAACCGGGTGGTGGTCGGGCCCGTGTTCAGGTTCGTCGTGTCGTACGGCGTCGGATGGGCCGGCGGGCGCTGGGACAGCGGGGCGTACGGACCGGAGTGCGGCGCCCGCGGAGCCTGGGGTGCCGTCGGACCGGCGGCCGGGGCCGGACCGGCCGGGGTGTTCGAGGCCACGACGGTCGACGCCGCGCCGGAGTCGTCGCGGTCCGGGAAGACCCAGGCGCGGAAGAGCAGGAAGCGCAGGACGGTCGCGGCGAGGTTGGCGGCGATCAGGACCGCCAGCTCGGTGGAGTGCGCCGGGTCGCTGCTGGCCGCGTTGAGCGCGGCGAGCGAGCCGCTGGTCAGGGCGAGGCCGATACCGAAGACGACGAGGCCCTGCGCCTGGTGGCGGACGGCACCGCCCCGGCCGCGGACCCCGAAGGTCAGCCGGCGGTTGGCGGCCGTGTTGGCGACCGCGGAGACCAGCAGGGCGAGCGCGTTGGCGATCTGCGCCCCGGAGAACTGCCGGAAGAGGCTGTAGAGCACCAGGTAGAAGAGGGTCGACAGACCGCCCACGACACAGAACCCGACGAGCTGGCGGGCCAGCCCCTTGGGCACGTCCTGGATGTCGCGGTCACGCGGGTCGTCGCCGAACGGACGGGTGAGCCGGTCCAGCGACAGCGAACCGGAGGCCAGAGCCTTGCCCACCCGCCACACCCCCTTCAGGTCGTCGGTCGCCGTCTTCACGATGTGGACCGTCGAGTCCGGGTCGTCGACCCAGTCGACCGGCACTTCGTGGATGCGCAGCCCGGCGCGCTCGGCGAGCACCAGCATCTCGGTGTCGAAGAACCACCCGGTGTCCTCGACGAGCGGCAGCAGCGCCTGCGCCACGTCCCGCCGGATCGCCTTGAACCCGCACTGGGCGTCCGAGAAACGGGCCTGCAGCGAGCCGCGCAGGATGAGGTTGTAGGTCCTGCTGATGAACTCGCGCTTGGCACCGCGCACCACCCGCGACGAGCGGGCCAGCCGAGAGCCTATCGCCAGGTCGGAGTGGCCCGAGATCAGCGGTGCCACCAGGGGCAGCAGCGCGTTGAGGTCGGTGGAGAGGTCGACGTCCATGTAGGCGAGGATCGGGGCGTCCGAGGCGGACCAGACGGTCCGCAGCGCCCGGCCGCGGCCCTTCTGCTCCAGCCGGAAGGAGGTGACCTCCGGCAGCTCCGCCGCCAGCCCGGCCGCCACCTGGGGGGTGGTGTCCGTCGACGCGTTGTCCGCGACGGTGATGCGGAACGCGTACGGGAACGTGCGCTTGAGATGGTCGTGCAGTCTCAGCACACACGGCTGGAGGTCCTTCTCCTCGTTGTAGACGGGGATCACTACGTCCAGGACAGGCGTACCGGCGTCTCCGGCCGGGAGGTGCTCCCGCGCCGGCAGCGTGCCGGGAGAAGTGTCGGTTCGCATGGCAATGACTCTCCTCAGACGCCCTGTTGCGCCCATGTGGTGGCACTGTGCTGTGCCTGTGAGTGCGATTGCCAGTTCGTTTCGGGCGCCGGATGCGGAACGGCCGGGGCCAGCGCGGGCAGATGGACGGTGAACACCGTGCGTCCGGGAACGCTGTCGACGGTCACCGCGCCGCCGTGCGCGGTCGCCACGGCCTGCACGATGGCGAGGCCGAGACCGGTCGATCCGGTGGCCCGGGAGCGCGCCGAGTCGCCGCGCGCGAACCGTTCGAAGACGTGCGGGAGCAGGTCCGGCTGGATGCCCTGGCCGTTGTCCTCGACGTCCACGCACATCCACGGGCCGCGCCGCTGCACCCGCGCGGTGATCGTCGTACCCGGCGGGGTGTGCTTGCGCGCGTTGCCGAGCAGGTTGACCAGCACCTGCTGGAGCCGGGCCGCGTCCGCCGACACGAGGGCCGGCTCGTCGGGCAGGTCCAGCCGCCAGTTGTGGTCCATGCCGGCCGCGCGCGAGTCGCTGATGGTGTCCACGACGAGCGGGACGAGGTCGGTCTGGTCGAACTGCAACGGCCGGCCCGCGTCGAGCCGGGCGAGCAGCAGCAGATCCTCGACGAGCAGGGTCATCCGGCCGGCCTCGGACTCGATCCGGCCGAGCGCGTGCTTGGTGTCCGGGCCGGTCTGCTCCCGGCCGCGCCGGGTCAGTTCGGCGTACCCCCGGATCGAGGCGAGCGGCGTACGCAGCTCATGGCTGGCGTCCGCGACGAACTGCCGTACCCGCATCTCGCTCTGCTGCCGTGCGTGCAGCGCGCCGTGCACATGGTCGAGCATCCGGTTGAGCGCGGCGCCGACCTGGCCGACCTCCGTGTGCGGATCGGTCTCGGACTCCGGGACCCGCTCGTTGAGGGTCACCTCGCCGGTGTGCAGCGGCAGTTCGGAGACCCGGGTGGCGGTCGCGGCGACCTTGCGGAGGGGGCGGGTGGCGATGCCCACGAGGACGTAGCCGGCGATGCCCGCCGCGACGAGACCGGCGGCGGTGACGCTGACCTCGACGAGGATGAGGGTGGTGATGATGTCGTCGATCTCGTTGGTCGGGATGGCGACGTAGTAGTCCCCATTGGGGCCGGTGACGTACGTGACGAGGTAGGCGCCCAGCCCGGGAAGCTCCGCGGTGTGCGGGGTGTGCACCTGGGAGACCTCGTTGAGCGCCTTCTTCTGCGCCGTGGTGAGCGTCTGGGGCGTCATCGAGGTGACCTGGCTGCTGCTGTCCGTCTGCTTCCTGCCGACCTTGGCGTCGGTGATCAGGCCGTTCTGGACGCTCGCCGCGATCGTGCCCTCCGGCTGCGGCCCCCGGGTGACGAATTGGTCCAGGCTGACGGTCTTGCCCTGTTGCTGCTGCTCCCCCGGCGGGGTGGAGCCGGTGCCGTCCTTCTCCGCGTCCTTCTCCGCGCCGGGTGGCCCGCCCGAAGCGCGCGCCGAGACCTCGACGAGCTTCTCGCCCAGCTGCTCGTACAGGTGCGACCGCAGCGCCACGGTCGTCACCGTCGCGATCACCGCGCAGACCACGGCGATCAGCGCCACCGAGGCGACGACGAGCCGGGTCCGCAGAGTGCGCGGCTTGCCTGCTCGCTTCTTCTGCTTACGCGGCCGTCGTCGGTCGCTCATGACACGGCGGGCTTGATCAGATACCCGGCCCCGCGTCGCGTGTGGATCATGGGTTCGCGACCGGCATCGATCTTCCGGCGCAGGTACGAGATGTAGAGCTCGACCACATTGGCCTGCCCTCCGAAGTCGTACGACCATACGCGGTCGAGGATCTGAGCTTTGCTGAGTACACGTCGGGGATTACGCATGAGGAAGCGCAAAAGTTCAAATTCGGTCGCGGTGAGGTGGATTCCGTCACCGCCCCGCGACACTTCGTGGCTGTCCTCGTCGAGGGTGAGGTCACCGACGACCAGCACGGAGTCGGAGCGACGGTCGGCGGCGCCGGACCGGCGGATCAGCCCGCGCAGCCGCGCCACGACCTCTTCGAGGCTGAACGGCTTGGTGACGTAGTCGTCGCCGCCCGCGGTGAGCCCGGCGATACGGTCCTCCACGGCGTCCTTGGCCGTCAGGAAGAGCACCGGCACATCCGGCAACTCCCGGCGCAGCCGCCCCAGTACGGTCAGCCCGTCCATGTCGGGCAGCATCATGTCGAGGACGACGGCGTCGGGCCGGAACTCGCGTGCGGTCTGTATCGCGCCGGTCCCGTCACCCGCGCTGCGGATCTGCCAGCCCTCATAACGCAGGGCCATGGACAGCAGCTCGGTGATCGACAGCTCGTCGTCCACCACAAGCACTCGGACGGGGCTCCCGTCCGGCCTCAGCAGTTCGGTGCGCCCCTGGGGCGAGGTCGTGGTCATGGTGGACACCTTGGCCGGGTCCTCTGAGAGCACGCTTTTGGGAACCTGTGATTTACCTGAGAAACGCACAGGGACCTCTCAGGCAACACCTGGGAACCGCTTTCCGCGCACCGGCCGGCCCCACCGGTCCGGCCCGTCCCCCTCCCCTCGCCACCTGCGGCAAGACGGATCACGGGGGCCCGGCGCGACGCCGCAGGGCCGGCCGCCGCTCTCAGAGACCGAACAGCCGCGCCCCGTTGTCGTGACAGACCGCGCGCAGCCAGTCGTCCCCGAGGGCCAGCCGCTCCAGGGCGTGCAGCTGATGGACGTACGGGTAGGGGATGTTGGGAAAGTCGCTGCCGAGCAGGACCCGGTCGCCGAGAGCGGCCAGCCGGGGCAGCGCGCGCCGGGGAAACGGCGCGAACCGTTCGCCGAAGTCCGTGAACGCCATCGTCGTGTCCAGCCGCACCTGCGGGTACCGCTCCGCCAGGCCGAGGAACTCCTCGTACTCCGGCAGCCCCAAGTGGGCGATGACGAGCGGCAGTCGGGGATGCCGGGCGAGCACCCGTCCGATCGGCTCCGGCCCGGTGTACGCGCCCGGTGCGGGCCCCGACCCGCAGTGGATCACGACCGGGATCCCGGCCTCGGCGAGGAGTCCCCACACCGGGTCGAGCAGGGGGTCGGTGGGGTCGTACGCCCCGACCTGCACATGCGCCTTGAAGACCCGCGTCCCGGCGTCGACGGCCTCTTGGACGTAGCGCTCGACCCCCGGCTCCGGGAAGAAGGTCGAGGTGTGCAGGGCGTCGGGCACCCGGCCGGCGAACTCGACGGCCCAGCCGTTGAGCCAGCGCGCCATGGCGGGCTTGTGCGGGTAGAGCATGGCGGTGAAGCCGCGCACCCCGAACTCCCGTATCAGAGCCAGCCGTTCCGCCTCCTCCCGCCGGTAGGTGATGGGCCAGGCAGGGCCCTCGGACGAGGCACCGAGCGCGTCGAAATAACCCCAGACCTTCCGCAGCACCGACTCGGGCATGAAGTGCGTGTGCACGTCCACCAGCCCGGGCAGCCCGAGCCGCCGCCAGAACCCCCGCACCTCCTCCGTCTCACCCCCGGCCTCAGCCCCTTCTCCCGCTCCCGCCTCAGTCATACGACCCCTCGAACTCGTCGCCGGGCCGGGCCTTTCCCACCCTGCCGGTACGGCACCCCCGACACGGCGCCCCGGCACGACACCTCAGAACAGCCCATCCTGCACGCTCCCGTCCCCTGCCCCCTTGAACTCCCTTACCGGCAGGCTGATTTCACCAAGACCGCCGCCGTCGCCACCGCCACCCCCGGCGGGGATCAACTCCCACCCGGTCATCAGCCGGGTGTCGAGCACGACGATCCCCCGGCCGGTCGCCAGATGGAGATCCGGCCCGGCGGCGGCCACCAGCTCACCGCACACCGCGCCGCCCGCGACCAGCTCCCTCACCTCACCGACGGCGGCCGGCAGGTCGGTGAGCCCGAACACCCCACTGTGGTCGACGGGTTGGCACGGCTCACGGCGCAGCGACTCCGGCCACTCGGGGAGGGCGACGGCACGCCCGTGCAGCTCCCGGAGCTCGGCCGTCCGCTCGGTCTCCGTCCCCGGCAGCGCGGACCGCACCGCGCGTTTGTCGCCGTAGGGGATCCGGTCGGGCACCCGCAGGGCGGCCCGCAGCAGCTCCTCCGAACGCCGGGCCGCCATCAGCGGGCCGAGGCCGAGCCAGCTGAAGCAGACGGCGCCCTGCTCAAGCAGCCGGGCCGCGCCGCGTTCTTCGGCGGTGATGCCGACCTTGACCATGCCGGGCCCGAACCAGGCCAGATACACGTGGTACGGCCGCGGGTCGTCCGCGATGGTGTCGGCGGCCACCGAGTGGGCCCGGTCCAGCCGCGCGCACTCCTCGCAGCGCGCCCCCGTGCTCCGCGCCGACACGGCCGCCCGCACCGGGCAGGGATGCCCCCGCGCTCCCCCGCATGTCCGCCCGCCCCCTTCCGCGACCTCGAAGGCCACCCGCTTCCCCCGCGGCAACGGGCTCCGGCGCCCGCCGTCCCATCGCAGCGCCGGACCCTCCGCGGCCCACCGCAGCCCCGCGCACTTCCACGTCTGTGCCATCGCTCACAACAGTAGAGGACGGCACTGACAACGGCCCCCGCCTGCGGTTATGCGCCCGTCCTGGAGGCAGCGGGCCTCCGATGGTGGAGCTGGCACCACCATCGATCCGGGTGCCCACGTCCTCGTGCCGACGGGCGCGAGACGCCATCGTTGAACCCAGTCGAACCGAGTTGGTCCCAGAGGCCCAACGGCCGCCGTCCTGAGGGGAACCCCCATGAAGTCGCAGCTCTCCTCGAAGCCGGGCACGGCGGTCGGGGCGGTGCCGGGGCCGTTCGCCTCCTTCGTCAGGTTCGTCGTGTGCGGCGGCGGGATCGGGGTCCTCTCCAGCGCGGCGGTCCCCGTCCTCGCGGCGGTGCTGCCCTGGGCGGCGGCGAACGCGCTGATCACCATCGCGTCGACCGTTCTCTGCACCGAACTGCACGCCCTGTTCACCTTCGGCACGGGGAGCCGCCCCGGATGGCGCCGGCACTGGCAGTCCGCGGGCTCGGCCACGGCGGCCTACCTGGCGACCTCCGCCGCGATCCTCGTCCTCCACCTGGTCCAGCCGTCCCCCGGCCTGCTCACGGAACAGATCGTCTACCTCAGCGCCTCGGGCCTGGCCGGCATCGCCCGCTTCCTGATCCTGCGCCTCTTCGTCTTCACCCCGGCCACCCCGGCCACGCCCGCCACCACCCCGACAACCATCCAGACCCCGACCCGACCGCCCCTGACCAACCCGGCCTACGGCGCGGCGGCGTGAGGCGGGGCCGAGGGGAACGGCGGGCGCTCCAGGGCTCGTCCACCGGATCAGGCCATGCGGCGGCGACGCACACGGAGCCGACGGACGCTCTTCACGGTGTGGACGGCGGCCATGAGCGCGATCCCGGCGACGGCAAGCCAGAACCAGGACTCCGCCACCTCAAGCTGCAGGAACAGGCCGCCCAGGAACAGCAGGTTACCGACGGCGTCCAACAGGTCGAGGCGCGCCTTGGAGCGCACCGCGGAGTCGAGTCCGCGCAGTCGGCCAATGATGGGGACGAGAGTGACGGCCTGCAAGCCGGCCAGGCCGAGAAAGACCCACACGGCCCCATCGCGTCGGACGGTATCCGCACGGAGCCGGACGTACCGGTGGCGCCGAACCGTCGGGTCGAGCGCTGGCTTTGAGCGAGGCGCATCAAGGGAAGCCCTGATCATGTTGTCACCGGTTAGGGCGAACTGGCGGCGTCGGCCGTTCAGACCCAGCGACTCGCGGGGTAGGGCAGAGGAAAACAGATCGATAGAAAGGTGCCAACGTGCGGGCGAGTGTGGGTGACAGGCTTCTTGTTCACGGCCGGATCACGGGGCAGCCGGATCGCACCGCAGAGGTCATCGAGGTGCTCGGGGCTGACGGGGACCCTCCCTTTCGGGTTCGTTTCGAGGATGGGCATGAGACGGTGATGAGCCCAGGCCCGGACACCGTCGTCCGTCACTTCCCACCCGAGGAGTAGGCGGCCCGCTCTCCGATCCCGGTGGTTGCCGTCAACCACTGCCGTCAACGCAAAAGCCAGAGGCCCCGTGGATTACTCCACGGGGCCTCTGGTCTGCTGTGCACTCGGCAGGATTCGAACCTGCAACCTTCTGATCCGTAGTCAGATGCTCTATCCGTTAAGCTACGAGTGCCTGTGTGTTGTTGTTCTGCTTCGTCGCTTCCTGCCCTTCCGGGCCGCTCGGCGGCGACAGGAAGAACATTACATGACTGCCGCCGCCATGTGAAATCCGTTCGGTGCATCCCTTGTGAGCTGCGGAAACGGCTCTGAGAGACGTCGAAACCCCGGTCGCGTGGACCGGGGCTTCGGGACGAGCGCGGAGGCGGAGGGATTTGAACCCTCGATGGGATTGAAGTCCCAAACCGCATTAGCAGTGCGGCGCCATAGACCGGACTAGGCGACGCCTCCAGCACAGCCGTCCACGCGAGCGCGGATGGTGCGTGCAGATGATGACACAGACGAGCGCGGTGTCACCAATCGCCTCCCACGGTACTAGGCGGGCGGGTCGCAGAGCAAAGTCGTTCCGGGCCGCCATGTCGGGGGTGAGGGGGCGCTGGGCTGGGCGGCTTCGCGGCCGGGCGGCGCGGGCGGTGGCGTCGGCGGGCGTTCACAGGCGTTTCATGGCGGATTCTCCGGTCGCGTGAAAGTCCACTCGGATGTGGGGACGCCAAAGCGCACGGTCAGCGGGCGGTCACACGTTCTGCATCAAATCGGCGTGCGACCTCCCTCTCATCCGGCGCCGCGAGCGGGACCTCTGCGCTTAGACTCCGTCGCGTGACACGTCGCGGGCAGGTTGGCAAGATGGCCTCCGCGGTCGGCAAGGTGCGGTAACAGGGAGGAAGCGTCTCGTGAGCAGCAGGCCATCCCGAGGCGCTGCTCGCCTCGCGGCGATACTCGACGCTCTCCCCGACGCGTTGGTACTGGTCAACGCCAACGGGACCGTCGTCAACGCCAACACCATCGCCCTGGAGGCCTTCGAGGCCCCCGGCACCGCCCTGGTCGGGCGCGGACTCCTCGACCTGCTCCCGGAGTTCGACTCCCGGCTCATCCCGGGGTCGATGCGGCGCCCCGACTCCATGGATCCGCGCGGGCGCACCAAGCCCAACCGGATGACGGCCCGCCGCACCGACGGCAGCGAGTTCCCGGTCGAGGTCACCAGCGCGAACCTGGAGAACGGGCAGCAGGCGTACGACGGTTACGGCTACACCTCCGACGAACTGCTCATGATCGTCGTACGGGATCTCTCGGGCACCGTGGACACCGAGGCCGAACTGGCGCGGTCGCAGCGGCAGACCGAGATGATCCTGCGGGCCGCGTCCGAGGGTGTCGTGGGGACGGACACCGACGGGCGGGTCGTCCTGGTCAACCCGGCCGCCGCCCAGATCCTCGGTTACCGCGCCAGCGACCTCGGCGGCCGGGAGCTGCACACGCTCGTGCTGCACTCGCGGGCCGACGGCAGCCCGTTCCCGTACGAGGAGTCACCGCTCGCCGACACCCTGCGCTCCGGGCGCAAGCACCGGGTGCGCGGGCAGGTGCTCTACGCCAAGAGCGGTGCCCAGGTGCCGGTCGATCTGACGACCGCGCCCGTGCGCGACGGGGACCAACTGGTCGGCGCGGTGATGACGTTCACCGACCGGCGGCCCTACGACTCGCTCGCCGAGGAGAAGGACGCGGCGGACAGGGCGCACCAGGAGGAACTGGAGCGGCTCGAAGAGGACCACGCCTCCGAGCTGACCGCCCTGCGCCAGAAGCACGTCACCGAGGTGGAGGAGCTGCGCGAGCTGCACGAGGAGGAGCTCGCGGCCGGCGAGGAGCGGTACGCGGCGCTCGGCGAGCGGGAGAAGGACCGCTACGAGGCGCTCGCCGGCCGGCACGAGCAGCTGCTGACGCTGCTCGGGCGTTCGCTGCGCGGCCCCCTGGACGAGCTGCGCCGTGAACTGGCCACCCTCGCCGCCGACGACGCCGGGCAGCTGTGGCCCGAGGCCAACCAGGTGCTGCACCACCTTTCGGCGGGGTACTCGCGCATCACCCAGCTCATCGACAACGTCCTCGACTACCAGCGGATCGACGCCGGCACGGAGGACATCGTCCGTACGAAGGTGATGCTGGACGCCGTCGTCGCCGCCGGGGTCGACGGGGCCGTGGAACTGATCGGGCCCGGGCGGGTGCAGTTCGCCGTGCACGCCCCGCCCATCGAGGCCGAGGTCGACCCGCGGCTGCTCGCGACCGCGCTCGCGCATCTCGTCGCGGATGTCGCGGGCGTCGACGCGACCGGCAACTCGCCGGTGTCGGCGGGCGGTTACCTGGACAACACCGTGGTCGTGGCGGCGGCGCAGCGCGGCGCGGTGGTACGGATCGAGGTGCGCGGGCCGTACGCCGGCGGCGACCCCGTCCACGAGCCGATCGTGCGCGGGATCGTCCGCGCGCACGGCGGTGTGCTGCAAACGCATGACGTACCGGGGATGAGCGGCAACGCCTACGTCCTCGAAGTCCCCATCGGGGGCGGGGCGGGAGCCGTGGCCGCGCCCGTCGCCGAGGCCGCGGGGAACGGTGGCGGCGCCGAGATCGCGCTGGCCGAGCCGGACCACGGTGGCGGCGGCCGGCGCCGGGCCCGGCGTTCGTCGGTGGACGCGTTCCTGGACAGCGAGGGGGCGGCCGACGGCGCCGACGACTCGGAGGCCGCCGGTGGACCCACCGGCCGGCGCAGGAGGCGTACGGCGGAGGAGTCGGCGGCAGCGGCAGCGGACGACGCGGGCTCCGACGACGGTTCCGGCGGCACCGGGCGGCGGCGCGGACGGTCGGCCGAGATCGCCCCCGTGGGCGCGGGTGACGTCGGGGCCGGCGGGGTGTCCGAGGGTGCCGTCGTCATGGCGGGGGAGCAGGCCGGTACGGCCGCGGCCGGTACCGGGCTTGGCGGGACCGTACCGCCGCAGGGTGTGCCGGGCGGCCGAAGGGCGGGGCGCGACGGGGACGAGCCGCAGGCTCTGCCGGCCGCGCTGCCCGCGGGCGGTGGTGCCGACACCGGCACGGACGAGGTTCTCGGCGCGGACGGTGAGCCGACCGGGCGGCGACGGCGGGCGCTGGCCGCGGCGGCGGAGCGGGCGGCCGCACAGGACGCGGGTGCCCGTACGGTCTTCGCGCTGCCGCCCGCCGAGGCGGACCGCGGGCCGGACGAGACGGGCGGTCACGGTCAGGCGCAGGTCCTGGGCGACGTTCCGCCGGGGGGCGTGCGGGACGAGGGGCGGCACGACGCCGTGCCCCACGACCAGTCCGACGACCACACCCCGCCCCAGCCGCACCCCTCGGACGCTCCCACGGGCCGTCGCCGCCGGGCGGTGGCCCAGCGAGCGGAGGGCGGCGCGGTTCCCGCGCAGGGGACTTCGGCGGAGGAGTTCCAGGCGGACGGGTTCCCGGCGGAGGCAGTTCCCGCCCAGGCCGTGGCTGAGCGGGGCGTGGCCCGGCAGGGCGTGCAGGGCCAGGCGGCTCCGGGTGCCCAGGGACCGGAGGGTCAGGTGCCGCCCGGTGTCCTGGGTCACGTGGCCCCGACGGGCCGGCCGGTGCAGTCCGGGCAGGTCGGACAACTCGCCTCGCAGCAAGCGGAGTTGGGGCTGGCGGCCGTGAACCGGGCGGCCGGGCCGGCCGGGCCGGGACAACCCGTCGCAGGGCAGCCCGCCGTGGGCCGGCCCGTCGTAGGCCAGTTCCCGGTGGGCCGGACGGGGCCCGGACAGCCCGCCGCGGCGCAGACATCCCAGGGGCAGGCGCCTCAAGGGCGGGCTCCGCAAGGGCAGTTGGGTCAGGGACAGGTGGCGCCCGGGCAGCCCGCCCTCGGCCAGGCGGTCGGGGGTCAGGCCCCCGGAGGGGCGCGGCCCGCCGCCGTACCGAACTCCGCGCAGAACTTCACCGCGCAGGGTGCCCCTGGGCAGGGCGTGCCGGGGCACGGCGGGTCCGGGCAGGCTCCCGTCCCCGCTCAAGGTCTCCCCGCTCAAGGTCTCCCCGCTCAAGGTCTCCCCGCACAGGGCGCCCCGGGGCAGCCGATCGCGCCGCAGGGCGTTCCGGGTCAGGGTGCCCCCGAGCAGCCTGTCCCCGGGCGGCCGGTGCCCGCGCAGGGTCTTCCCGTCCAAGGTGGTCCGGGGCGGCCGATCGCGCCGCAGGGCGCTCCGGGTCAGGGTGCCCCCGGGCAGCTCCCCGCGCAGGCCGCCCCGTCTCCGAGCCCCGTTCCGGCCACCGGATCCGTCGCCCCGGCGGCTTCGGGCGCCCCCCTTCCCGCCGAGCACGGGGCACCGCAGCCCCGGGCCGCCCAGCCGTTGCCCCCCGAGGCGGGCGGGGCCGTGGACCCCAACTCGACGCAGGGGCGGGCGATCAGCGTGCGGACGTTGGGGCAGGGGGTGCCGTTCACTCGGCAGGCCGCGCAGGTGCAGCAGCCGACGGCGACGCCTCCCCCGCATCAGCCGGGCGGCTCGGGGCGCCGGCGGAAGCTGGGGACCCGGACCGACCCGGCCGCGTCCGCACCCGAGCAGGGGCGCCGTCCGCAGCCGCAGGCCGACCTGCCGGCCCAGCCCTCGCTCGCCGGTCAGTCCCGGCTCGCGCAGGCGACCGACGGTGCCGGGCGGTCGTACGCCATAGGGGCGCCGGACGAGAACGCGGCCGAGGGGCCCGAGCCGCTCGACGGTCCGGGCGGGGCCGTGGAGATCGCGAACACGCCCCGGCCGCAGCAGCGGGACGACGAACTGCCTCCCGAGCCGCTCGACAACCCGCGGCGGCTGCTCGTCTGGCCCGCGCCGGACGTGACGACGACACAGGCGCTGAGCGACCGCGGGTACCGGCCGGTCATCGTGCACTCGCGCGAGGAGGTCGACGCGCAGATCGCCGCGTTCCCGGCCGCCCTGTTCGTGGACCCGCTGACCGGACCGATCACGCGGACGGCGTTGCAGTCGCTGCGGCAGGCCGCCGTGGCCGCCGAGGTGCCGGTGCTCGTCACGGCCGGGCTCGGACAGGCGACGCGCGAGGCGGCCTACGGCGCCGATCCCGCCGTCCTGCTGAAGGCGCTCGCGCCCCGGGACAGTGAGCAGCATCCGCCGCGGGTGCTGCTGATCGAGGAGCACGCGGAGATCGCGCTGGCGCTGACCGCGACGCTGGAGCGGCGCGGGATGCAGGTGGCGCGGGCCGCGAGCGACGCCGACGCGGTGACGCTGGCCGGGCAGCTGCGGCCCAACCTGGTCGTGATGGATCTGATGCAGGTGCATCCGCGCCAGGCCGGGATCGTCGACTGGCTGCGGACCAACGGACAGCTCAACCGCACCCCGCTCGTCGTCTACACGGCCGCCGTCGACGACGCGGACCTGCCGAGGCTGGCGTCGGGCGAGACGGTGCTGTTCCTCGCGGAGCGGTCGACCAGTGACGAGGTGCAGTCGCGGATCGTCGATCTGCTGGCCCGGATCGGCACCAACTGACCGTCGGACACGGCTACTTGGCGATCAGCCGGCGCGCCGCCTCCTTGATCGACTCGCGCAGCCGGTCGTGGTCGGTGTCATCGGCGCCGACCAGGACGCGGCGCATCTGGGGTACGACGACGCCCCAGTTGGCCATCGCGACGAGCAGGAAGAGCAGATCGCGGGCCGGGATCGCGTCGCTGACGACACCCCGGTCCTGGCCGTCCTGGAGGGCGGCGACCTTGAGGGCGTAGTGCTGCTGGCGCTCGGTCTCGTCGGGCAGTTCGGTGCTGCCGTACTCCATGCCCTCCCAGAAGAGGAGGCGCAGCAGTTCGGGGTGGGTCGCGTGGTAGTCCATGAGCCGGTCGATCCAGCCCTCGATGTCGTCCGGGTCGACGGGCAGGGCGACGGCGAGGTTGAGCATGCAGGCGCCGAGGACCTGGGAGAACAGCTCCGCCTTGTTGCCGAAGTAGGCGTAGATGAGCTGTTTGTTGGCCTTGGCCTCGGTGGCGATACGGTCGATGCGGGCGCCCGCGATGCCGTGACGGGCGAACTCGGCGACCGCCGCCTCGAAGATCCGGGCCCTGGTGGCCTCGGGGTCCCTGACTGCCATGACGGCTCCTTCGCTCGCTTGGGACCAGGGTAGCGGCTAAGTAACCAACTGTTTGGTTGACAGGGAATTCGGCGGCGGGGCAGACTGTTCTCACTTCCAACCAACCGGTTAGTTGAGGGGGGCGAGCCGGTCCGACGCCACTCCGGCCCCGAGGCGCACCCACCCGGAGCCACGCCCGCAGCCCGCCGCCCGCCGCCCGCCCGAAAGTTCGCAGTCCCGCAGTCACGCAGGACCGAAGGAGTCCCACCGATCATGTCCTCGGCAACCATCGCCCAGACATCGGCCCGCGGAGCGGCCGGCCCCACGGCCGCCGGCAAGCTCTTCCTGGTCCTCATCGCCGTCTGCACCGCCGTGACGGCCGCCAACATCTACCTCGCGGCCCCGCTGCTCCCCCTCATCGCCCACGACTTCGGCTCGACCCCCTCGGCCGTGGCCTGGATCGCCTCGGTGGCGCAGTTCGGCTACGCGACCGGGCTGCTCTTCTTCGCCCCGCTCGGCGACCGGGTCGACCGGCGCCGCCTGGTCGCCGCCCTCTCCGTGGCGACCGCGGTCGCGCTCATCGGCGCCGCCGCCGCGCCCGGCACCGCCGCGCTCGCGGGCGCGGTCTTCGTCGCCGCCGCCGCGACCGTCGTCCCCCAGCTCCTCGTTCCGCTCGTCGCCGAACGCGCCCCCGCCCACCACCGCGCCCGCCATGTCGCGGCCGTCATCGCCGGGCTCTTCACCGGGATAGTGGCCGCGCGGGTGCTGGGCGGCCTGGTCGGACAGGCCTTCGGCTGGCGCGCGGTGTTCGCCGGCTCGGCCGGGCTGACCCTGCTCCTCGGTCTGGCCACCGCGCTCGCCCTGCCGGCCGAGACCCGCCGCCGCACCGGCCCGCTCTTCGCCGGCCTCACCGCCCTGCCCGGCCTCGTCCGCTCCTCGCCCGACCTATGGCGCGCGTGCCTGCGGCAGGCCGGGATGTTCGGCGCGTGGAGCGCCCTGTGGACCTCGCTCGCCCTGCTCCTGACCGGCACGACCGGCTCGACGTACGGTTTCTCCACCGCGACGGCAGGCCTGTTCGGGCTCTTCGGGCTGACGGCCAGCGCGGTGGCCCCGCTCGCGGGCGGTCTGGTCGACCGGTTCGGCGCGGGCCGGGTCGTAGGGTCCGCGTATCTGCTCGCCGCCGTCTCCGTGCCCCTCTTCTGGCTGGGCGGACAGGTGCTCTGGGCGCTGTGCGTGGCGGCGGTCGCGATCCACGCGGCGCTGGTCGCCTCGCACGTCGCCAACCAGACCCTCGCCCTGACCACCACCTCCGCCCCGGCGACCGCCAACACCGCCTACGTGGTGGCCGGTTTCGCCGGCGGCGCCCTCGCCTCGGCCCTCGCCGGCACGGCGTACACCCACTGGGGCTGGAGCGGGGTGTGCGCGGTGGCGGGTGTGTGGCTGGTGCTCGGGTGGTCCACGACCGCCGCGCGACGGTGACGTGAGCCGACGCCACGAGGGTCCCGGCGGCCGCCGCCCGAAAGAGACGACGGCCGTCCTACGGCGACGACGGCGCCGCTGGGTCAGAGGCGGGTGACGTCCAGGTCGCCGTCGGCGTACCGGCGTCGTAGGACCTTCTTGTCGAACTTGCCGACGCTGGTCTTCGGCACCGACTCGATGATCGTCCAGCGCTCCGGGAGCTGCCACCTGGCGATCCGCACCTCGTCGGCGAGGAAGGTCCGCAGGGACTCGAAGTCGGCGGTGGAACCCTCCCGCAGGACGACGGTGGCCAGCGGACGCTCGCCCCACTTCTCGTCCGGTACGGCGACCACGGCGGCCTCGGTGACGTCCGGGTGGGACATCAGGGCGTTCTCCAGGTCCACCGAGGAGATCCACTCGCCGCCGGACTTGATGACGTCCTTGGCCCGGTCGGTGAGGGTGAGGTAGCCGTCGGGGGAGATGGTGCCGACGTCGCCCGTCTTCAGCCAGCCGTCCTCGCTGAACTTGTCGGCGGGGCGCAGGGGTTCGGCGTCCCGGCCGTTGTAGTAGGCGCCCGCGATCCACGGGCCGCGCACCTCCAGTTCGCCCGCCGACTCGCCGTCCCAGGGCAGGCGCTCGCCGCCGGGGCCGGTGAGGCGGGCCTGGACGGAGGCCGGGAAACGGCCCTGGGTCAGCCGGTACTCCCACTCCCGTTCGGTGCCGACCGCGTGGGCCGGCGGACGGGCGATCGTGCCGAGCGGGGAGGTCTCCGTCATGCCCCAGGCGTGGCAGACCCGCATGCCCAGCCGGTCGAAGGCCTCCATGAGGGACGGGGGACAGGCCGAGCCGCCGATGGTGACCTGGGTGAGGGAGGAGACGTCGCGGGGGCGGGCGTGCAGTTCGGCGAGGAGGCCCTGCCAGATGGTGGGGACGGCGGCGGCGTGCGTCGGCTTCTCCCGCTCGATCATCTCGGCGAGCGGGGCGGGCTGGAGGAAACGGTCCGGCATCAGCATGTTCACGCCGGTCATGAACGTGGCGTGCGGCAGCCCCCACGCGTTGACGTGGAACTGCGGGACCACCACCAGGGACACGTCCTGGTCGGTCAGCCCCATCGACTGGGCCATGTTGACCTGCATGGAGTGCAGGTAGATCGAACGGTGGCTGTAGACCACGCCCTTGGGGTCGCCCGTCGTGCCGGAGGTGTAACACATGGCGGCGGCCCGGCGCTCGTCGAACTCCGGCCAGTCGTACGCGGTCGGACGGCCGGCGAGCAGCTCCTCGTACTCGTGCACGCGCGCGTGGGCACCGTCGAGCAGCGAACGGTCGCCGGGCCCGGACACCACGACGTGCTCCACCGTGGGCAGTTGGGGCAGCAGCGGGGCGAGCAGCGGGAGCAGCGAACCGTTGACGACGACGACCCGGTCGGCCGCGTGGTTGACGATCCACACCAACTGCTCGGCCGGCAGCCGGAGGTTGAGGGTGTGCAGCACCGCGCCCATCGCGGGCACCGCGAAGTACGCCTCGACATGCTCGGCGTTGTTCCACATCAGGGTGGCCACGACGCTGCTCTCGGTCACTCCGAGGTCGTCGCGGAGGGCGCTCGCGAGCTGGGCGGCGCGGTCACCGGTCTCGGCGAAGGTACGGCGCTGGGGTTCCGCCTCGCCGGTCCAGGTGATCACGTGCGACGATCCGTGGACCGCGCGTCCGTGCTCCAGAATCCGGCTGATCAGAAGCGGTACATCTTGCATGGTGCCGTACACAGCGGTCCTCCCGGGGGCGCCGTCGCCACATCGCGACGAGTGGGACGATTCTGCGCACATACCACTCGGTATGTCACTAGGACCGGGTGATCGATCACGGCGCCCGGATGTCAGCGGACCAGGTCGAGCTCCGGGTCCTCACGGAGTTTGCCCAGCGCGCGCGAGACCGCCGACTTCACCGTGCCCACCGACACCCCGAGCACCTCGGCCGTCTGCGCCTCGCTGAGGTCCTCGTAGTACCGCAGGACGACCATCGCCCGCTGCCGCGCGGGCAGTTTCAGGATCGCCCGCCACATCGCGTCGTGCAGCACCTGCTGCTCCGCCGGGTCGGCCGCGCCGCCCGGCTCCGGCTCCGGCAGCTCCTCGCAGGCGAACTCGTCGACCTTGCGCTTGCGCCACTGCGAGGTGCGCGTGTTCAGCAGCGCCCGGCGCACATAACCGTCCAGCGCGCGGTGGTCCTCGATCCGCTCCCAGGCGACGTACGTCTTGGCGAGGGCGGTCTGCAGCAGGTCCTCCGCGTCGCACGGGTTCGCGGTCAGCGACCGCGCGGCGCGCAGCAGCAGCGGCTGCCGGGCCCTGACGTACGACGAGAACGACGGGTACGCGAGCGGCCGCGGTACCCGGGTGGCGGTCCGTGCGGCTGGCCGCGCGGCGGCGTCCGAAGCGCTGGTGCAGACGGCTGTGGTCATGGCTCCACGCTATGAGTGACCCCCGCTCGCGCGGATCGGCCGCAGGTCCCGAAGCCGGGTCCGTCTCAGGTTGTAGGGGTGGGGTCTCCGCCACCTCCTGAAGGTGGAGGAGACCGGGGGAACGTACTACGGGTTCGCCCCTGGGGGTCAGCCGGCCGCGGCGAGGACCAGCCCGGACGTCGGCACCCCGGTGCCCGCGGTCACCAGGACCCGCCCGGCCCCCGGTCGCTGGTTCACGGCGGTGCCGCGCACCTGCCGCACCCCCTCCGCGATCCCGTTCATGCCGTGCAGATACGCCTCCCCCAGCTGCCCGCCGTGCGTGTTCAGCGGCAGCCGCCCCGCGGCGACCCAGTCGGCCGCCTCCCCCCGCCCGCAGAAACCGAACTCCTCCAGCTGCATCAGCACGAACGGGGTGAAGTGGTCGTAGAGGATCGCCACGTCGATCTCGTCCGGGCCGAGGCCCGCCGTCCGCCACAGCTGGCGCGCGACCACGGCCATCTCGGGCAGGCCGGTCAGTCCGTCGCGGTAGAAGCTGGTCATCTGCTCCTGGCCGCGCCCCGAACCCTGGGCCGCCGCCGCGATCACGGCGAGCGGGCACGCCAGGTCGCGGGCCCGCTCCACGGAGGTCACGACGAGCGCCTGGGCGCCGTCGGTCTCCTGGCAGCAGTCCAGCAGGCGCAGCGGTTCGACGATCCACCGGGAGGCCGCGTGCTCGGCGAGGGTGATCGGCCGGCCGTGGAAGTACGCGGCCGGGTTCGTCGCCGCGTGCGCGCGGTCCACCACGGCCACGTGCCCGAACGCCTCCGCGGTCAGGCCGTAGGTGTGCAGATACCGCTGGGCCGCCATCGCCACCCAGGAGGCAGGGGTGAGCAGCCCGAACGGCAGCGCCCAGCCGAGCGCCGCGCCCTCCGCCGACGGCTCCCGGTGGGCCACCCCGGAGCCGAAGCGGCGCCCCGAGCGCTCGTTGAACGCGCGGTAGCAGACCACCACCTCGGCCACGCCCGCCGCCACCGCGAGCGCCGCCTGCTGGACGGTCGCGCAGGCCGCCCCGCCGCCGTAGTGGACCCGCGAGAAGAAGGACAGTTCGCCCATCCCGCACGCCTGGGCCACGGTGATCTCCGGGCTGGTGTCCATCGTGAACGTGACCATCCCGTCCACGTCCGCCGGTGTCAGCCCGGCGTCGTCCAGCGCGGCCCGCACCGCCTCCACGGCGAGCCGCAGCTCGCTGCGGCCGGAGTCCTTGGAGAACTCCGTCGCCCCGATCCCGACGACCGCCGCCCGCCCGCCGAGCGCGTCCCGGCTCCGTACGCTCATGAACCGTCCCTCGTGTGTGTCGTGGACGTCGAGTGCGTCGAGTGCGTCGAGTGCGTCGTGGGCAGGACGAGCGTCACCGTGCCGGTGACGTGGCGGCCGATCGCGTTGGCGCCGACCACGCTCACCGTCGCTGTTCCGCCGTCCACTCGCTCGACTCGGCCCGTCAACACCATCGTGTCGCCGGGGTAGTTGGGCGCGCCGAGCCGGATGGACACCTTGCGGAGCGTGGCCGCCGGGCCGAAGTGGTCCGTGATGTACCGGCCGACCAGGCCGTTGGTCGTCAGGATGTTCATGAAGATGTCGGGGGAGCCCTTCCGCCGAGCCGCCTCGGCGTCGTGGTGCACGTCCTGGTAGTCGCGCGAGGCGATGGCCCCGGCGACGATCAGCGTGCGGGTGACCTCGATCTCCAACGGCGGCAGCGCGTCGCCCGCCCGCACCTCCGCCGTCATGCCCCCGCCTCCCCTTCGGCGATCAACTCGCCCAGTTCTTGCAGCAGTTCCGCGCCGCAGCCCAGATACGCGTCCAGTTGGCGGCCCCACAGGAAGTGGCGGTGGACCGGGTGCCGCAGGTCGGCTCCCGCGCCGCCGTGCAGATGCTGGCCGGCGTGGACGACCCGCTGCCCGGCGTCGGACGCCCACCAGGCGGCGGTCAGCGCGTGGGTGCCGTAGGGCAGCCCGGCGTCCCGGCGCCAGGCCGCCTCGTACGCGGTCACCCGGATCGCCTCGGTGTCCATGTACGCGTCCGCGGCCCGGAGCTGGACCGCCTGCCGGGTGGCCAGCGGACGCCCGAACTGCTCCCGCGAGGTGGTGTGCGCCACGGCCCGCGCGAGCGACCCGGCGCAGACCCCGGCCTGAAGACCGGCGAAGGCGGTACGGGCGGTGGCGAGGACGTCGGAGTAGGCATCGGAGTGGGCGGGGGCGTGGTCGCCGTCCGCTCCCTCGCCGTTCGCTCCCTCGCCGCCGAGCGGTGCGCCGCCGAGCCGCTCGGCGCGTGCCCCGTCGAGTGTCAGCCGCCCCGCCGACCAGGGTGCCGTGAGCTCCACCGGCTCGACCCGTGCGCCGGGTTGTGGGACCGGCGTCAGCCACAGCCGGCGCCGTCCGTCCGCGACGAGGACGTGCGTGGCCTCCCGGAGCCAGGGGACGACGGGCACGGTCCCGGTCAACTCGCCCCGCCCGGACGCCCGTACGCCCCCCTGGGCGGGCAGCGCCCCGCCCACCACCACCGAGCCGTCGCCGATCCCCGGCAGCAGCCGCTCGCGCTGCTCCGCCGAACCGTGCGACGCGACCGCCAGCAGTCCGTACACGCACGTCGACGCGAACGGCACCTGGGCCGTCGTCCGGCCCTGCTCCTCCAGCAGCAGCACCAGGCCGAGGAGCCCCAACTCCGTTACGGCGCCGACCAGTCCGGCCGCGCACAGCGCCTTCCACAGCTCGGGGTCGGTGCCCGTCCCGGCGGCGGCCGGCCGCTCCGGGGCCGCGAGGTCGCCGAAGACCCGGGCGGCGAGTTCGCGGGCCGCCGTCTGCTCCTCCGTAGGCGTGAAGTCCATCTCAGCCCGCACCGCCGACCGCCGCGAAGACCGGGAGCACCAGCGTCCCGCCCTCGTCGGCCTCCCTGTCCGCGCCCTCGTCCGCGCCCTCGTCCTCGTCCGCGTATCGCCGGAACTCCAGCCGCACCGGCAGCCCGATACGGACCTTGTCGTACGGCACTCCGACCACGTTGCTCACGATCCGCACCCCCTCGGCCAGTTCGATCAGGCCGACCGCGTACGGGGGGTCGAAGGCGGGGAAGGGCGGGTGGTGCATGACGACGTACGAGAAGACGGTTCCCTCACCGCTCGCCTCCACGGTGTCCCAGTCCAGGCCGCCGCAGGTGTTGCAGCCCGGCAGCCAGGGGTGGCGGAGCGTGCCGCAGGCGGTGCACCGCTGGATGAGGAGGCGGTGCCGCCGCACGCCCTCCCAGAAGCCCGCGTTGTCCCGGTTGACGACGGGACGCGGACGCCGGGGGCGGGGGAGGGGGCCCGGTTCCTGCCGCCGCGCGGGGGCGTACTTGAGGATGCGGAAGCGGTGCGTGCCCGCGAGGTCGGCGCCGACGCGTATGTCCATGCGGGTGGTGACGAAGTACCCCGTGCCGAGCTTCGTCGTCTTGCGCTCCGAGACCGACTCGATCACCGAGTCGTAGGTGATCGCGTCCCCCGGCCGCAACGGCCGCAGATACTCCTGCTCGCAGTCGGTGGCGACCACCGACGTGCAGCCTGCCGCGTCGAGCAGGCCGAGCAACTCGTCGTAGGGGCCACGGCGTTCGGGGCGGGGGGAGAGGCCGGCCATCGTCCACGCCTGGAGCATCGTGGGCGGGGCGACGGCGTCCGGTCCCCGGTAGGCGGCACCGGTGTCGCCCAGCACCTCGCACCAGTGCCGGATCATCGGCTCGTTGACGGGATCCCAGGCCACGCCCGTGGAATCGGCGGCACGCAGCCCCTCGTACGCCTTGAGCCGTATCCCCAACTCGCCGCCCCCGGGCGCCTCATCGCCGCCGTCACCGCTCACGGTCGCGCCCCCGCGGCCTTCACCGCTCAGGGCCGCCTCCCCGTCGCCCCCGTCGCTCACTGCCGCGCCCCCGTCGCCCCTGTTGCCCCTGTTGCCCCTGTTGCCTTCGTCGCCCTCGTCACTTTGGTCATCCCGAGTCGCATCGTCGCGACGATCTCCCGCTGCACCTCGCTCACCCCGCCCCCGAAGGTGTTGATCTGCGCAGCCCTGTTCAGCCGCTCCAGCTCGCCGTCCCCGAACGCCCCCGGCGACCCCGAACGCACCGACCCGGCAAGACCGTCGGTGCCGAGCACGTGCTGGCAGATGCGGTACACCGCCACCGCCGACTCGGTGCCCGCGACCTTCACGGCGCTCGCGTCGCCGGGGGCCGGGCCGCCCGCCCCGACCGCTCCCACCAGCCGCCAGCTGAGCAGCCGGGTGGCAGCCAACCGGGCCCGCGCCTCGGCCAGTTGCGCACGGACCCAGGGCTGGTCGATACGGCGCTCGCCGGTCACCGGGTCGGGTGCGCGGACGGTTGCCAGCACCGCCGCGTAGAAGTCCTCCGCCTGCATACCGATCGCGGCGAGGGCGACCCGTTCGTGGTTGAGCTGGCTGGTGATGAGCGACCAGCCCTCGTTCTCCGCGCCGACGAGATGACCGCCCGGGACACGCACCCCGTCGTAGTACGTGGCGGTCGTCGTCTGTCCGCCCACCGTCTCGATCGGCGTCCAGGAGAAGCCGGGCGCGTCGGTGGGGACGAGGATGATCGAGATGCCCCGGTGCCTGGGGGCGTCGGGGTCGGTGCGACAGGCGAGCCAGATCCAGTCGGCGTTCTGGGCGTTGGAGGTGAAGATCTTCTGCCCGTCGATCAGCCAGTCGCCACCCTGACCGTCCCGACCGGCCCGACCGGCCCGACTGTCCTGAGCGGCCGGACCGGCCTCGCTGTCCCGACCGTCTTCGCGGACCTCTCCGTTCTCTCCGTCCTCGGGGCGCGTCCGCCGCTGCCGTACGGCCCGGGTCCGCAGGGACGCGAGGTCCGTGCCGGCCGACGGCTCGCTGTAGCCGATCGCGAAGACCAGCTCGCCGCGCAGGATGCGGGGCAGGAACTCGGCCTTCTGGCGCGCGCTGCCGTACTTCATGAGGGTCGGTCCCACCGTGTTGAGCGTGACCATCGAGACCGGTGCGCCGGCCCGGTACGCCTCGTCGAAGAAGACGAACTGCTCGTCCGCGCCCCGCCCTTGACCCCCGTACTCCACCGGCCAGCCGAGGCCGAGGCGACCGTCGGCGCCGATCCGGCGGAGCAGGGCCCGCTGTTCCGCCGGGGCGGTGGGCGGTCCGTCCGGCATCAACTCCGCGAAGTATGCGCGCAGTTCGGCGCGCAGTCGCTGCTGCCGCTCGGTGGGGGCGAGATGCACGACGGCGGCCTCCGTGACGTCGTACGGACGAAGTTTTCTGACTGTCCGTCAGATACCGTGCCCTGTCAAGGTCGTCGCGCTGAGCGCACCAGCGGGACGGCGCCCGCGGAAACGTCTGCGCGGCGGTACCGGAGCACCGCCGCGCAGACGTGTCACGACCCTTGAAGCACTGCCCCGCGCACCCCTACGCGGAGGTCAGCCAGGACTCACCAGAGGTGGCTGAAGCTGACGGCGACGTTGCGGTTTCCCTGGTTGACGGCGGTGAAGGCGGACCCATCGACCTGGGCGGTGTTGTTCTGGTTCGAGGCGTGGGAGCCGACCGCCTGCTGCTGGGTGGTGGCGGAGTTGCCGTCGTTGTCATGTCCGACCCCACTGCCACTGACGGACGCCGCACCCGCGTTCGATCCGTTGCCCGTGAGCGCCCCGTTGTCCGCCACCGCGACGCCGGCGAAGAGGGCGGCTGCCAGAGGGAGGGCGGAGACGGCGGCGATGACGCGGGCGGTACGGATGCTTGCCATGTTGTTCCTCCAGAACGGGGTACGCCCCGGCTTCCTCGCCGGACGCATCACAAGTACGGCTTCTGCCTGGGCGGTTGGCCGGCCGCCCCGGTGCTGTGCACGACGTCGCGCAACCAGAGTTGCCCACGCCCTCCCGCTCGAACCACCCCGCAGGCCGCAATTACCCCTCAAGCGTGATGACATGTCGATAAACCCCTTCACTCACCGAAAAGCGCCGGTTCGGGACAGGCGAGGGCGGCTCGGACACCCGGCCCCGGACACGACTAAGGGCGAATCGTTCCGCCACGCCCCCGCTCACCCGCCCTCACCCTCGCCGGGCCGCGCCACCCCTCTTCCCTTTCTCGAACGCACGTACGAAACTGAACCCATGGCCCCCACCGACCGGCAGGCCACGACGCTGGCCCTGGCCCTCGCACACGCCCTGTCCGCCGCCGAACGCGGACTGGCCGTCATCCCCCTCTCCCGGACGAAACTGCCGGCCCTGCGCTCCCCGCACCACGACGGCCCCGGCCCCGCGAGCCCGCCCTGCCACGGCGCGTGTGGCCGCCCCGGCCACGGGGTGTACGACGCCTCGACCGACCCGGCACGCGTCCGCGCCCTGTTCGCCGCCGCACCCTGGGCCACCGGCTACGGCATCGCGTGCGGACTGCCCCCGCACCACCTGATCGGCGTCGACCTCGACACGAAGACCGGCACGGACGCCTCCGCCGCGCTGCGCGAACTCGCCCTCCGGCACCTCTTCACGATCCCCGCCACCGTCGTCGTCCTGACCCCCAGCGGCGGACGCCACCTCTGGCTGAGCGGCCCACCGGACGTCGTCGTCCCCAACTCCGCCGGCCGCCTCGCCCCCGGCATCGACATCCGAGGCGCCGGCGGCTACCTCGTCGGCCCCGGCTCCCGCACCGCCCACGGCGTCTACGCCACCGCGCCAGGCACCGCCCACCTCGCCCCCGCCCCCTGCCCGCCCTCGCTCCTGCGCCTCCTGCTGCCCCCGCCCAGGAGCCACCACCCCACCCCCGCCGCCGTCGGCCGACACGGCCAGGGCCTGGTCCAGTTCGTCCTCGCCGCCCACGAGGGCCAGCGCAACACCCGCCTCTACTGGGCAGCCTGCCGCGCCTACGAGAACGGCATCGGCCCCGCCCTGGTCGCCCCCTTGATCGAAGCCGCCCGCAGCACAGGCCTCACCACACACGAGGCCCGCACGACCATCGCGTCGGCGGCCCGGATGACTGGGGGGCGGGGGCGGGGGTGAGTGCGGTCGGCCAGGGGGCCGGCCCATGCGCGGCCCTGATCCCGGCCCACAGATGGCCCATACCTACTGGTCAGAACCGGGATACGGGCGATCGCGAACCAGGGTGAGAGAGCGTGAACACCGAAGGGGCGCCACTCCCAGGAGTGGCGCCCCTTCTGACCTGCAAGGCTTCTGACCTCGGCGGAGGCGGTGGGATTTGAACCCACGGTCACATCGCTGCGACGACGGTTTTCAAGACCGTTCCCTTAGGCCGCTCGGGCACGCCTCCCCGCGCGGTCCGTGATCGACTGCGCGGGGACAAGACTAACCGGTCGGGGCGGGGCCTCGGGGCGTCAGTTGTCGCCGACCCGGGAGCCCAGGGTCAGGTCGACCGTGTGCTGCGAGCCGTCCCGCTTGTAGGTGATCTTGACCTTGTCGCCGGGCTTGTGGGTCCAGATCTCGCCGATCAGGGTCGGGCCGCTGTCGATCACCGAGTCGTCGAGCTTGGTGATGACGTCGCCGGGCTTGAGGCCGGCCTTGGCCGCGGGGCCGCCGGTCTCGACCGAGGAGGCGCCGCTGGCGCCCTGGGCGGTGATGGTCGCGCCGGCGGTGCTGTCCTCCAGGGAGACCGACGCGCCGATCTTGGCGTAGACGGGCTTGCCGGTGGCGATCAGCTGCTGGGCCACGTACTTGGCCTGGTTGATCGGGATGGCGAAGCCCAGACCGATCGAGCCGGACTGGGTGGTGCCGCCGAGGCCGCCGCTGCTGCCGGTCGACTGGATCGCGGAGTTGATGCCGATCACCGAGCCCTGGGCGTTGAGGAGCGGGCCGCCGGAGTTGCCGGGGTTGATGGAGGCGTCGGTCTGCAGGGCGCTCATGTACGACGCCTTGCTGGTGGAGCTGCCGTCGCTGGAGGCGACCGGGCGGTTCTTGGCGCTGATGATGCCCGTGGTCACCGTGTTGGAGAGGCCGAAGGGGGCGCCGATGGCGATGGTCTCGTCGCCGACGGCCACCTGGTCGGAGTTGCCGAGGGAGAGCGGCTTGAGATCGCTGGGGGCGTTCTTGAGCTTGATGACCGCGACGTCGTAGCCCTGGGCGTGGCCGACGATCTCGGCGTTGTACTTCTTGCCGTTCGGGAACGTCGCGGTGAGCTTGCCGCCGTCGACCGCGTCCGCGACGACGTGGTTGTTGGTGACGATGTGGCCCTGGGTGTCGAAGACGAAGCCGGTGCCGGTGCCGCCGGTGCCGCTGGTGCTCTCCGCCTCGATGGTGACCGTGCTGGGCAGCGACTTGGCGGCCACCCCCGCCACCGTGCCCGGGTCGCGCTTGACCGAGCTGCCGCCGCCGCTGTCGGAGGCGGAGACGGTGGTGGAACTGCCGTTGTCGTCGTTGTTCTTGGCCAGGGTGTAGCCGAGGCCGCCGCCCAGGCCGCCCGCGACGAGCGCCGCGATCAGCACCGCGGCGAGCAGGCCGCCGCGTCCGCCGCCGGACTTGTGCGCCGGCTGCTGCTGGTACGACGAGCCCCAGCCGCCGCCCGCGCCCTCGCCTCCGCCGGCGTACGGGTCGGAACCCGCGCCCGCGCCGCCGTCCGCGTAACCGCCCGGAGCGGCGTGCGCCCCGCTCTCGGCGTAACCGCCCGCGCCCGCGTGCGCGCCGCTGTCGGCGTACGACGGGGTGGCCGGCGGCGGGGGCGGCCAGGAGGCGTCGGGGCCCGGCCCGGCGCTGTGGCTCTGAGGGGCGCCCGGCGCGGCGTACGCGGGGGCCGGGGCGCCGTAGGGCTGGTCGTGCTCCGGGGCGCCGGCGGGCACCGGCGGGAGCTGGGTGGTCGGCGCGCCTGCCTGGGGCGCCGGCTGCGGGGAAGCTGCGGGAGATTCCACCGGCACGGGAGGTGCGGACGGGGCGGGGGGTACCGCAGTGCCCTCGTTCTCGGTGCTCACAGCTCTTCTCCTCGGTCCACGGCTGTTGTTCTCGGTAGCATGCGGTCACGCCCGTTCACGCTTGTCGACTGTCCGGCGCGAAACAGCTGTGCATGTGCTTTTGTATGCCGTCAGCTTTTCCCACCGGACGTCAGAGCACCATAAGCGGTACCTGTGGGTCCAGGGCGATCCCTTATATGGGTTGTTTCCTGCCAAAAAGGCGTATAGGTAGGCCTTCTTGGTTCCGCGTATACCCCTCCGCGGTGGCACCATGACGCGGTGACCCACGCACGGCAGCACCGGATTCGAGTCGTCGCCCACCGCGGAGCCTCCGAAGAGGCCCCCGAGCACACGCTCGCCGCCTACAAGAAGGCGATCGAGGACGGTGCGGACGCCCTCGAATGCGATGTACGGCTGACCGCGGACGGCCATCTCGTCTGCGTCCACGACCGGCGCGTCAACCGTACGTCCAACGGACGCGGCGCGGTCTCGGCGCTGGAGCTCGCCGATCTGACGGCCCTGGACTTCGGTTCCTGGAAGTCCCGCGAGTCCTGGAAGACGCGGGACGAGGAGCCGGACTGGGAGCACCTGCCCGAGGACCGCGGTGACACGTCCGTGCTGACGCTGGAGCGGCTGCTGGAACTCGTCGCGGACGCGGGGCGACCGGTCGAGCTGGCCATCGAGACGAAGCATCCGACGCGCTGGGCGGGGCAGGTCGAGGAGCGGCTGCTGCTCCTCCTGAAGCGCTTCGGACTGGACGCGCCGGCCTCGGCCGCCGAGTCGCCGGTGCGGGTGATGAGTTTCTCGGCGCGTTCGCTGCACCGGGTGCGGGCCGCCTCGCCGACGCTGCCGACGGTCTACCTGCTGCAGTTCCTCTCGCCCCGGCTGAGGGACGGACGTCTTCCGGCCGGTGTCCGGATCGCGGGCCCCTCGATCCGCATCGTGCGCAATCACCCTGCGTATATCGAGCGGCTGAAAAACGCCGGTCACCAGGTGCACGTGTGGACGGTGAACGAGCCCGAGGACGTCGATCTCTGCGTTGACCTGGGCATTGACGCCATCATCACCAATCGCCCGGGCTCTGTTCTGAGCCAGCTCGGCCGCGGAATGGGAACGACCTCATAAAAACCCCCAAACACCCTTGACCCGGTGGCCCCACCTGCACCATCCTCCGAACTCGGCCACACCATCGAAAACAAGCCACCCGATTACGGGGAGTGCTCCGGCGCGTTCGTTGCGTATTCGATCGGGGTGAATGCGTCACGGAACGTTGCCTGCCCGGTTTCCGGTTCAGGCCAATGGGGCATCCACACCGTGGTGTGGGGCGAAGGAGGTCTCGGGGGTGGCGTTGGTGGTGGCACAGGAAGTGCCCGCGTCGTCGAGCATGGCCGTAACCCATGGCCCTGCGGGCGTGGGCAAGGCGCGACACCGCATGCGCGATCAACTGCGCACGGGCGGAGTGTCGGAAGCGGTCATCGACGATGCCGTACTGATCCTTTCCGAACTTCTCAGCAATGCGTGCAAGCACGGCCGGCCCCTGGGCGACGCCCTGGCCGGGGACGGCGACGTGCGGTGCGCCTGGCGCGTGGAGACCGGCGGACGGCTCACCGTCGAGGTGACGGACGGCGGCGGCCCGACCCGCCCGGCTCCGGCCACCCCCTCGGTCACCGCGCACGGCGGTCGCGGGCTGAACATCATCTCCGCGCTGGCCGACGACTGGGGTGTCCGGGACGACACCCGGGGCGAGGTCACCGTGTGGGTCGTCGTCCACGACGACGTCCATGATCCGGATGCCGGGCAGCCGTGCGGCGACTTCGCTACGCGCGTCACCGCGCCGCCGGTTCCCGCGATCACGGGGCTGGACTTCGCGGGCGCCTTCGACGACCTGGACTGAGCGAGTGCCCGCCGGAGCGCGGCCGGTGCCGTGAGCGGGCGGGTTGTCCACAGGCTCCCGTCGACCACGGCATGAGCGGCTAGGCTCCCGCCCGTACCAGACGAGCCGTAACCGGGAGACACCCACGATGGCCAAGAAGCGACCCCAGACCACGGCCCGGCGGCCACAGCCCAGCGACCAAGAGGTCCCGGTCGTCGGTGCGCGCGAGCCCTGCCCCTGCGGCAGCGGCCGCCGTTACAAGGCCTGTCACGGCCGCGCCGCCGCGCACGCGGTGACCGAGCTGGTGCAGCGCCCCTTCGAGGGACTGGCCGGCGAGGGCGACTGGGTCGCGCTGCGCGAGCTGGTGCCCGCCGCCACGGCCGCGCTGCCCCTGAAGGGCGGCCTGCCCGAGGGCGTCCCGTCGGTCACGCTCGCCACCGTGCTGCCGATGGCCTGGCCGGCCCTGCGCCGCGACGACGGCTCGGTCCTGCTCGGCCTGCAGAACGACACGGCCTCCGGTGACATCAGCCGCGACCTCGCCGACACCCTCCGGCGCGCGCTCGTCGCCGAGCCGGGCACGCCGGTCCAGGCCCGCCGCGCCCCGGCCGACGGTCCCCGGCTGCAGGATCTGCTGGACCCGGAAGGCGTCTTCGAGCCAGTTGTGCACACCGGGTTCGAGTTCTGGGTCCCGGAGGCGGAGAACGCGACCCCGGACGTGACCGCCTCCCTGGAGCGCGCCAACGCCGCCGCCGTCCCGACCGTACGGCTCCAGGGCGTGGACGGCGCCTACTGGTGCGAGACGCCGGACAAGAACCATCTGCGCTGGGTGATGCCGTACCCGGAGGAGCAGCTTCTGGACGCTCTCGCGCGGCTGCACGCGGACGGCCGCTCCGGTCTGGGCGAGGGCACCCGCCTGGTGGGCTCCTTCCGCGCGCACGGGCTCACCGTGCCGGTCTGGGACCTGCCGAGCGGGGTCACCGCGGACGACATCGAGAAGCCGGCCACCGAGTTCGCGGAGCGGCTCACCGCGGCCCTGGCCACGGACGAGCCCCTCACCACCGCCGAGCGCCGCGCGCGCGGCGGGCTGACCAACCGACAGGTCACGCTCAGCTGACGCACAGCGCCGGCCACCCCGTGTGACCGGCCTGCCGAGGAGTCGGACAGCTCCGTCCGCTCCGATGACTCCTGTCACAACTCCCCATCGTGGCAAGGGAGTCGGTGTCTGAATAGCCGAGATCGAATTTGCGAACCGCCGATCTCTTGTTACCGTTCGAGTAGCCCGGTTGCTGGTGCATCCCCCGTCGCCAGCAACCGGGTCTTCTCATCTGCACCGCCGTTGTACGTCCTGAAGCGGATCGTCAACTGGCCCCAGCCGCCGCCGAGTTGCTCCCTGAACGGAGCAACAGCGGCCCGCCCCCGCCGGCTCCCGCGAACTCCGCGACCGCCGTGTACCCGGCCAACTCCCCCTCGGTGCGGCGCCGCGGTGTCTCGCACAGCCCCGGCTCGTCCTCCGTGCTCACGGCGCAGCGCATCTGCACCGTACGGCTGCCCGGCCCCATGAGGCTCAGCACCGCGTCCAGGTCGCCGCCGGTCGCGTTCCGGTAGTAGGTGCGCGCCCAGGTCTCCGTACCCTGCGTCATCACACAGGTCTGCGCCTCGATGCCGTCGGGGGTGGAGAGCGGGGGCCCGCAGCGGGCCGCGGTGGCGAGACCCAGGCCGAGCAGGAGCGGCGAGCGGCGGGGTGCGGCGGACGGCGCCGGGCGGTCGTCGTGGGCGGCGGAACGGACGGCGGCGGACCCCTCGGCGCCCGCCGGCCCCGCGGGGCCGGCGGAGGCGACGGCGAGAGGCAGCGCGACCGCGCACACCACGACCCCCGCCAGGGCGAGCAGACGGACTCTTCGGGGGTCCGTGGATCGCCCACCGGAATGACGCAGCATGAAGCGGAAGATAACGACCGATCGAGGGCGCCGGGTTCCCCGCGCGCCCAAGACCCTTACAACTCGGGCGCGCTCACACCCGTACGAGTGAGGGCCTCGACCACCGCGTCGACCACGGCCTCCACGCCCGGCACCCAGGGCGCGGCCGAGCCGGGCAGCGGTGCGCGCTCCCAGCGGATCTGCCCGTGACCGGTCTCGGACGGCGGCAGCGCCAGATAGCCGCCCTCGCCGTGGAAGCGGAGCGAGCCGGGGACATGGTCCTGGGCGTACAACAGCTCGCCCAGTTGCTCCATGGAGTACGGCTCGACGAGCAGCGCCCAGCGGGTGGGCGCCGCGACGACCGGGCCGAGGCGCATGCCGCTCCGGTCGAGCGCCGCGAGGGCGCGGGCGGCCGCGGGCGCGGGCAGGCTCACCGCGCAGGGCGCCTTGCCGCCGGTGGCGAGGACGATGGGGGCCGTCGGGCGGTTGGCCCACCACCAGCGCACCATGCGCGCGTCGGTGGTGGCCGCGAGGAGGCCGGGATCGAAGGGATGGGCACCGGGGACCGTGCACTCCGGGTCGGGACAGCCGCAGCGGGCCCGGCCCTGCGGATCCGGTGACACACCGGGGAGTACGGGCCACTGCCAATCGGCCGCGATGGTCAGGGCCGCGCCGAGCATCTCAGGCCTTCCGTCGTTTCGCCTGGACAGGAGCCTGCGTCGCCTTCCGAGGATCTCGCGCATGAGCGCTCGTTCCTTTCCGTTGCACGCCTGGCAACACCGTGGGCTGCATCACACCATGTGTCGATCACTGCACTGTGCGTACCTTTTGGCGCATCACACCCCTGCGCGTGGCAAGGGGAACCCCTATGGGCAGATCGTTGGCTGCGTCCGCGTCCGTACCGCGTCGGGCAGAAGTACGGGCGTGGCGCGGGGTGGCGAAGTCTGGCGTTTTACGTCGCGCGTGGGTCTCTCCGCCTCCGCCGCGGGAGGATGGGGCTCGGTCGTCGGTGGTTAAGACGCCCGGGTCCGTCGCCAGGTTCCGGGCAGTCCCCCAACCGCCCCTGGCCTTCTCCGAGTACGTACCCATCACAACCGGTGTGACGCTCCGTCGAGCAAGCCCAGTCGACCGCAATCGGGCTTCCCCTAGAGCAGTTTTAGGCCAACTTCGCCAATCCGCAAGGGGTCGGAGAAAGAACACCGTCAGACGCTTGGACACCAGGAATCCCGGCAGGACAATGCTGGACATCCCCTCACGAGTGCGTGTACATGTGGAGACACTGCCAGCGGCGCAGAATGACATGGGGGTTTGCGATGCTATCGAGCAATACGCACCGGTCGGAAAGCCGGACGACATGAACGCCCCTCACCCTCCGAAAGTGGCTGGAATCGATTCAACGGTTCCCTCTCCAGCCCACACTGTCGCGCCCGCGCCGGCCGCCCCGGGTGCCTCTCCGGCCCCCTCCGCCCCCGGACCGAACACCCGGACCGCCGGGGAGCGGCAGGACACCGCCGCGAACGCGCCGAGTGCCCTGCTCCAGGACCGGCTCGCCGCCTGGGTCTCCGATCTCACGACCCTGCACGAGCTCATGGAACGGCTGGCCCGCACGGAAGCACTCGACGACGCGCTGCGTGAACTGCTGCGCGCCGGAGCCGCTCTGGTGGGCGCCCGGCGCGGACTCGTGGTCCTGGAACCGGGCGACGGACTCGGCCCCGACACCACCATCGGCCTGGGCCTCGCCCGGGCCGATCTCGGTCATATCGAGACCGTCCCGCGCGGCGCGATGCCCTACGGCCGGCTCCTCGACGACGTTCCGGAGGCCGGGGGTGAGGTCATCCGCCCCGACCTGTTCGCCGAGGACGCCCTGGACCCCCGCCACCGCGAGGTGGCCGCCCGCCTCGGCTACGCCGCCAGCTACGCGCTCCCCCTGTCCACCGACGCCGCCGGCCGCCTCGGCGCCGCCATGTGGCTCTACGACGAGCCCGCCGCCCCCGGCGAACGCCCCCGCCACCTCGCCGGCCTGTACGTGCGGTACGCGACCGAGCACCTGGCCCGGCTGCTGGAACTGGAGCGCACGCGCGCGTGCATGGCGACCATGACCGAGGAGTTGCTGCCGTCCCGGCTCCCGCGCGTGGCCGGCGTACGGCTCGCCGTCCGGCACCGCACCGGTCCGCGCGGCGGCGGCGACTGGTACGACGCGCTGCCGCTGCCGGACGCCGCGCTCGGCCTCGCCGTCGGCGCGGTCAGCGGCGCCGGGCCGAGCGCGGTCGCCGCGATGGGCCGGCTGCGCGCGTCGCTGCGGGCGTACGCCGTGATGGAGGGCGAGGACCCGGTCGCCGTCCTGTCCGACCTCGAACTGCTGCTGCGGCTCACCGAACCGGCCCGCTCCGCCACCGCCCTGTTCGCCTACTGCGAGCCGGCGCTGCGCAAGATCACCCTGGCCGGTGCCGGGCACTGTCCGCCGCTTCTGCTGGGCGGGGAGCGCACCGAGTTCGTGGAGACGTCGGTCTCCGCGCCGCTGGGGATGCTCGCCTGCTGGGAGGCGCCGAGCATGGAGTTCGAGGCGGAGGCAGGCGAAACGGTGCTGCTCTACACCGACGGGCTGCTGCACCGCACCGGCGACCCCGTGGACCGCGCCTTCGCCCGGCTGCACTCGGCGGCGGCGAGCGTCCCCAAGGGGCTGCGCGGCGACCCGGACGCGATCGCCGACCACGTCCTGCGGTCCATGCTGCCGGACGGCCTCGACACCGCGGACAGCGACGAGGACGTGGTACTTCTCGCGGCCAGCTTCCGGTAGCCGCGCGGTCCGCTCCCGCTGTCCGCGCGGTCCGCGCCGGACAGCGGCGCCGCTCGTGCCGCGTGGCCGCCGGCCGGCCCGGTGTAACAGGCCCTCCGGCCCTGGGCCCCCTGCCGTACGACCGTACGATGACGGGGTCCAGTGCCGTATCGAGGAGGATGACCGTGGCCGACGAGCTCAACCCGGCTGTGTCGGATACTGCTGCCACCGCAGCGGGCCCGGAGACCGAACCCGACGAGGAGCCCACCAAGCAGCGCAAGAACGGCCTGTACCCGGGCGTGTCCGACGAGTTGGCCGAGAACATGAAGTCCGGATGGGCCGACACCGAGCTGCACGACCTGCAGCCCGTCGCCCAGGCCGGGCACACCGCCCGCCGCCGTGCCGCCCTGTCCGCGCGTTTCCCGGGCGAGCGCCTGGTGATCCCCGCGGGCCACCTCAAGACCCGGTCCAACGACACCGAGTACCCCTTCCGGGCATCGGTGGAGTACGCGTATCTGACCGGCGACGGGACGGAGGACGGCGTCCTCGTCCTGGAGCCCACGGCCGACGGCCACCGGGAGACGATCTACCTCCTGCCGCGCTCCGACCGCGAGAACGGCGAGTTCTGGCTCTCCGGCCAGGGCGAACTCTGGGTGGGCCGCCGCCACTCCCTCACCGAGGCCGGCACGCTCTACGGCATTCCCGCGTCGGACGTGCGCCGGCTCCCCGACCGGCTGCGCGCGGCGACCGGCCCGGTCCGGGTGGTGCGCGGGTACGACGCCGGCGTCGAGGAGGCGCTGGCCGACAAGGTCACCGCCGAGCGCGACGAGGAACTGCGGGTCTTCCTCTCCGAGGCCCGGCTCGTCAAGGACGAGTTCGAGGTCGGTGAGCTGCAGAAGGCCGTCGACTCGACCGTCCGCGGCTTCGAGGACGTGGTCAAGGTCCTCGACAAGGCCGAGGCGACCTCGGAACGCTACATCGAGGGAACGTTCTTCCTCCGCGCCCGCGTCGAGGGCAACGACATCGGCTACGGCTCGATCTGCGCCGCCGGACCGCACGCCTGCACCCTGCACTGGGTGCGCAACGACGGCCCGGTCCGCTCGGGCGACCTGCTCCTGCTGGACGCGGGCGTCGAGACGCACACCCTCTACACCGCCGACGTCACCCGCACGCTGCCCGTCAACGGCACGTACACGGAGATCCAGCGGAAGATCTACGACGCCGTGTACGAGGCGCAGGAGGCCGGTATCGCCGCGGTGCGCCCCGGCGGCAAGTACCGCGACTTCCACGACGCGGCGCAGCGCGTGCTCGCCGAGAAGGTCGTGGAGTGGGGTCTGGTCGAGGGCCCGGTCGAGCGCGTCCTGGAGCTCGGCCTCCAGCGGCGCTGGACGCTGCACGGCACGGGTCACATGCTCGGCCTGGACGTGCACGACTGCGCCGCCGCGCGTGTCGAGTCCTACGTCGACGGCACCCTGGAGGCGGGCATGGTCCTCACGGTGGAGCCGGGCCTGTACTTCCAGGCGGACGACCTGACCGTCCCGGAGGAGTACCGGGGCATCGGCGTCCGCATCGAGGACGACATCCTGGTCACGGACGACGGCAACCGCAACCTCTCGGCCGGCCTCCCGCGCCGCTCCGACGAGGTGGAGTCCTGGATGGCCTCGCTGAAGGGTTGAGAAGGGGCTGAGAGGGGGTCTCCGGGGTGCCGGCCGGGCACCTCGGGAGGCCGTGCGGAGCAGCGCGACGAAGGGCCGGGCACCACCGAGGTGCCCGGCCCTTCACGTGCCGGGCCCGGTGCGGCCGGAACGGTCCGAGGGGGTCGGCCGGGGGACGGTTCACAGCCCGGCGCAGGACGCGCGCGCGGCGCGGTGGGCGGGCAGGGCGGACAACTCCCCTCGTAGGGGCGGTAGTTGCCCTTGAGGCGCCGCCCGGGACTCCGGGGACCGCCGTACCGCGCGGCTCAGACCGCCGCCATGAGCGGAGCGTCCTCGCGCCACTTCAGGATCTTGTCGAAGCTGACCACCGCGCCGCCCCGGCCCGGGGCGGAACCGATGTGGACGTGGTCGGCGAGTTCCTCGATGAGACAGAGGCCGCGGCCGTGCTCGGCCTCCTCCGGGGCGCGCCGGACGCGCTGCCCGCGGGTGAAGCCGGGGCCCGAGTCGGCCACCTCGATACGGCACTTCTCACCGTCGAGATAGGCGGTGACCCGGTACGCCTCCGTGGAGGTGCCGCGCGCGGTGTCGCCGCCGTGCTCGACGGCGTTCGCGCAGGCCTCGGTGAGGGCGACGGAGAGGTCGTAGGAGACGTCCGGGTCGACTCCCGCCGTCTCCATCGTGCCGAGGAGCAGGCGCCGGGCGAGCGGCACGCTCGCGGCTTCTCGCCGCAGATGCAGTGACCACCAGATGCTCATGCTCCAGCCTCCCGGCCGCGGCTCGACATACCGTTACGTATTGCCGCCACGGCCCCCGGATAAGCGCGCGGTCGACGTGAGGCCGCCCATACGGGGGATGCACAGGGGCGCCGATCGATGTATGCAGGGGTGCCCGTGTGCCGGGGGGCGCGCCGGTCGCGCCGCACCGGGCGGGCTGCCCTCGGGCGGTCGGGGGGCCAGTGCGATGATGGGCCCGCCATGACTGCCCCCCAGCCGCGCACGGCGCGCCCCGGAAGCGGACTCCGCGTCCTGCGGGCCGCGGTCTTCTCCGCGGTCTGTGTCGTGCTGGCCGCGGCAGGACACGTGCTCGCCTCGACCGGGACCGTGCCGCTGTGGACCCTCGGCGCCGGCTTCCTCGGAACGGTCCTGGTCACGGCTCCGCTCGCCGGACGGGTGCGCCCGCTGCCCGCGGTCGTGGCACTGCTCGCGGTCGGCCAGACCGTGCTGCACGCCCTGTTCGGACTGGGCCAGGCCGGCATGACGGCCACCGCCCCCGGCGCGATGTCCGCCTCCGACGCGGCCCTCGTCGCCCGCGCCGCGCACCTGCTGTGCGGCACCACGGCCGCCGCGATCAGCCCGGCGCAGGCACACCGGATCCTGACCGCCGCCCGGCTCGCCCCGGACATGGACATGGGCGCCATGCACCACCCGGCGGGCGCCCTCTCCGCGGCCTCCGGCTCCGGCTCCTCGATGGAGATGCTGCCGTCCCTGCCCATGCTGCTCGGCCACCTCCTCGCGGCGCTCGCCGCGGGCTGGCTGCTGCGCAACGGGGACCTGGCGCTGCTGCGGCTGGCGGACCTCTCGGCGCACGGAGTCGCCGAGGGGGCGCTCGTACGAGCCCTGCGCGGAGCCCTCGCCCTGGTGCGCGCCCTGCGGGCCGGGCTCCCGGGCGTACCGGTGACGGGCCCGCGCCCGCACCGCACCGCCCTGTTCGCGCCGCCGGTGCCGCACACCGTCGCCCTCCAGCACACGGTGATCAGACGCGGGCCGCCCACCGACGCCGTACTCCTTCTCGCCGCCTGACACGACGCGACCACCACCACTTCACCGGAGCGCTGATCCCGCCCGGGAGGGGCCGGCCGCCGTCGTGCGGCACGCGCGCGTGCCCGTGTTCCGCAGCCGGGACACCACGCGCCCCCTCCTCATCAGCGGAACCACCGAACTCGAAGTGGAGCACTCCCTTCCATGAAGGTTTCCCGTCTCGCCGCCACCGGTGCCGTCGCCGGCTCGGCCGTGCTCGTCCTCTCCTCCCCCGCCTTCGCGCACGTCACAGTGCAGCCGGAAGGCACAGCCGCCAAGGGCGGATACGTCGTCGTCGACTTCAAGGTGCCCAACGAGCGCGACAAGGCCTCGACCACCAAGCTGGAGGTCAGCCTCCCGGCCGGCCACCCGCTCGCCTCGGTGATGCCCCAGCCCCTCGACGGCTGGACCGTCAAGGTCACCAGGGCCAAGCTGGCCGAGCCGGTGAAGGCGCACGGCGAGACGATCTCCGAGGCCGTCACCAAGGTCACCTGGACCGCCGACGGCAAGGGCATCGAACCCGGCTACTTCCAGAAGTTCCCGCTCTCCATCGGCGCGCTGCCCGACCACGCCGACGAACTCGTCTTCAAGGCGGTCCAGACGTACTCCGACAAGGAGGTCGTCCGCTGGATCGAGGTCCAGAAGGACGGCGCCGAGGAGCCCGAGAACCCGGCCCCCGTACTCGCCCTCTCGGCCGCCGCCGCGGACGGCCACACCCACGGGACGGCCGACACCACGGACGCCACCGACGCCGCCGACACCTCGAAGACCACCGAGACCACCGCCTCCGCCACCACGGCCTCCGGCGACGACAGCGACACCACCGCCCGCGTGCTGGGCATCGTGGGCATCGTCGTCGGCGCGGCGGGCGTGGCGTACGGCGTTCTCGCCGGCCGCCGGCGTACGACCGGCTGAAACCCCGACCGTCCACGGCGCGCACAAGGGTCCGTGCGACTCTTGCGTACGGCCCCGGTGCGCGCCGGAGCTCTCACACCTGGGACATTTCTCTATGCGCAAGAAGACGTTCGCGGCGGCCGTGCTGCTCACCGCCGCCGCTCTGACGCTCTCCGCCTGCGGCAGCGGCAACGACGGCCAGAGCCCCGTCGCCGTGATCTCCGCGGACACCCCGCAGAAGGCGGCGACCGTCCTCGACCCCCCCTTCACCAAGCCCGACCTCGTCCTCACCGACACCCAGGGCAAGAAGTACGACCTCCGCGCGGAGACCAAGGGCCACCCGACCCTCGTCTACTTCGGCTACACCCACTGCCCCGACATCTGCCCGCTGACCATGAACAACATCGCCGTGGCCAAGAAGCAGCTGTCCCGGGCCGAGCAGGACCGGCTGCGGATCGTGTTCGTCACCACCGACCCGGCCCGCGACACCCCCACCGAACTCGGCAAGTGGCTCAAGGGCATCGACCCCCAGATCGTCGGTCTCACCGGCGACTTCGCCACCATCCAGGCCGGCGCCCGCTCCCTCGGCATCTCCATCGAGCCGACGAAGAAGGACAAGAGCGGCAAGCTCGTCTCCGCCCACGGCACCCAGGTCATCGCGTTCTCCCCGAAGACCGACGGCGGGTACCTGCTCTACGGCGACGACGCCACCGTCCAGGACTACACCAAGGACCTCCCCAAGATCGCCAAGGGGGAGAACCCGTGAGGCACCCCCTCGCCCCCGTCGCGCTACTGGCGGGGGCGCTGGTCCTGGCCGGCTGCGGCGGTTCCGGCGGCTCGAAGGCCCGGCTCTCCGTCAGCTCCGCCTACATGCCCCAGCCGGTCTCGGAGATGGCGGCGGGCTTCCTCGACATCGCCAACAAGGGCGGCGCGAAGGACGAACTGACCTCCGTCACCAGCGACATGGGCCCCGTCTCCGTGCACGAGACGGTCGGCCAGTCGATGGAGGAGGTGACCTCGCTCGATGTCCCCGCGCACGGTCGGCTCGTGTTCAAGAGCGGCGGCAACCACCTGATGTTCGACAAGCTGAAGCGCCGGCCGAAACAGGGCGAGACGGTGACCGTGAAGCTGCACTTCGCCAAGTCCGGCGCCATCACGGTTGAGATGCCGGTGAAGTCGGCCACGTACAACCCGGCGACCGGGCACTGAGGGAGGGAACCCACCTTGACGACGACCATCACCCCCCGCGTCCGCAACCTGGTGCTGCTGCTCCTGGCCGTCACCGGGATGCTGTTCGCCGGCGCCGGACCGGCCTCCGCGCACGCGGCGCTGACCGGCAGCGACCCCCAGCAGGGGGTGGTGGTCGCCAAGGCTCCCACCCAGGTGTCGCTCACCTTCTCCGAGAAGGTCTCCACCAACGACGACTCGCTGCGCGTGCTCGACCCCAAGGGCAAACGCGTCGACGTCGGCAAACCGTCCGACATCAGCGGCACGACGTACGCCACACAGATCCGCAGCGGACTGCCCGACGGCACGTACACCGTCGCCTGGCAGGTGGTCTCCGCGGACAGCCACCCCGTCGCCGGCGCCTTCACCTTCTCCGTCGGCTCCCCCTCCAGAACCACCGTCTCGCTGACCGGCCAGGACGCCGGCGGCGGGGTCGTGGGCCGGCTCTACGGCTTCGGCCGCTACCTGTCGTACGCCGGCTTCATCCTCATGGTCGGCGGCGGTGCCTTCGTGCTGGCCTGCTGGCAGCGCGGCTCCGGAGTGCGGGCCGTGCAGCGGCTCGTCGTCTCCGGGTGGGTCGTTCTCACCGCCGCCACCCTCTGGCTGCTGCTCCTGCGCGGCTCGTTCACGAGCAGCGGCAAGGTCGGCGACATCTTCGACCTCGACCTGCTCGGGCAGGTACTGCAGACCAAGACCGGCGCCGCCCTCGTCTCCCGGCTGCTGCTGCTCGCCGCCGCCGCGCTCTTCATCGCCGTCCTCTTCGGCGCCTACGACAAGCGGGAGGACGAGGAGAAGCGCGACCTCACCTTCGGGCTGTCGATCGGCGGCGGTGTCGTCGCCGCCGGGCTCGCCGCCAGCTGGGCGATGGCCGAGCACGCCTCGACCGGCCTCCAGCCGGGTATCGCGATGCCCGTCGACGTGGTCCACCTGCTGGCCGTCGCCGCCTGGCTCGGCGGCCTCGCCGCCCTGCTCGTCGCGCTCTACCGCGCACCCGGGGACACCACCGTCGACGCCACCGCCGTACGACGGTTCTCCCGGGTCGCCTTCGGCAGCGTGCTGGCGCTGGTGGCGACCGGCGTCTACCAGTCGTGGCGCCAGCTGGGCTCCTGGAAGGCGTTCACCGACACCGGGTACGGGCAGCTGCTCCTGGTCAAGATCGGGCTGGTGGCGGTGCTCGTCGGCATCGCCTCCGTCTCACGGCGCTGGACCGGCCGGCTCGCGGCGGCACCCCGGTCCGTCGACGCCGCCGACGCGGCCTCCGCCACCGAGGACGTGAAGGCGCCGGAACCGGAGAAGGCCCACGTCACCGCGGCGGCCACCGCCGGGGACGGCCCGCGCGCCACCCAGCTCGCCCGCCAGCGGGCCGCCGTGGACACCGCCCGGCAGAAGCGGCTGCGCGACGCCGACCCGCACCGCTCCGGACTGCGCCGCTCGGTGCTCGCCGAGGCCGCCGTCGCCGTCGCTGTCCTCGCCGTCACCACCGTCCTGACCGCCACGGAACCGGGCCGCACGCAGGAGGACGCCAGGGCCGCCAAGTCCTCGTCGTCCTCCGCCGCCACCACCTCCTCCGGCGCCCTGACCCTGGACATGCCCTTCGACACCGGCGGTACGGACGGCAAGGGCGTCGTACGGCTCGACTTCGACCCCGCTCGGGTCGGCGGCAACGAGATGCACGTCTACGTCCAGCGCCCCAACGGACGCGCCTTCGACGTGCCCGAGGTGAAGGTCGCCTTCACCCTCGCCGCCAAGAAGATCGGTCCGCTGCCCGTCACCCCCGACCGGATCACCACCGGGCACTGGGCCGCGACCGGGATCCAGATCCCCATGGCGGGCGAGTGGCAGATCTCGGTGACCGTCCGGACCTCCGACATCGACCAGACGACCGTCGACAAGAACGCGCAGATCGGCTGAACCACGTCATGCCCGACCAGTCCATTCCCGAGGCCCGCACCACTGAGCCGCTTCCCGGGGAGGCCGTTTCCACGAACGCCTCCCCCGGGGAGGGCATGTCCCGTCGGCGCCTGCTCGGCACCGCCGGTGCCACCGGGCTCGTGCTCGGCGCGGCCGGCGCCGCCGCCGGGTACGCCGCCGCTCCGGCGGAGGCCACACCGCTCAGCTCGCTGGGCGCGGACATGGCAATGTTTCACGGGAAACATCAGCCCGGCATCACCGAGCGGCTTCCAGCCCGCGGCCACCTCGTCGCCTTCGACCTGGCGCCGGGCGCCGGGCGCACGGAGGCCGCCGCGCTGCTGCGCCGCTGGTCGGCGACGGCCCAGCGGCTGATGGCCGGCGAGACGACGGCGCACGACGACACGGACGTCGCCCGGGACGCGGGCCCCTCGTCCCTGACCGTCACCTTCGGCTTCGGCCACAGCTTCTTCGCCCGTACCGGACTGGAGAAGCAGCGCCCGGTCTCCCTCGACCCGCTCCCCGACTTCTCCTCCGACCACCTCGACAAGAACCGCAGCAACGGCGACCTGTGGGTGCAGATCGGCGCCGACGACGCCCTGGTCGCCTTCCACGCCCTGCGCGCCGTCCAGAAAGACGCGGGCAGCGCGGCCCGCGTCCGCTGGCAGATGAACGGCTTCAACCGGTCACCGGGCGCCACCTCCCGCCCGCTCACCACCCGCAACCTGATGGGCCAGCTCGACGGCACCCGCAACCCCAGGCCGGCCGAGTCCGACTTCGACCGACGGATCTTCGTCCCGGCGTCCGGCTCCACCGACCCCGCCTGGATGGCGAACGGCTCCTACGCCGTCGTACGCCGTATCCGCATGCTCCTCGACGACTGGGAGAAGCTCTCGGTCACCGCCCAGGAGAACGTCATCGGGCGCCGCAAGTCCGACGGGGCGCCCCTGACCGGAGGCACCGAGACGACCGCGATGGACCTGGAGAAGACCGACAGGAGCGGTGCCCTCGTCGTCCCCGTCAACGCGCACGCCCGGATCGCCCGCCCCGACCAGAACGGCGGCGCGGCGATGCTGCGGCGCCCCTTCTCCTACCACGACGGCATCGCCGCCGACGGCACGCCCGACGCCGGGCTCCTCTTCGTCTGCTGGCAGGCGGACCCCCTGCGCGGCTTCGTCACCGTCCAGCGCAAGCTCGACCGCGGCGACGCACTGTCGACGTACGTCCGCCACGAGGCGAGCGGTCTGTTCGCGGTGCCGGGCGGGGCGGCGCGGGGCGAGTACGTGGGGCAGCGACTGCTGGAGGCGTGAGCCCGCGCGCGCCGTCGCTCCGTCGGCGGCGGAGCGCGGGGCCCTGGCCCAGCGCCGTGCCGGGCCAGGGCCATTAGGGTGAGGTCATGCCAGCCAGTTACGCCTATCTCGGCCCCGAGGGCACCTTCACGGAGGTCGCCCTGCGCACGCTTCCCGAGGCGGCCACCCGGGAACTGGTCCCGTACGTGTCCGTGCAGTCCGCGCTCGACGCGGTGCGCACCGGTGAGGCCGAGGCCGCGTTCGTGCCGATCGAGAACTCCGTCGAGGGCGGCATCACCACCACCCTCGACGAACTGGTCGCCGGCGCACCGCTGATGATCTACCGCGAGGTCCTGCTCTCCATCACCTTCGCGCTGCTGGCCAGGCCCGGCACGGCGATCTCCGACATCAAGACCGTCTCCGCCCACCCGGCCGCGCAGCCCCAGGTCCGCAACTGGCTCCGGGCCAACCTCCCGGAGGCCCTGTGGGAGTCGGCCGGCTCGAACGCGGACGCCGCCCGCCTGGTCCAGGAGGGCCGCTACGACGCCGCCTTCGCCGGTGAGTTCGCCGCGGCCCGCTACGGTCTCGAAGCCCTGGAGACCGGGATCCACGACGCGGAGAACGCGCAGACCCGCTTCGTCCTGGTGGGCCGGCCCGCGCGCCCGGCGGCCCCGAGCGGAGCGGACAAGACCTCCGTCGTGATCTGGCAGCGCGACGACCACCCGGGCGGTCTGCGCGATCTACTGGACGAGTTCGCCACCCGTGGCATCAACCTCATGCTGCTCCAGTCCCGGCCGACCGGCGCCGGTATCGGCAACTACTGCTTCTGCGTCGATGCCGAGGGACACATCTCCGACCGCCGGGTCGCCGAGGCGCTGATGGGGCTGAAGCGGGTCAGTCTTCAGGTCCGCTTCCTCGGCTCGTATCCGCGCGCGGACGTGGGCGTCGACGGGGTGCGGCCGGCGTTCCCGGGCACCTCGGACGAGGAGTTCATGGCGGCGGCCGACTGGGTCGCGCACTGCCAGGACGGGCGTTTCTGAGGGGCCGTAGGTGGCGACGCGGCTGGCCGCACCTGCTGATTCACGTTATCCACAGAAGTTATCCACAGGGCGCGATCTCGACCTGGGGACAAGTCGACAACGGCAAGCCGAGCAGTCGACATATCGCCGCACAGAGCCCGCCCCCGTCCATCGGTCCGCGGGTCACCCTTCGTCCACCTGTTTCCTGGGCTCCACCCTCTGGAGCGATACATATCCACCCGAAAGTGAGTACGGGGGAGGTTTCGGGCGGGCATTTCCGGATCCGGACGGCCCTTTTGGAATGATCACCTCCGGCATCCACAGATCTTTCGCACAGCCTGTGGATAACTTTCCCGGGAGGCGGATTCCTGTGGACAACGCCACCCCCAAATCCCGTTCCGCACAAGGAAATCAGGTCAACGAGCCGCCGCGCGCCTGCTTCGATCCAGGGAGCGCCGCTCCTTTTATTGACATACCTCGCATGTACCTCATCACGGCACGTAAGCCGCACCCCGGCCGTACTTCGGAATACTGAGTCGTGAGGCGGAACCGCACACCGGTAGCCTGGTCCGCGTGATTGACCTTCGCCTGCTCCGTGAGGACCCCGACCGTGCGCGCGCCTCCCAGCGCGCCCGTGGAGAGGACGTCGCGCTCGTCGACTCCCTCCTCTCCGCCGACGAGCGGCGCAGGTCCTCCGGCCTCCGCTTCGACGAACTGCGCGCCGAGCAGAAGGCGCTCGGCAAGCTCATCCCCAGGGCCTCCGGGGACGAGAAGGCCGAGCTGCTCGCGCAGGCGGGCCGGCTCGCCGCCGACGTCAAGACGGCCGACGCCGAGCAGCACGAGGCGGACGAGGAGACCAAGCGCCTCGCGCTCCGGCTCGGCAACCTCGTCCACCCCGACGTCCCCGTAGGCGGCGAGGAGGACTTCGTCGTCCTGGAGACGCACGGCACGATCCGCGACTTCGCGGCCGAGGGCTTCGAGCCCAAGGACCACCTGGAGATCGGCGAGGCGCTGGGCGCCATCGACGTCGAGCGCGGCGCGAAGGTCTCCGGCTCGCGCTTCTACTACCTCACCGGCGTCGGCGCCCTGCTGGAACTGGCCCTCGTCAACGCGGCGATCGCCCAGGCGACCGAGGCCGGCTTCGTCCCGATGCTGACGCCCGCGCTGGTCCGCCCGCGCGCCATGGAGGGCACCGGCTTCCTCGGCCAGGCCGCGGAGAACGTGTACCACCTGGAGAAGGACGACTACTACCTGGTCGGCACCTCCGAGGTCCCGCTCGCGGCCTACCACATGGACGAGATCCTCGACGCCGACAAGCTGCCGCTGCGCTACGCGGGCTTCTCGCCGTGCTTCCGCCGCGAGGCCGGCACCTACGGCAAGGACACCCGCGGCATCTTCCGCGTGCACCAGTTCGACAAGGTCGAGATGTTCTCCTACGTCCTCCCCGAGGACGCCGAGAACGAGCACCAGCGGCTCCTGGGCTGGGAGAAGCAGTGGCTGACCGCGCTCGGACTGCCCTTCCAGGTCATCGACGTGGCCTCGGGCGACCTGGGCGCGTCGGCGTCCCGCAAGTTCGACTGCGAGGCGTGGATCCCCACCCAGGGCAAGTACCGCGAGCTGACGTCGGCCTCCAACTGCGACAGCTTCCAGGCCCGCCGGCTGTCGGTACGGATGCGTGACGGCAAGAAGGTGCAGCCGCTGGCGACGCTGAACGGCACGCTCTGCGCCGTACCGCGCACGATCGTGGCGATCCTGGAGAACCACCAGCTGGCCGACGGCTCCGTGCGGGTGCCCGAGGTGCTGCGCCCGTACCTGGGCGGCCGGGAGGTCCTGGAGCCGGTGGCCGGGTGAGCACCGCACCGACCGACGAGAGCTTCCCCTACCGGCTCGTCGCCACCGACCTCGACGGGACGCTGCTGCGCTCCGACGGGTCGGTCTCGGCACGCACCCGTGACGCTCTCGCCGCGGCCACCGCGGCGGGGGCGGCGCACCTCGTCGTCACCGGCCGCGCGGTCCCCTGGACCCGGCACGTCCTCGACGACCTCGGCTACCGCGGCCTCGCCGTCTGCGGCCAGGGCGCCCAGGTCTACGACGCCGCGGAGCACCGGCTGCTGACGTCCGTGACCCTCGACCGCCAGTTGGCGGGGGTCGCGCTGGCCAAGATCGAGGCGGAGGTCGGCCCACTCTTCCTGGCGGCGAGCCGGGACGGGCTGGACGGCGAGGTCCTGGTCGGCGACGGCTACGCGGTCACGGGCACCCTGCCCTCGGCCCCGCTCAAGGACGTCTCCGAGCTGTGGGCCGCGCCGCTGAACAAGATCTACATCCAGCATCCGACGCTCACGGACGACGAACTCGCCGAGGCGGCCCGGCTGGCCGCGGGCGGCTTCGTCTCGGTGGCGATGGCGGGCGAGGGCATCGTCGAGCTGCTGCCCCTCGGGCTGTCGAAGGCGACCGGTCTCTCGCTGGCGGCCCGCCGCCTGGGCGTGAAGGCCGCCGCCACGATCGCCTTCGGTGACATGCCCAACGACCTCGCGATGTTGGCGTGGGCGGCCCACGGGGTGGCGATGGCCAACGCCCACGAGGAGCTGAAGGCCGTCGCGGACGAGGTGACGTCCTCGAACGACGAGGACGGCATCGCGGTGGTACTGGAACGGTTGTTGCCGGGCTGAGCCCACGGCTCCCGGCGGAGGATGCACGGATCGAACGTGCGCGGGCCTTCCGGGCCCGACCGGGCTCGCGCCCCACGAGGGGAGCGCGAGCCGGTGCCTTCCCACTCGGCCAATCCTCCGGGTGGGCGGCCCACGCGAGAGTGAGTCGCGTGCTCGAAGCGGCCGCCCCGGGCAGCCCCCCGTTGGGGCGGTCTCCACGGAGAGTTGAGTACTCCGGAGGCCACCACGGGCTGCCCTGAAGGGAGTTGGACGTACTGTCCGGCAAGGACTCCGCCCAGCTCCGCTCCCGGTAAGTGGCGCCGGCTCGTCCGGCGTCGACACAACAACTGTGCCTGCACGGCGAGTTGGGCGCCACTCAATTAGGGCCTGGGTCCGGCGCTAACGGCGCCGCCATCTGCGGCGCCTAGCCTTGCTGAAGAACCATCCGGCGGGCGGCTCGTCGGAGCGCCAGGGCTGCGGCTCGGGCTCCTCGGCACGCCAGCGCGCGGCGAGCATCCTCGCCCGCGCGGACGGCTCGGCCGTACCGGCGTCCCGTATGAAGTTCTCGTCGAGGACGACAGCGTCCCAGGTGTCGCTCCGCGTCCCGTCCCCGGCCCGGCCTCGGCCGTCGTGCGGCGTCTCGCCCGCCATCCCCGTCCTCCCCGCCGTCCGTCCCCCCGCCCAGAGTGCCTGGACGGGGATGAAGCCCCCGTCAAGATCGGTACCCGTCATTCCTCGCCCGCGAGCTTCAGCGTGCGCAGCTTCTGCCCCGCGTACCAGGTGGCCAGTACGGTGACCAGGACCAGCAGCACCGTCGCCGTGGTGAGGCCGACGTCGGAGGTGACCAGGTCGCCGCTGGCCACCTTGTGGGCGACGGCCAGCGACCACTGCTGGACGCTCAGCGTGCGCGCCCCGGGCACCAGGGACCCGAACAGGGCCTCCCAGACGAGGGCGTAGACGAGCCCGAAGACCACCGCGTGCCGGGAGACCGTGCCCAGCAGCAGGAAGAGCGCCGCGTAGGCGATGGAGGCGACCAGGGCGGCCACCGTGTAGGCGACGGCGATCTGCTGGCCGTTGCCGTTCAGGATCAGCCCGGCGATGAGCGTGGGGACCGCGGAGAACACCATGGTCACCGCGATCGCCACGATCAGCTTGGTGAGGATGATCGTGGGCCGCTTCAGCGGCTTGGAGAGCAGGTACACCACCGAGCCGTCGTCGATCTCCGGTCCGATCGCTCCGGTGCCGGCGATGACGCCGATGATCGGCACCATCGTGGCGAGGCCGAGCCCTCCCAGGACGTCCACCGCGGTCTGGTCGTCGGCGCCGGCCAGGCCGCGCACCACCACCGCGATCATGATCAGCAGGAAGGGCAGCGCGCCGAGGATGAGCGCCCGGCGCCGGCCGAGCAGGGCCCGGTAGGTGAGTCGGGCGACTGTGGGGTCGTACATCTTGGCCTCCTACGCCGCGACGAGATACGAGAAGACGGATTCGAGCGACTCGTCGGACGGCGAGACCGTGAGCAGCCGGATGCCGTGGTCGCGGGCCACCCGGGGCAGCAGCGCCGTGAACCGGCCGAAGTCGACGGCCTGGACGCGCAGCGCGCCCTCGGCGAGGTCGACCTCGATGCCGGACGTGGACGGGTCGGCGATGAGCGCCGCCGCGAGGGCGCGGTCGTCGCTGGAGCGGACCAGGTAGCGGTGCGGGCGGTCCGTCATCAGGCGGCGGATCTTGCGGAAGTCACCGCTGGCCGCGTGCCGGCCCGCGACGACGACCTCGATGTGCCAGGCGAGCTGCTCGACCTCTTCGAGGATGTGGGACGAGAACAGCACCGTGCGTCCCTCGTCGCCCATGCGGCGCAGCAGGTCCATGAGCTGCATGCGCTGGCGGGGGTCCATGCCGTTGAACGGCTCGTCCAGCAGCAGGAGGGAGGGGTCGTGCACCAGGGCGCTGGCCATCTTCACGCGCTGGCGCATGCCCTTGGAGTACGTGGAGATCTTCCGGTCCTGGGCGTACTCCATCTCGACCGTGGCGAGCGCCTTCTGCGCCGCCCTGTCGCCCAGACCGTGCAACTCGGCGTTGGCGACGACGAATTCGCGTCCGGTGAGGAAGTCGTACATCGCCTCGCGCTCGGGGACGATGCCGATGTGCCGGTAGATCTGCTCGTTGCGCCACACCTGCTGACCGTCGAGGGTGACGGTGCCGGTGGAGGGGGCCAGGAAGCCGCCCATCATGTTGATGAGGGTGGACTTCCCGGCGCCGTTGGGGCCGAGCAGTCCGGTGACGCCCGGGCCGATGGTCATGGTGATGTCGTTGACGGCGACCACGTTGCCGAACCAGCGGGAGACGTGGTCGATGGAGAGCGTGGTCACAGGCCCACCTTCCGGTAGCGGCGCAGCAGGAGGCCGTAGGTCGCGGCGATCAGACCCAGGACGGCGAGGACGTAGACGACGCCCTGCCCGTGGCTGGGGCCGGTGCCGCCGGGGAACGCCGACGTCGCGCCCAGGAAGGCCGACTGCACCCCGTCGATGAGGGTGACGGGCGAGAAGAGGCCGATCCAGGGGATCGCGTTCGTGGCGTCCTGGTTCTCGGCGATGGCCTGGAGGGTGGTGACGGCGCCGTAGGAGATGGTCAGTACGGCGATGACGGCGGCGATGCCGAAACCGCGGCGCGGGGTGACCGAGGCGATGACCAGGCCGATGCCGGCGAAGAGCAGGGAGAGGAGGGTCACGGAGACGAGTCCCTGGGCGACGCCCTCGGTCTGGTCGGCGAAGTCGAGTTTGGCGAGCAGGGCGCCCACGTAGAGGACGATCAGCGGGGCGGCCGTCAGGACGAAGAGCGCGGAGGCCAGGGCTGCGTACTTGGCGCGCACGTAGTCGGCGGTCTCGATGGGCCGCGAGAAGTAGAGCGGTACGGTCTTGAAGCGCAGGTCCCGGGAGACGGACTGGGGTGCCTGGGAGGCTACGTAGAGGCTGATGACGGCCTGCATGATGATCGCGTAGCGGGTGTAGTCGACGGGCAGGTCCTTGGCCTTCGTGGCGACCGCGACGGCGACCATGATGGCCGCGGGCACGCACATGACCACGAAGAGCAGCATCGGCAGCACCTTCGACTTGACCGAGCGGCCGAGGCCGTAGGCACCGCGCAGGGACTGCGAGTAGAGCGAGCGGCGGGCGTAGGCGCGGCCGAGGCGCGGGCCGTCGTAGTTGCGGTAGCCGATGTTGTGGATGCGTGTCTGGTCGCCCGGCCGGGGGGCCAGGGGCTGGTCAACTGCCATGGCCGACCGCCTCCTTCCGCTCTGCGTCGCTGTCGGTGAAGACCTCCGAGATGTGGTGTCTGCGCTGTTCCATGCGCACCAGACCGAGGCCGAGGTCGGCGATGACGTCCCGCACCAGGTCGTAGGTCTCCTCGCCGCTCGCGGTGAGCAGCAGGACGTGGCCCGCGCCGGGCAGGCCGCTGCCGTCGTGGGTGTCCACCCCGCGCGCGTGCAGCGCGTCGCGCACCGCGCGGGTGCCGTCCGGGTGGTCGTCGGTGTCGGTCACCTCGATCGCGAGGGTGGTCGTGATCTGGGTGAAGTCGGTGGTGGAGCTGGAGCGCAGCAGCTTGCCGCCGTCGACGACCACCACATGGTCACAGGTGCGCTCCAGTTCGCCGAGCAGGTGCGAGGTGACCAGGACCGAGATGCCGAAGTCGGTGTGGATCCGGCGGATCAGGCCGAGCATCTCGTCCCGGCCGACCGGGTCGAGGCCGTTGGTCGGCTCGTCGAGGAAGACCAGCTGCGGGTCGTGGACGAGGGCTTGGGCGAGCTTGACGCGCTGCTTCATGCCCGTGGAGTAACCCCCGATCGGGCGGTAGCGCTCCTCGTACAGACCGACGTGGCGCAGCGTGTCCGCGGTGCGCTCGCGGGCCGCGGTCGGCGGGAGGCCGGACATGCGCGCCATGTGGACGACGAACTCGGTGGCCGAGACGTCGGGCGGCAGGCAGTCGTGCTCCGGCATGTAGCCGACCCGTTCTCGGATGTCGGCGCCCTTGGTGGCGACATCGAGGCCGAGCACTTCGGCTCGGCCCTCCGTCGCCGGGGACAGACCCAGCAGGATCTTGATCAGAGTGGACTTGCCGGCCCCGTTGGCACCGACGAGCCCCGTCACACCGGGTCCGACGTCCACGGAGAGCCGGTCAAGCGCGGTCACCCGGGGGAACCGCTTGCTCAGGCTTTCGGTCGCGATCACAGTCACGGCTTAGACGGTAGTGACCTGGACCGCGGACGTCGTCAACCCGCAGAGCTGTCCTTGAGTCCGACTGGAGTCGTACGGGCCCGTAGGGGATGCAGTGCCTGAGAGCTACGCAGAGTTATCCACAGGCCGCGAACCGCCCATTGACGCCGCCTGCGACAACTGTCACATTCGCCAGTCAGGTTGCGGAGACCCGGGACGCGCCCCTGCGGCCCAGGAAACGGGAGAGAGGACGCCTTCCGGCTCCACGGCTCCACGGCTCTACGGCTCCACGACGATCTGCCGCGGACGCGGCGCTGGGCGGAGGACGAGTGACGCAGGCTTTGGCGGGCGCGCGGGAGCGCCGGGTGCGGACCGGCGGGGTCGAGCTGTGCGTGGCCGAACTGGGCGACCCCGCGTCCCCCACGGTCGTCCTCGTCCACGGCTACCCGGACAGCAAGGAGGTCTGGTCCGAGGTGGCCGCCCACCTCGCCGGCCGCTTCCACGTCGTCCTCTACGACGTCCGGGGCCACGGCCGGTCCACGGCACCGCGGCCGTTGCGCGGCGGCTTCACCCTGGAGAAGCTGACGGACGACTTCCTGGCGGTCGTCGACGCGGTCAGCCCGGACCGGCCCGTGCATCTGGTGGGGCACGACTGGGGCTCGGTGCAGTCCTGGGAGTTCGTCACCGTCGCCCGCACCGAAGGCCGGATCGCCTCCTTCACCTCGATGTCCGGACCGTCCCTCGACCACTTCGGGCACTGGATCCACCAGCGGCTGACCCGCCCCACCCCGCGCCGGGTCGGCCAGCTCCTCGGCCAGGGCGCCAAGTCCTGGTACGTGTACCTGCTGCACACGCCCGTGCTCCCCGAACTGGCCTGGCGCGGGCCCCTCGGCAAACGCTGGCCGAGAATCCTGGAGCGCGTCGAGAAGGTCCCCGCAGGCGACTACCCGACCTCCTCGCTGCCCACGGACGCGGCGCACGGCGCCTGGCTCTACCGGGACAACGTCCGGACGAGGCTGCGCCACCCCCGCCCCGACGCCCGCGCGCACGCGCCCGTGCAGCTCGTCACGCCCCTGGGCGACGCGTTCCTGTCGGAGCGGCTCTACGACGGACTGGAGCAGTGGGCACCGGGGCTGGTGCGCCGCACGCTCCCGGCCAAGCACTGGGTCCCGCGCACCCGCCCCGACCAACTGGCCTCCTGGATCACGGAGTTCGTCGACGCCCACGAGAGCGGGCGGCCGGTGCCCGTGGCGAGAGGCAGGTACGCCGAGCGGTTCGGCGGCCGGCTCGTCCTGGTGACGGGCGCGGGCAGCGGCATCGGGCGGGCCACGACGCTGGCGTTCGCCGAGGCCGGCGCGCGCGTGGTGGCCGTCGACCGGGACGCGGAGAGCGCCGCCCGCACCGCCGAGCTGGCCCGGCGGGCCGGCGCCGCCGACGCCTGGGCGGAGACGGCCGACGTCTCCGACGAACAGGCCATGGAGAAGCTCGCCGGGAAGGTCGCCGCCGAGTACGGCGTGGTGGACGTCCTGGTCAACAACGCGGGCATCGGCCTGGCCGGCTCCTTCTTCGACACCACCCCGGAGGACTGGAAGAAGGTCCTGGACGTCAATCTGTGGGGGGTCATCCACGGCTGCCGGCTCTTCGGGAAACAGATGGCCGAGCGCGGTCAGGGCGGCCACATCGTCAACACCGCGTCGGCGGCGGCGTTCCTGCCGTCCAGGACGCTGCCCGCCTACAGCACCTCCAAGGCGGCGGTGCTGATGCTGAGCGAGTGTCTGCGCGCGGAGCTGGCCGGGCAGGGGATCGGCGTCTCGGCGATCTGCCCGGGCATCGTCAACACCGGCATCACCTCCACCGCGCACTTCGCCGGGGTCGACGCCGAGGAGGAGAAGCGGCGCCAGAAGAAGTCGGCGCGTCTGTACGGGATGCGGAACTATCCGCCGGAGAAGGTCGCGGCCGCGATCCTGCGGGCGGTCGTACGCGACGAGGCCGTCGTCCCCGTCACCCCGGAGGCCCGCGGCGCCCGCTTCCTGGCTCGCTTCGCGCCGGGCGCGCTGCGGGGTATCGCACGACTGGACCCGCCGCTGTGAGCCCGGCGCAGAACCAGGCGGGCCGGCCGGGCGGAGAGGTCCGACACGGGTGCGTCGTACGCCGCGGACCCGACGCCTGGTCGCCTACATCCCCGCCCCGGCCCCGGCCCTGGCCCCGGCCCCAGCCTCAAAGACTGGGCGAGCCGACCGCCCGGCCGGGCGGAGAGGTCCGACACGGGTGCGTCATGCGCCGCGGACCCGACGCCTGGTCGCCTACGTCCCCTCCCCGGCCCTGGCCCCGGAGACTGGGCGAGCCGACCGGCATCCAGGTCATCGACGTGCCGCGTCGGCGGCTGTCGGCGGGGGAGCGCTGGCGGTCCGGGCGAGCCTTCGCGGAGGGCGTCCCGGTGCTGCTTCGTGGCCTCGAACAGCCTTGTCCGGTCGCGGAGTTCGGGTGCCTGATAGTCCGGTTCGGCGTGCCGTACGCGCACGTGCCGGGTCATCACGCGAGCCGGCGCGGCGGTCCGGAGCGGGAGCGGTCGCGCTTTGGCTGTCCGCCGTGAACCGGCGGGGCGGCGGTTTGGAGGGAGGACGGTCGCGCTTCCGGCTCTCCGCCACGCACCGGCGGCGCGGCGGTCCGCAGCGGGAACGGTCGCGCTTCCGGCTCTCCGCCGGTCCGGAGACCGGGCTGTTCACGGCGGTGCTCGGTGACCGGGTGCCGCGAGCCGGGGGCTTGGACCCGGCCGACGCCGAAGCCCTTGCCCCCGGACTGCCGCGCCGGTGCTGCGGCGGCCCGGATCTCCCCCGGCGTGCCCGCCGCCGCTCCGCCGGAACGACGGCGGGGGCGCCCGCGACGCCGCGCCGGTGTCCGGGCCGGTCACCCGGGGCGCCGAGGGCGGTCGCGTGAGCGCCCGGACGGAGGCGGCCGATGCCGCCGGGGGCCGGGACACCACTCGCCGGACGGGCGGTCCCGGCGAGGCGTGGGGAACCCCCGGCGCCCGCGGACCCGCCTACCGCATTGAGGACCTGGCCCATCGCAGCGGAGCCACCGTCCGCACCATCCGTGCCTACCAGGACCGCGGTCTGCTCCCCCGCCCCGAGCGGCGCGGCCGGGCCAATCTGTACGGGGACGTCCATCTCGCCCGGTTGCGCCGGATCGCCGAACTCCTCGACCGTGGCTACACCTTGGCCTCCATCAAGGAGCTTCTGGAGGCCTGGGACGCGGGCCGGGGACTGGGCGGGGTGCTCGGGCTGGTCGCGGAGGTCGACGGGCCGTGGACCGACGAGGAGGCCGCCCGGATCTCGCGCGCCGAGCTGGACGAGCTCTTCGGCGGCGGCCCGCACGACGAGGCCGTCGCCGACGCCGTCGAACTCGGTGTGCTGGAGCCGGTGCCGGGCGACGACGACACCTTTGTCGTGCCGAGCCCCCAAGAACTCTCCGTAGCAGCCGAGTTGTACGAGGCCGGGGTGCCGCTCTCCGCGATCTCTGGCCATCTACGGGAGTTGAGGGGGCAGGTCGAGCACATCGCCGCCCGTTTCCTGGAGTTCACCACCGAGCACGTCTTCGCCCGCTACCTCGACGGACGGCACCCTCCGACGGACGCCGAAACGACCGAGGCGGCCTCTCTCGTACGGCGCCTGCGCCCGCTCGCCCAGCAGACCGTGGACGCCGAACTGGCGCGTGCCATGAGGCTGTTGGCGACACGGCGGCTGAGTAACCATCTCGATGTCGTCGAATCCGCCACGACGGCTACCGCGTCACGTTCCGTGCGAGTATCCGAGGCGACAATGCGGTTGGTCGAGGAGTTGGTTGGCCCGGAGCGTGCAGCCGAGTTCATCGCTCTGGCGGCCGAACGAGAGGCGCGTGCAAGAAGGTTGAACACGCTTGTGGCAAGTCACGCCGACGGCAATGGCCTTGGGGAAAAGCTGTGCAGCGAAGGGTAGTTGTCCACAGAAAAGCCAACTCAGCTGTGGATAACTGTAGTTGGTTGTGGATGAAACCCGACCGCTAAAAGAAAATGCGTGATCCCTGTCTCTCCCGCCATCCTGGTCGGATGGATGAAAGACGCACCGTCAAGGTGTCGAAGTACCTCTCGAAACATCTGCGCCACCAGCCCGAGCGGATCGGGCTCACTCCCGACGCGGCCGGCTGGGTCGAGATCGACACGCTGATCGCCGCCTGCGCCGCCCACGGGTTCCGGTTCACCCGGGACGAACTGGACGAGGTGGTCGCCGCCAACGACAAGCAGCGCTTCGCGATCGAGGGCACCCGGATCCGCGCCAGCCAGGGTCACAGCATCGACGTCGACCTCGGACTGCCCCCGGCGGTTCCGCCGGCGTACCTCTACCACGGCACGGCCGCCCGCAGCCTGGACGCGATCCGGGCCGAAGGACTGCGGCCCATGAACCGCCACGCCGTACACCTGTCGCCCGACCGCGAGACCGCGACGCGCGTCGGTGCCCGCCGGGGCCGTCCCGTCGTGCTCTCCGTGGACGCGGGGGCTATGCACCGCGACGGCCATGTGTTCCAGGTCAGCGCGAACGGCGTGTGGCTCATTGCCGTCGTACCACCCCGGTACCTAAGGTTTCCCGCCGGTCACTGACCCTCGCTTCGTGGCCGTGCGGACACGGCCGGTGAGTGTTTCACGTGAAACACGGACGCCGCCTAGCCTGGGTCTCATGAGCCTGCGCCTGAGCACCGTGATCCTCCCCTACCGTCGCTGGAACGAGGGGAGCCGCGACGCCTGGCAACGGGCGGAACAACTCGGCTTCCACACCGCCTTCACCTACGACCACCTGTCCTGGCGCACCTTCCGCGACGGCCCGTGGTTCGGTGCCGTGCCGACGCTGACCGCCGCGGCGGCCGTCACCGATCGGATTCGTCTCGGCACTCTCGTCAGCTCGCCGAACTTCCGGCATCCGGTGACCCTCGCCAAAGACCTGATCTCCCTCGATGACATCTCCGACGGACGCATCACCCTGGGCATCGGCTCGGGCGGCACCGGTTTCGACGCCACCGCGCTCGGCCAGGAGCCATGGACCCCACGTGAACGTGCCGACCGCTTCGGTGAGTTCGTCCCGCTCCTCGACCGACTGCTCACCGAGGACTCGGTCTCGTACCGCGGCACCTTCTACTCGGCGCACGAGGCGCGTGACATCCCCGGCTGTATTCAGCGGCCACGGCTGCCCTTCGCGGTGGCCGCCACGGGTCCGCGCGGGCTGAGGCTCGCCGCGCGGTACGGACAGGCATGGGTGACCACCGGCGACCCGAAGCTCTACGCGAACGGCACCCCCGAGCAGTCGGTCCAGGCTCTGCGCGGGCAGGTCGAGAAACTGACCGACGCCTGCGTGGCGATCGGCCGGGACGTGACCGAGGTCGACAAGATCCTGCTGACCGGGTTCACCCCGGACCGTGATCGCCCGCTGGAATCCCTCGCCGCCTTCGTCGATTTCGCGGGCAGGCACCAGGAACTGGGCTTCACCGACATCGTGGTCCACTGGCCCATCCCGGACTCCGACTTCGCGGCGGACCAGAAGATCTTCGAACAGATCGCCATGGAGGCGCCCGTCCAGTTGCGCTGAGCCGACGGGGCACAGCGGCACCGGTGAGGGGGGGTGGTCACACACCTGTCCGCACTCCCCATACGGCTGTGCGGACAGGTGCGGGAGAATGACCCGGTGACCACAGCGACTAGACAGCCCGAGACCCCGGCCGCCGCCCTCCCGCCCCGGCTGATCGCCACCGACCTCGACGGCACCCTGCTGCGGGACGACAAGTCGGTGTCCCCCCGGACGGTAGCCGCCCTGGCCGCCGCCGAGCAGGCGGGCATCGAGGTCTTCTTCGTCACCGGCCGACCGGCCCGCTGGATGGACGTGGTCGCCGAACACGTCCACGGCCACGGCCTGGCGATCTGCGGCAACGGTGCCGCCGTGGTCGACCTGCACGGCGGCCCCGGAACCCACCGCTTCGTGAAGGTGCGCGAACTGGCCCGCGAGAACGCGCTCGACGCCGTTCGGCTGGTGCGCGAGGCGGCGCCCGGAACCGTGTACGCGGTGGAGCAGACGTACGGCTTCTACCAGGAACCGGCGTATCCGAAGCTCCACATGGAGAAGCCGGACGCCCTCGCGCCGGCCGAGCAGTTGCTGGCCAAGGACGCCCCGGGGGCCGGTGAGCCGGTCCTGAAGATCCTCGCCTTCCACCCCCGGCTGGACCCGGACGCCTTTCTCGCCCAGGCCAGGCTCGCCCTGGGCGACCGGGCCAACGTCACCCGCTCCAGCCCCAGCGCGCTGCTGGAGATCAGCGGGCCGGGGGTCTCCAAGGCGAGCACCCTCGCCCTCTCGTGTGCCGAGCGGGGGATCGCGCCCGAGGAGGTCGTCGCGTTCGGGGACATGCCGAACGACGTCGAGATGCTGACCTGGGCGGGCCGATCGTACGCGATGGGCAACGCGCACCCTGACGTGTTCGCCGCGGCCTCCGGTCGGACCGCCGGCAACAACGAGGACGGCGTCGCGGTCGTGATCGAGCGGATCCTGGCGGCACGCGGGTAACCGGCACCGTCCTGGATGACGAGGGAGGACCGGAGCGCGGTGCGGCGGACACACCCGTCTATGAAGGGGGTTCGAGCGGGTTCTCAATTCTCCTTTCCAAGTGACCGCCGAGGGCAGGAGGTGCCGTCAGCCGACCGCGACCAGCAGATCCGCCTCCGCCTCCCGCTGCGCCATCTCCCGCAGCGGCCCCTCCGCCGCCACCAGCCCGGCGTACGGTCCGCGCTGGACGACCCGGCCCTCGTCGAGCACGACGACCTCGTCCACGGCGTCGAGTCCCGCCAGCCGATGCGTGATGAGCAGGGTCGTACGGCCCTCGGTGGCGGCCAGCAGGTCGGCGGTGAGCGCGTCGGCCGTCGCCAGGTCCAGGTGCTCGGCGGGTTCGTCGAGCACGAGCACCGGGAAGTCGGCGAGCAGCGCGCGGGCGAGCGCCAGCCGCTGCCGCTGGCCGCCGGAGAGCCGTGCCCCGTGCTCGCCGACGAGGGTGTCGAGTCCGCCGGGCAGCCCGTCGACCCAGTCGAGCAGCCTGACCCGGCCGAGCGCGTCCCGCAGGTCGTCCTCGGACGCGTCCTTCCTGGCGAGGAGCAGGTTCTCGCGGACGGAACTGTCGAAGAGGTGCGCGTCCTGAGCACACAGCCCGACGAGCCGCCGTACGTCGTCGCCGTCCAGGGCGGAGGCGTCGACCCCGGCGAGCGTGTAGGAGCCCGCGTCCGCGTCGAGGAAGCGCAGCAGCACTTGGGCCAGCGTCGTCTTGCCCGACCCCGATGGCCCGACCACGGCGACCCGTCGGCCCTTCTCCAGGGTCAGGTCGAGACCGGTGAGCGCGTCCCTGTCCTGTCCGCCGTGGCGGGCGGCGAGTGCGCGCACGACGAGCGGGAACGGCGTCGCGGGGGCCTGCCGGGGCCGCGCCGGTTCCCGTACGGGATCTGGGGCGTCAAGCACCTCGTACACACGCTCCGCGCTTCTGCGCACCCGCTGCCGGTACTGCGCGGCGAGCGGCAGTCCGAGCACGGCCTCGAAGGCCGCGAGCGGGGTGAGGACGACGACGGCCATCGTCACGCCGTCGAGCCGTCCGTCGGCGACCGCCTGGGCGCCCGCGAGGGCGGCGGCCGCGACGGTCAGGCCGGAGACGAGCGCGGTGAGTCCGTCGCCGAGCGCCGTGGCGGTGGCGGCCCGCGAAACGATCCGGGTGAGTGCGCCGTCGGCCCGCAGCGTCTCGGCGGTACGGGCGGGCAACGCGCCGGCGACCGTCAACTCGGCCGTCCCGGTGAGCAGTTCGGTCACCTGGGTGGCGAGGGCTCCGCGGGCGGGGGCCAGCCGGCGTTCGGCACGACGGGCCACGGCGCCGGTGACGAGGGGGACACCGACCCCGGCCGCGAGCAGGCCGGCCGCGAGTATGGCCCCGGCTTCGGGCAGCAGCCAGGCCGTGAAGCCGACGGTCGCGGCGGAGACGCCCACCGCGACGCCGGCCGGCAGCAGCCAGCGCAACCAGTAGTCCTGGAGCGCGTCCACGTCGGCGACGAGCCGGGAGAGCAGATCGCCCCGGCGGGTCGCCCGCAGCCCGGCGGGCGCCAACCGCTCCAGCCGCCGGTAGACGGCGACCCGGGTGTCGGCGAGCATCCGCAGCACCGCGTCGTGTGACACGAGCCGCTCGGCGTACCGGAAGACGGCCCGCCCGATGCCGAATGCCCGGGTCGCCGTCACGGCCACCATCAGATACAGCACGGGCGGCTGCTGCGAGGCCCGTGAGATGAGCCACCCCGAGGTGGCCATGAGTCCCACGGCACTTCCGAGGGCGAGGGCGCCGAGCAGCAGCGCCAGGGCCAGCCGCCCGCGCCGCGCACCGGACATGGCGCGCACCCGGGTCAAGATCCTTCCGTCCTGCATCGTGAGGTCGGTCCCGGGCTCACCCCCGACCGGGATGCCGGCCGCGGAGTCTGTCTCGACCGGCCGGTCCCCGGGGGCCCGCGTCCCGGCGTCCGCCTGCTGCGGGGCCGCGCTCTCCGTCACCCGCACCACCCGGTCGGCCACCGCCAGCAGAGCTGGCCGGTGCACCACGAGGAGCACCGTGCGACCCACCGCCAGCCGTCGTACCGCCTCAACGACCTCGGCCTCGGTCGCGCCGTCGAGCGCGGCGGTCGGTTCGTCGAGCAGCAGAACGGGCCGGTCGGCGAGGAACGCCCTGGCCAGCGCGAGCCGCTGGCGCTGGCCGGCGGACAGTCCGGCGCCGTCCTCACCGAGCACGCTCTGGATCCCGTCGGGGAGCGTGTCCACGAACCCCTGCGCCCCGGCATCGGCCAGCGCCCGCCGCACGGCGGTGTCGTCGGCGTCGGGCCGGGCCAGTCGGACGTTGGCGGCGATCGTCCCGGCGTAGAGCTGCGGTCGCTGGGGCACCCAGGCGATGTGTGACCGCCAGTGCTCCAAGTCTGCGTCGGTGAGGTCTACTTCGCCGACGCGCACGCGTCCTCGTGTGGGCTGGACGAAGCCCAACAGGGCGCTCAGCAGCGTCGACTTGCCCGTGCCGCTCGGGCCGACGAGCGCGACGGTCTCCCCGGGCTCGACGGTGAAGGAGACGTCCGACACGGCGTCCGCGGACCGTCCGGGGTAGCGGACCCTCACCCCCTCGAAGGCCAGCGCGCCGGTCGGCACGTCCCGGGCCCCTGCGGGCGGCACCGGTGTCTCCAGTACCGCGAAGATCTCCTCGGCCGCGGCGAGCCCTTCGGCAGCGGCGTGGTACTGCGCCCCCACCTGACGCAACGGCAGATACGCCTCGGGGGCGAGAACGAGCACGACCAGGCCGACGTACAGGTCCATGTCTCCGTGGACGAGCCGCATTCCGATCGTCACCGCGACCAGCGCCACGGAGAGTGTCGCGAGCAGTTCGAGCGCGAAGGAGGAGACGAAGGCGATGCGCAGCGTCCGCATGGTCGCCTGCCGGTACTCACCGGTGATGCGCCGGATCGACTCCGCCTGCGCCTTGGCCCGCCCGAACACCTTCAGGGTCGGCAGCCCCGCGACCACGTCCAGGAAGTGCCCGGAGAGCCGGGACAGCAGACGCCACTGACGGTCCATCCGGGACTGCGTCGCCCAGCCGATCATCACCATGAAGAGCGGAATGAGCGGCAGCGTGCCGACGATGATCGCCGCGGAGACCCAGTCCTCGGTGACGATCCGCGCCAGCACCGCCACTGGCACGACGACCGCCAGCCCCAACTGCGGTAGATAGCGCGAGAAGTAGTCGTCGAGGGCGTCGACCCCTCGGGTGGCGAGGGCGACGAGCGAGCCCGTCCGCTGCCCGCTCAGCCACCCGGGCCCGAGCTCCACGGACCGTTCCACCAACCGGCCGCGCAGTTCCGACTTCACCGCGGCGCTCGCCCGGTGGGCCGCGAGTTCGGTGAGCCAGGCGACCAGCGCACGGCCGACGGCGACGAGAGCCAACAGCAGCAGGGGGGTGCCGAGTTGCCCGACCGGCAGGCGGTGCTGGAAGGCACCCACCACCACCTCGGCGATGAGCATCGCCTGCGCGATGACCAGACACGCACCTACGGCACCCAGCCCAACGACGGCCACCAGGAAGACGCGGGTGGCGCGCGCGTAGTGAAGCAGGCGTGGATCGACTGGTTTCACGTGAAACATGCCCTTTCAGTCCGCGGAGGATGTTTCACGTGAAACATGGGGTCAGCCACGTGAGACGCCCTCCCTCGGGACTCAGTGAATGGACTCGGCGATGTGGTGCGTGCCGATGCGCTTGCGGAACACCCAATAGGTCCAGCTCTGATAGAGCAGGACGAGCGGGGTGGCGATCCCCGCACACCAGGTCATGATCTTCAGGGTGTAAGGACTCGACGAGGCGTTGGTGACCGTGAGGTTCCAGTCCGGGTTGAGCGACGACGGCATGACGTTCGGGAAGAGCGTCAGGAAGAGCATCGCGACGGCCGCCACGATGGTGACCCCGGACAGGGCGAACGACCATCCCTCACGTCCGCCCTTGTTGGCCACCAGCGCCGCGAGAAGCGCGACGACGGCGACGACCAGTGCGACGAGGCTCTTGCCGTCACCGTTGTCGGCCTGTGTCCAGGCCAGGAACGCCAGCGCCAGCACGGCGGTGAGAACGCCGACCCGTGACGCCAGCTTCCGGGCGCGTGCCCGGATGTCGCCGACCGTCTTGAGGGCCGTGAACACCGTGCCGTGGAAGGTGAACAGGGTCAGCGTCACCAGCCCGCCGAGCAGCGCGTACGGGTTGAGCAGATCCCAGAAGCCGCCGACGTACTCGAAGTTCTTGTCGATCTTCACGCCCCGGACGATGTTGGCGAACGCCACGCCCCACAGGAAGGCGGGGAGGAGAGAGGTCCAGAAGATCGCCGTCTCCCAGTTGCGCTGCCAGTTCTCCTCGGGCCGTTTCGCCCGGTACTCGAAGGCGACACCCCGGACGATCAGACAGACCAGAATGATCAGCAGGGGCAGGTAGAAGCCGGAGAAGAGGGTGGCGTACCACTCGGGGAAGGCGGCGAAGGTCGCACCGCCGGCCGTGAGCAGCCAGACCTCGTTGCCGTCCCAGACGGGTCCGATGGTGTTGATCAGCACCCGCTTCTCGGCCCGGTCCCGGGCGAGCAGTTTGGTGAGGATGCCCACCCCGAAGTCGAAGCCCTCGAGGAAGAAGTAGCCGGTCCACAGGACGGCGATGAGGACGAACCAGACGTCGTGCAGTTCCATGACTGTTGCAGCTCCCTCGGCCTAGTAGGAGAAGGCCATCGGCTTGTCGGCGTCCCGGGAGTCGCCGCCGATCTTCGTGGGCGGGTTGAGGTCGGCCTCGGTGAGTTCGGGCGGTCCGGCCTTGACGTACTTCACGAGGAGCCTGACCTCGATGACGGCGAGGACGGCGTAGAGCGCCGTGAAGACGAGCAGCGAGGTGAGGACCTCGCCCTGGGAGACCCCGGGGGAGACCGCCTGCCGGGTCTGGAAGACGCCGTAGACGACCCAGGGCTGGCGGCCCATCTCGGTGAAGATCCATCCCCAGGAGTTGGCGATCAGAGGGAAGCCCAGGGTCCAGATCGCGACGAGCCAGTACAGCCTGGTGATTTTCGGGCCGAGTGCCTTGTTCTTGAAGAGGACCAGGTTCGGTACCTCGTCCTCGCCCACCCGCAGATGCTGGGGGAGCAGGAACTTCTTGCGGGTCAGCCAGAGGCCGGCGGCGCCGATGGCGAAGGACGCCATGCCGAAGCCGATCATCCAGCGGAAGGCCCAGAAGGTGACCGGGATGATGGGCCGGTAGTCACCGGGGCCGTACTTCGCCTGCTCGGCCTTGTTGGTGTCGTTGATGCCGGGCACGTACGAGCTGAAGTCGTCGTCGGCGAGGAAGGACAGTATCCCGGGGACGGACAGCTCGACGCTGTTGTGGCCCTTGCTGACATCGCCGTAGGCGAAGATCGAGAACGGGGCGGAGTCCTGTCCGTCCCAGAGGGCCTCGGCGGCGGCCATCTTCATCGGCTGCTGCTTGAACATGACCTTGCCGAGGGTGTCGCCGCTGATCGCCGTGAGCAGTCCGGCGATGGTGACGGTGACCAGGCCCAGCCGCAGCGAGGTCTTCATCACGGAGATGTGCTTCTTGCGGAACAGGTGGAACGCCGCGATGCCGACCATGAACGCACCGCCGGTCAGGAAGGAGGCGGTGAGCGTGTGGAACGCCTGGGCGATCGCGGTGTTCTGGGTGAGGACCTGCCAGAAGTCGGTGAGTTCGGCCCGGCCCTTCGCCTTGTTGATCCGGTAGCCGACGGGATGCTGCATCCACGAGTTGGCCGCGAGGATGAAGTACGCCGACAGGATCGTGCCGATCGAGACCATCCATATACAGGCCAGATGGATCCGCTTGGGCAGCTTGTCCCAGCCGAAGATCCACAGCCCGATGAAGGTGGACTCGAAGAAGAAGGCGATCAGCGCCTCGAAGGCGAGGGGGGCGCCGAAGATGTCACCGACGAAGCGCGAGTAGGCGGACCAGTTCATGCCGAACTGGAACTCCTGGACGATGCCGGTGACGACGCCCATGGCGATGTTGATCAGGAAGAGCTTGCCCCAGAACTTGGTCGCTCTGAGGTACTTCTCGTTCTCCGTCCGCACCCAGGCGGTCTGCAGCCCGGCGGTGAGGGCCGCGAGCGAGATCGTCAGGGGGACGAACAGGAAGTGGTAGACGGTGGTGATGCCGAACTGCCAGCGCGCCAGGGTCTCCGGCGCCAGAGCCAATTCCACGTCGTCAGTCTCCTTACGTCACCGTGGTCACAGCGGTTGTTGCCCCTTTTGTCAGGGACAACAGCGGAGCAACCGGGACACGCTTGTGAACGCGTTCACATTCACAAGCAAGTATGACGCATGGCCGTTCGAACCCGAACAGGTGGGGCCCCCTACTCGTCAAGGGGCCCCACCCCACCCCACCCCACCCCACCGCACCAGCGGTCAGAGCTCCTTGCGGAACCCTTCCGTCACCTTCAGGAAGATGTCGTTCGCCTCGGTCTCGCCGACCGTGACCCGCACGCCCTCGCCCGCGAACGGCCGCACCACCACACCCGCCTGCTCGCACACCGCCGCGAAGGCGGACGTGCGCTCCCCCAGCCGCAGCCACACGAAGTTGGCCTGCGTCTCCGGGACCGTCCAGCCCTGGGCGCGCAGCCCGTCGACCACCCGGGCACGCTCGCCGACCAGCGAGCCGACCCGGCCCAGCAGCGCGTCCTCCGCCCGCAGCGAGGCGATCGCCGCCTCCTGCGCCAGCTGACTCACCCCGAAGGGCACCGCCGTCTTGCGCAGCGCCGCCGCCACCGGCTCGTGTGCGATCGCGAATCCGATCCGCAGTCCCGCGAGGCCGTACGCCTTGGAGAAGGTGCGCAGCACACAGACGTTCGGCCGGTCACGGTAGAGCTGGACGCCGTCCGGCACCTCCATGTCCCGGATGAACTCCCGGTACGCCTCGTCCAGCACCACCAGCACATCCCCGGGCACCCGGTCGAGGAAGCGCTCCAGCTCGGCCCGGCGCACGACCGTGCCCGTGGGGTTGTTGGGGTTGCAGACGAAGATCAGCCGGGTCCGGTCGGTCACCGCGTCCGCCATGGCGTCCAGATCGTGCACGTCACCGGCCGTCAGCGGCACCTGCACCGGCGTGGCGCCGCTGATCCGCGTGATGATCGGGTACGCCTCGAACGAGCGCCAGGCGTACATCACCTCGTCGCCGGGGCCGCTGGTGGCCTGGATCAGCTGCTGCGCGACACCGACCGAGCCGGTGCCGGTGGCCAGATGGGACACCGGCACGGCGAAGCGCTCCGCGAGCTCGTTCATCAGCCCGGTGCACGCCATGTCGGGGTACCGGTTGAAGGAGGCCGCCGCGGCGGTCACGCTCTCCATGACTCCGGGCAGCGGCGGATACGGGTTCTCGTTGGAGGACAGCTTGTACGCCACCGGACCGTCCGCCGCGGCCGGCCGGCCCGGCTTGTAGGAGGGGATGCCCTCCAACTCGGCACGCAGCCTCGGGCTCGTCTCGCTCACCGCAGTCCTCCTCAGGGCGCATCAACGGCTTCCAATACTTCTCACCATATGAGGATTCAGCTCCGTCGAGTACCGGTCCGGAGCCCCGGGACGTCCCCCAGCGGCGACCGCGTGCGACGCCCGCGCATCAGCCACATCAGCGGATGAAGGTGTACGAACCGGGGGCGCGTCGTACATATATCTACGCGCGGGTAGCTCACGCCGTGGCGCGCATCACTCATACAGGTGAGTTGAGACCTCTTCGAGACATCGGGGCCTTGGCAGGCCCATGCGCGCCGACGCGTCACGTAATGCCATTGGATCGTTTAACTGACTACTTTTCCAAGGCAGTTGGCCATGGATGACCATGCAGAAACGTGCCTGTCAACGCGTGCATATGCGTCCGCACTACCCCACCGCATGAGCCCTACTATCGGCTCGCCATGACAGCAGCAGGGAAGCACCAGGTGAGCCGCGCGGAAACCTCACGTCGGGGAAGTCGGCCGGGCCGGGCGGGAATCAGAGATGTCGCCGCCGCAGCCGGCGTCTCCATCACGACCGTCTCCGACGCCCTCAACGGCAAGGGCCGGCTCCCGGACGCCACCCGGCGCCACGTCCGCGAGGTGGCCGACAGACTGGGTTATCGCCCCTCGGCGGCGGCCCGAACCCTCCGTACCGGCAAGTCGGGTCTGATCGGCCTGACCGTGACGACGTACGGGGATGAACCTTTCACCTTCACCGAGTTCGCGTACTTCGCCGAGATGGCCAGAGCCGCCACCTCGGCCGCGCTCGCCCGCGGCTACGCCCTCGTCATCCTGCCCGCGACCTCGCGGCACGACGTGTGGTCCAACGTCGCCCTGGACGGCACCGTGGTCATCGACCCGTCCGACCAGGACCCGGTGGTCAGCGAGCTCGTCCGGCAGGGTTTACCGGTCGTCTCCGACGGCCGCCCGGCCGGCACCCTCCCGGTGACCGCCTGGGTCGACAACGACCACGAGGCCGCCGTCCTGGGCATCCTCGACCACCTGGCCGACGCCGGCGCCCGCCGGATCGGCCTGCTCACCGGTACCAGCACGGACACGTACACCCATCTCTCGACCACCGCATACCTGCACTGGTGCGAGCGCGTGGGCCAGGATCCGGTGTACGAGTCCTATCCGGCGCACGATCCGTGCGCGGGTGCCGTCGCCGCCGACCGGCTGCTCGCCCGCCCGGACCGCCCCGACGCCGTCTACGGCCTCTTCGACCCGAACGGCACCGATCTGCTGGCGGCCGCCCGGCGTTACGGACTGCGCGTCCCCGACGACCTGTTGCTCGTGTGCTGTAGCGAATCCATGGTGTACGCCAACACCGAGCCGCCGATCACCACGCTCTCCCTGAAGCCCCGCCGGATCGGTACGGCGGTGGTACAGCTCCTCATCGACGCCATCGAGGGACTCGATGCGGATCTGCCCGTCGAGCAGGTGATACCGACGGAGCTGATCGTGCGCACGTCGTCGCAGCGCCGTCCGCCGCGCACCACGGTCAGCCCCCCGCGCTCCCCGGAGCAGGGTTAGCGCTGTGACCGGCGGCTCCGTGGTCGGCCGACCGGTGATCCGTGGTCGGCCGACCGGTGATCCGTGGTCGGCCGATCGGTCGGTGCGACGCCGGCCACTTGAGAGGGGCGATCGCCCCGAGGCGCACTCGATCGGCCCGTGAAAAGGCCTCAACTGCCGTGCTGATCAACCCTGAAGACTTTGTGAGCGTCCTGCTCTGCCCGCGCCCGGGCGCGGGCGGCGCGCAACGGGCGGAGACGGTGCCGAGTCTCACACCGGGGCACGGCGACGGGGGCGGAAAGGGGCGGCACCGGCGGAAACAAGCCGCGTGCGAGGTGGGAACCGACCGGCGTCAAGTCGCCGCCGCAGGGACGAAGCTGGTCCCAATCGGGGCGAAAGCCGCGGTGAGCTGGAGTCCTGCGCCGATTCACCACCCCTGGGTCATCACATGGCGCGATCCGCATTCCTATGATGGGCGCACGACACCGCGGGCCGCTGCGACCAGGCAGTCCGATGCGGTGCAGACGCGGCGGGATGGTGGAGGGGTCGATGACTCAGGGGGCCGGTCAGGGACCCACGGTGGAGCGGACGGCGACGTTGCGCGACTTCCGGGTGCCCGCGTACGTCCACGAGACCGGTCCGTACGACCAGAGCACGCACCCGGGTAACGCCGTCGTGCCCGGCGAGGAGGCGTACCCGGAGGGGTACACGCCCACCCAGCGCGACCTGCCGGTCATTCACCGCGGCGACACGCTCCAGATGCCCGTCGAACCTGCTCCCCAGGCCGCCCCGCACCAGTCGGAGGGCGTGGGTCCGCTTTTCGTCGTCGGAGACGTGCACGGCTATATCGACGAACTCGTCGCGGCCCTTCAGGAGAAGGAGCTGATCGACTCCGACGGACAGTGGTGCGCCGGCACCGCCCGGCTCTGGTTTCTCGGCGACTTCACCGACCGCGGTCCTGACGGCATCGGCGTCATCGATCTCGTGATGCGGCTCTCCGCGGAGGCCGCGGCCGCGGGCGGCTACTGCAAGGCCCTGATGGGCAATCACGAGCTGCTGCTCCTCGGTGCCAAGCGGTTCGGCGACACCCCCGTCGTCTCCGGCGCCGGCACCGCCACCTTCCAGGCGGCCTGGCTGCTCAACGGCGGCCAGAAGACCGACATGGATCGCCTCCAGGACCACCACCTGCAGTGGATGGCCCGCCTCGACGCCATCGAGGAGGTCGACGGTCATCTGCTCGTCCACTCCGACACCACCGCCTACCTCGACTACGGCGACTCGATCGAGGCGGTCAACGACACCGTCCGCGAGACCATCACCCGCAACGACGCGGACGAGGTCTGGGATCTCTTCCGCAAGTTCACCAAGCGTTTCTCCTTCCGCGACGAGGGCGGCGCGGACCATGTCCGGTCCCTGCTCGATACGTACGGCGGCGCTCGTATCGTTCACGGCCACAGCCCGATTCCCTACCTGCTGGGCGAAGTCGGCTCCGAGGACGGCGAGGACACCGCGGATCCCGTGGTCGAGGGGCCGCACGTCTACGCCGACGGACTCGCCATCGCGATGGACGGCGGAGTGACCATGGCCGGAAAGCTGCTGGTCCAGCAACTTCCCCTGGATAACTGACCGTTTGACGGGCACGCGTCCCCTTCGGAGGACCGATGGCCTCCAGCGCCGGCCAGGGCCAATTTCTGGAAACCCCCTGTCAACGTGTGCCGTCGTCGCTCTACCATCGGCTTATCCGTAGCAGGCTCCCCTCCGTTTCTGCCCGACGGCTCGTTGGCATGCGAGCCCCAAGCCCTACGGAGCATCGGGGGATGCACATGAACAGCGTTCCGCAGCACCTGCACAGCGAGGACCGCCAGGAGTACGAGCGGATCCTCGACGAGGCGCTGCGCTCCGCCCCACACCGCCCTGAACTGGCCGCCGACGGACAGCGGCTCAACCCCGAACAGCTGCGCACCATGGCGCTGAACGCCACCGAACTCATCACGGCGGCGGCAGCGACCGAGTACCAGCACTACGTGAAGGTCCGCGAGGAACTGCGCCGACCGGCGCCGTCCGCCCCTTCCTCCGTCGACGAGACCGGCTCCGGGGAACCGGTCATCGGCGCGATGGGGCTCGCCACCACCCTGGGGGAGGCGGGCGAGGGTGCGGGCGCCGTCGCGGTCGCCGCCGTCCTCACCCCCGTCCTCGCCGGTACGGCCGCGGCGATCTTCCTCCTCGTCGGCTACACCCTCAAGATGCTCGACCCCGAGCCGGCGTTCGCCAAGACCATGCTCACCGCCGGCTGGGTGTTCGGCGCGATGGCCGCCGCCGCGATCCTCGTCGCCGCCGTCGGACTCCTCCTCACCGCCCTGCGCAACAGGCCCTCGCTGGAGAGCGGGCCCTACGGCGAGCCGGACGGTGAGGTGGCACTGGCCAGGGATGCCTGGCACGAAGCCCTGTTGGAGCGCGGGATGCTGCCGTTTCTACAGGAGGCGCTCTCCGCCCCGGGTACGGCGGCGCTGCGCCGCACACCTTCGCCGGCCCCCAGCCGTATCCCGCACCTGGGTTACGGCCGCCCCGGCTTCAGCAGCCCCGACGAGGGCTCCGCCCCGGGCCATCGCCCGAGTTTCTCCAGCCCGGACTTCTCCAGCCCGGACTTCGGGGGGCCGGAACACCAGCCGGAGTAACCCCTCGGCTTGCGCCCCCGCCTTCGGGGAGCGCAAGCCGAAGACCCGGCCTCCGTACCGGCTCGCTGAGCGGCGCTAGGCCCGACGGTCAGTCGACCACCGGCAGATACACCTTGCTCCCGCCGGCCGCGAACTCCTTCGACTTCTGGAGCATGCCCGCGGCGATCTCCTCGGGTGACGCCCCCGCCTCCGCCGTGCCGCCGAACTGCTCCGTGATGCTCTGGCTGATCCTCATGGAGCAGAACTTCGGCCCGCACATCGAGCAGAAGTGGGCCGTCTTGGCGGGCTCGGCCGGCAGCGTCTCGTCGTGGAACGCCCGTGCCGTGTCCGGATCGAGGGCCAGGTTGAACTGGTCCTCCCAGCGGAACTCGAAGCGGGCGTCGGACAGCGCGTCGTCCCAGTCCTGCGCACCGGGATGCCCTTTGGCGAGGTCGGCCGCATGGGCGGCGATCTTGTAGGTGATGACGCCGGTCTTGACGTCGTCGCGATCAGGCAGGCCCAGGTGCTCCTTGGGCGTCACATAGCAGAGCATGGCCGTGCCCCACCAGGCGATCATGGCGGCACCTATGCCGGAGGTGATGTGGTCGTACGCCGGCGCAACGTCCGTGGTCAGCGGGCCGAGCGTATAGAACGGAGCTTCATCACAGATCTCCTGCTGGAGGTCGATGTTCTCCTTGATCTTGTGCATCGGGACGTGGCCCGGGCCCTCGATCATGGTCTGTACGTTGAAACGCTTCGCGACCGTGTTGAGTTCCCCGAGCGTCCTCAACTCCGCGAACTGGGCAGCGTCGTTGGCGTCCGCGATCGAGCCGGGCCGCAGACCGTCGCCGAGCGAGTACGTGACGTCGTAGGCGGCGAGGATCTCGCAGAGTTCCTCGAAGTTCTCGTAGAGGAACGACTCCTTGTGGTGGGCCAGGCACCAGGCCGCCATGATCGATCCGCCCCGCGAGACGATGCCCGTCTTGCGGTTCGCCGTCAGCGGCACGTACGGCAGCCGCACGCCCGCGTGGACGGTCATGTAGTCGACGCCCTGTTCGGCCTGCTCGACGACCGTGTCCTTGTAGATCTCCCAGGTCAGTTCCTCGGCCCTGCCGTCGACCTTTTCCAGGGCCTGGTAGAGCGGCACCGTGCCGATGGGGACGGGGGAGTTGCGCAGCACCCACTCGCGGGTGGTGTGGATGTTGCGGCCCGTAGACAGGTCCATGACCGTGTCGGCGCCCCAGCGGGTGGCCCACGTCATCTTCTCCACCTCCTCCTCGATGGATGAAGTGACCGCCGAATTGCCGATGTTGGCGTTGACCTTCACCAGGAACCGCTTGCCGATGATCATCGGCTCGCTCTCCGGATGGTTCACGTTGGCCGGCAGCACCGCCCGTCCGGCCGCGATCTCCGCCCGGACCACCTTGGCCGGAACGTTCTCCCGTAGGGCCACGAAGTCCATCTCGGCCGTGATCTCGCCCCGCCGTGCGTAGGCGAGTTGGGTGACCGCCGTCCCGTCACGACCCCGGCGCGGCTGCCTCGGCCGTCCGGGGAACACCGCGTCGAGGTTGCGCAGACCGCCGCGTGGCGAGGTGTGCTTGATGCCGTCGTCCTCGGGCCGGACCGGCCGTCCCGCGTACTCCTCGGTGTCGCCGCGAGCGATGATCCAGTTCTCCCGCAGCGGTACCAGCCCTCGGCGGACGTCGGTGTCGACGAGCGGATCGGTGTACGGGCCGGAGGTGTCGTACAGCGTGACGGATTTCCCGTTGGTGAGATGGACCTGACGGACCGGCACCCGCAGATCGGGGCGCGCACCCCCGAGGTACGCCTTGTGCCAGCCGATGGGCCTCCCGGCCTCCCTGGCAGACGAGCCGGTCGGCGAGCCGTCCGTCGCGTGCTGCGTGACGGCAGGCGTGCGTGCGTCCTTGTGGGTCATGAGACCTACTCCCTACGCCGGCATTACCCGGTAACAGGTTCAGCGGTCGACGCAGCGATTTCGGTCCGCCGGTGTTTCCTGTGAAACATCACTCGATACAGCTGACGTTTCACGTGAAACATCGCAGACACGGAGGTCAGCGCCCTCTCAGCCCGGTGCTCCGAGCTCCCGCGTGTGCAAAGGTGGCTCCACGCTAGCGTCATGTGTGGCGCGGTGAACAGTGCGCCTCCGCCGTTCTTGCGATGATCGGGCGGTGACCGCGACCCAGCAGCCCCCGTACCCGTCACCCGGGCCACCTCATGCACACGGCGCCGGAGAGGGCGAAGGCCATGGACAGGCTGAGCATCGCGAAGCCGTCGCCGGAGGTGGGCACGACTCGGGCGGCAGACGCGGTTCCGGGAGCGGTGGCGGTCACGGCCATTCCCACAGTCATGGGCCGGCCGCTCCCGTCTCGCGCCAACTGCGCAAGGTCATCGCCGCGATCCTGATCCCCTTCGCCGCGGCGGTCGTCGTCGGGCTTGTAGTGCTGTGGCCGGGCGGTGCCCCGCCGCACCAGCGCACCGGGGTCGGCTTCGACCGACAGACGCACCAGGCGACGGTCAGCAAGGTCGTGAGGGTGAGCTGCAAGTCGGTGAACGCGTCGGGGAGTTCGTCGACCGACGACTCCTCCACCGCCGACGGTTCGTCGGGCGAGGAGGGGGGCGGCACCTGCAAGAAGGCGACCGTCCGGGTGGACACCGGCAAGGACAAGGGCCGTACGTTCACGGAGATCGTGCAGCCGGACCAGTCACGGCAGTTGCACCAGGGCGAAAAGGTCGTGGTCGCCTATGAGCCCACCGCGCCCAAAAACCTGCAGTACTCGGTCAGTGATGTGAACCGTCAGTTCCCGATGGCGCTGCTCGCCGGGATCTTCGCGCTGGCCGTCGTGGTGGTGGGCCGACTGCGGGGCGTCATGGCGCTGGTCGCGCTGGCCGTCAGCTTCATGGTGCTGACGTTCTTCATCCTGCCCGCGATCCTGCACGGCTCGAATCCGCTGATCGTGGCGGTGGTGGGCGCGAGCGCGATCATGCTCATCGCCCTCTACATGTGTCACGGCCTGTCGGCCCGTACGTCGGTGGCGGTGCTCGGCACACTCATGTCGCTGATCCTGATCGGCGTTCTGGGCTCGCTGTTCATCGGCTGGGCGGCACTCACGGGCAACACGGACGACAACACCGGCCTGATCCATGGCCTCTATCCGTCGATCGACATGAGTGGTCTGCTGCTCGCCGGCGTCATCATCGGTTCGCTCGGTGTGCTGGACGACGTGACGGTGACGCAGACGTCGGCGGTCTGGGAACTGCACGACGCCAATCCGTCGATGGGCTGGCGCGGGCTGTACCGGGCGGGCATCCGGATCGGCCGCGACCACATCGCCTCCGTCGTCAACACGCTCGTCCTCGCGTACGCGGGCGCGGCGCTGCCGTTGCTGCTGCTGTTCTCCATCGCGCAGAGCAGCGTGGGGACGGTCGCCAACAGCGAACTGGTCGCCGAGGAGGTCGTACGCACGCTGGTGGGGTCGATCGGTCTGGTCGCGTCGGTACCGGTCACCACACTGTTGGCCGCCCTGGTCGTCTCGGCGGACCGGCCGGCCCCGGGGACGGCCCCGGCAGCGGTGGCGGGATCGGGCGCGGCACCGGCACCGGCACGCGGCGGGAAGGGCCGGCGCCGCAAGCACTGATGGCCGTGGGCGACGTAGCGACGCGAGGGGCGGGGTGGCGGGTGGCGGTGTGTGCCCCCGTCTCCGTGGCGGCACCACATGTCGGGCTGACGGCCGGTGTGGCTCGCGGCCTCGGGTGAGCAGAAGCGATACACCAGCGCGGCGTGGTGTGGTGCGCGATAACGGCTTCAGCCCGCGCTCTGCTCCTCCGCCAGGATGCGGTAGAGGACCTCGTCGAGGTGGGTGTCGTAGTCGTCCAGCGCCGCCTCCTGGCCCAGCGGCACCAGCTTGTCGGTGCGGTCCAGAAAGGCCACCAGGGGGGCCGCGCCGGAGCGGAACACCGCCTGGTCGCCGCCGACCTGAAGCCGGATCAGCACCTCGCCCAGCGTCTCGGCATCGACGGGTGCGATACGCACGTCGCCCTCTCCGCACGCCCGGCCCACTCCGTCGATCAACAACTCGCGTCCGAAGGTCCAGGTCACCGGCGCGTCCCCGGGCAGATGGAAGGTCAGCCGTACTGCGTAGGGATCGCGCGTCTCGTAGCCCAGTTCCACCGGGATACGGAAGGAGAGCTCCTCGGACACGAGGAAGCTCATCATGACCTCAGCCTGCACGGACTCACGCATCGCCCATCCCGTCATGTGCCGTCGACCGGCCCGGAAGGAGTCCCCGCAGCCTGGTGAAATATTGCGGAACGTAGGCTACAGATTACAAGGAGTGAGTTTTCAGATACTGATCGAAATCGCGAGTGACCCCAGCAGCCTGCCGGCCTCGCTCTGCAACTTCGCTGCCGCCGTGGGGAGTTGGTCGGCGTGATGTGCGGGCAGCGAGATGGCGAACGTGGCGGCCGTGGTACCGACGGTGATCGGAATCGCGGCGCAGACCGCTCCCAACGCGTATTCCTGACGCTCCGTCACCGGCTCCATCCGTCGCATCCGGTCGAAGCGCCGCAACAGGGAGTGGCCGTCGCGCACGGTGTACGGGGTGAGGGAGCGCACGGGGTACCGGTCCAGATGGTCGCGCCGGCCCTCCTCGTCCAGCTGGGCCAGCAGACACTGCCCGATCGCGTGCGCGTGCGCCGTCTCGTGGAAGTCGGCCCACTCCTCGACCGCCGGATTGGCGGAGGTGTCGGAGACGTGCATGACCTCGATCTCCCCGTCGCGGTACATCGCGTAGTACACGGGGACGCCGATCGCGTCGCGCCAGCGCGCGAGGGTGTCGGCGAGGGTGCTGCGACGTTTCTGCTGGGCTCCGCTGCTGCTCAGCCGGTCGGCGGCCTCCCCGAGGAAGAACAGCCCTCTGTCGCGGCGCAGATAGCCCTCGTGGACGAGGGTGCGCAGCAGGTGGTAGGCGGTGGGGAGGGCGAGGCCGGTCTCCCGGGCCAGTTGTTTGGCCGGTGCGCCGTGTTCGTGCTCGGCGACCGTTTCCAGCAGGCGCATCGCCCGGCGTACGGAGCCGATGAGGGTCGCGGACTGCTGTTCGGGGGGTCTTGCCGAGCGCTGCTGGGGCGGGGTTGTCGCGGAGCGCGGCCGTCCCGGTGCGGTGGGGGGTGTGTGCGGTACCGCGGGTGCGGTGTCAGCGGTGGCCAAGGGTCACTTCCGGAGCGCGAAGGGGGCATCCCGTGCGGGGAACACGGGGGTGAGGGTGCGCCGCCCGCGGGGGTCGTCCCCGCGTCGCGTTCCGGACTGTAACCGCCCGCCACCGCCCGCAGAGCGCTGTCCGGAAAACTTCCCCCACCCGAGGGAACCGGTGACGTCCGTCTCAGGTCACCGGTTGCCCGTGGCACTCACCAGTCGCTGCGCGACGAGGAGCTCGACGTGAACTTCCGCACGATATAGACCAGTCCGCCGACCAGCGCCACGAAGATCAGCGCCTTGAAGAGCAGTCCGATGACGAATCCCACGACGGTGGCTATCAGGCCACCGAACACGAACAGAGCGATGACCGGTACCGCGACCCACTTCACCCACCACGGCAGTCCCGCGAAGATGCCTCGCATAGCCCTCGTCCTTACCTTTCCGCCCGCCGCTGATGCCGGGTCCTGTCGATGTCCGGCGCGTCCGCGGCCGGGCCTTCCGCTGTCCTGACTCGATGCTAGGGCGGGCGGCAGCCGAACGGGGGCCTCGCATCCCTTGTCCTCCCCTGACCGGTCCCTTAGGGAACCCTGAGACGGGGCCTCACGCTTCGGGCGGAGAGAAGACCACCAGAACCCGCAGGTCCTCGCTGATGTGGTGGAACTTGTGGGCCACCCCGGCCGGCACGTAGACCACGCTGCCGCGCGCCACCTGGGTCGTCTCCAGGCCGACGGTGATCGCCGCCCGGCCGCTGACGACGAAGTACACCTCGTCCTGGCCGTGCGGCTGCTGCCGGTCCTGCTCGCCCGCGTCCAGCGCGTAGAGGCCGACCGACATGTTCCTTTCCCGCAGAAACTGCAGGTACGCGCCGTCGTTGGCGGCACGTTCCGCCTCCAGTTCATCCAACCGGAATGCCTTCATAGCCCTCGTCCATACTCGGAGCAGATCTCTTCTGCCACGATCAGACACATGAAGAATTTCCTAGTCAAGACGATCGCCAACGCAGGGGCCCTGGCGGTCGCCGTCTGGCTGCTCGACAAGATCACCCTGACCGGTGACAGCACGGGCAAGAAAACCGGCACGCTGCTTCTCGTCGCGCTGGTCTTCGGTCTGGTGAACTTCCTCGTCAAACCGATCGTGAAGGTGCTCACCTTCCCGCTCTTCATCCTGACGCTCGGACTGATCACCCTGGTGGTCAACGCGCTGATGCTGTTGCTGACCTCCTGGCTGGCCGACAAGCTCGACCTGAGCTTCCACGTCGAAGGCTTCTGGACGGCGGTCCTGGGCGGCCTGATCATCTCGATCGTCTCCTGGGCGCTGAACGTGGTCATGCCCGACGGCGAGGACTGAACCTCCCATGGCGTATCGCGTCACCTTCGTCTGCACCGGCAACATCTGCCGTTCCCCGATGGCCGAATCCGTCCTCCACGCACGCGTGCAGGAGGCCGGGCTCGGCGACCTGGTCACGGTCGACAGCGCGGGCACGGAGGGCTGGCACGAGGGCGACGGCGCCGACCCGCGCGCCGTCTCCGTCCTGGCGGAGCACGGCTACGGGAGCGACCACACGGCCCGCCGGTTCCGGTCGTCGTGGTTCTCCCGCCTGGACCTCGTCATCGCCCTCGACAGCGGCCACCTCAAGGCCCTGCGCCGCCTCGCGCCCACGGCACGGGACGCGGAGAAGATCCACCTGCTCCGCTCCTACGACCCGGCCGCCGGCGACGATCTCGACGTACCGGACCCGTACTACGGGGGCCGCGACGGTTTCGAGGAGTGTCTTGAGATGGTGGAGGCGGCGAGCGAGGGTCTGCTCGCCGCGGTACGTGAGCGAGTGGAGGAACAGGCGACATGAGCGATTCCGCGAGAGACGAGGGCGCCCGCGGCGGGACGGGGGCGGCCCTGCCCGTCTCCGCCGGTGACGGCACGCGCGCGGTGCGGGCCGGACTGCCGGAGCCTGTCAAGCACGAACCCACCCTGCCCGGACCGGTGTTCGCCGCCCACTTCCATCTGCCGGGCGAGGCGACCGGCCCGTACACCTACGGCCGTGACGAGAACCCGACCTGGACCCACCTGGAGCGCGCCATCGGCGAGCTGGAGGCGCCCGAGCGCGACGACGCCCAGACGCTGGTGTTCGCCTCGGGGATGGCCGCCATCTCGTCGGTGCTCTTCTCCCAGCTGCGCGCCGGAGACGCGGTCGTGCTGCCCGACGACGGCTACCAGGTGCTGCCCCTGGTGCGCGCGCAGCTGGAGGCGTACGGCATCGAGGTACGCACCGCGCCGACCGCCGGCGACGCCCAGCTCGGCGTCCTCGACGGGGCGAAGCTGCTGTGGATCGAGACCCCGTCCAACCCCGGGCTCGACGTCTGCGACGTACGACGGCTCGCCGACGCGGCACACGCCCGTGGTGCCCTGGTGGCCGTCGACAACACCCTCGCCACGCCCCTGGGGCAGCGCCCGCTGGAGCTGGGCGCCGACTTCTCCGTGGCCAGCGGCACCAAGCAGCTCACCGGGCACGGAGACATCCTCCTGGGGTACGTCAGCGGTACCGACGCGACCGCGATGGCCGCCGTGCGCCGTTGGCGCAAGATCGTCGGCGCGATCCCCGGGCCCATGGAGGCCTGGCTGGCCCACCGTTCGATCGCCACGCTCCAGTTGCGCGTCGATCGGCAGAACGCCTCCGCCGGCACGCTCGCCGAGGCTCTGCGCGCCCGGCCCGAGGTGGCCGGGCTGCGCTACCCGGGACTGCCCGACGATCCCTCCCACAAGATCGCCGCGCAGCAGATGCGGCGCTACGGGTGTGTGGTTTCGTTCACGCTGCCCTCACGCGCGCGTGCAGAGCGTTTCCTCGACGCGCTGCGGCTCGTGGACGACGCGACCAGCTTCGGGGGGGTGCGCTCCACGGCCGAGCGACGTGGACGCTGGGGAGGGGACGCGGTGCCGGAGGGCTTCGTTCGCTTCTCCGTCGGCGCCGAGGATCCCGCGGACCTGGTGGCGGACGTACTGCGCGCGCTGGAGGAGTCGGCGCGCTGACCGGCGTGCGCTCCGGACCCCTCGGTGCGGTGCACGCTTTCACGGCGGTGTGCCGATCGGCGTCCGGAGAGGCCCGGCGGACGGTCCGAGCCTCCCCCCTCGTGGCTCGGACCGTCCCGGTTCCGCGCGCCGAGAACCGCGCAAACCAGGCTAGTTGACTCTGTGTCAGTGTCCAATCACAGTAACGACAGGAAGCTATCGACTTATTTATAGTTGGACCTTGCCCGAGCCGAACGCGGGGCGGGGAAGGGGAGGGGAGGGCGCACTGTGGATCTGGCCTTGCTGCGCACCTTCGTGACCGTGCACCGGGCCGGCTCCTTCACCCGCGCCGCCGCCCTCCTCGGTCTCTCGCAGCCAGCGGTGACCTCACAGATACGTACTCTGGAAAGGCAGTTGGGGCGCCCGCTGTTTCTGCGTCAGGCCCGCGGGGTCACCCCCACGACCGTGGGCGACGAACTCGCCCACAAGGCCGCACCTCATCTCGACGCTCTGGTGGAGATAGCCGAGACCGGCCTCGACGACGATTCCGCCCTGCGCACCCTCCATCTCGCCGGACCCCCGGAGTTCACCGCCGAACGAGCCCTGCCCGCCCTCACCCGGCTGATCGGCGACGACGGCCAGGGTTTCTCGCTGCGGGCCTCCTTCGGGAACGCGGAGGAGACCTTGGAAGGGCTGGCCGCCGGGCATCATGATCTGGCCATCACGACGGCCCGTCCGCGCGGCTCTTTGCTGACGGCGACTGCGCTCTGCGACGAGGAACACGTCCTGGTGGCCGCTCCACGCTGGCCCGAGCGGATCAGCTCGGCGCCACCGCGCCCCAAGAGCGCCACCCCGCTGGACAACCTCCCCGTGGTCGAGGTCCACGAGTCGCTCCCCTTCGTCTCCCGCTACTGGGCATCCGTGTTCGACGCCCGCCCTGCCGCCTCGGGCACGGTCATCGTCCCCGACCTGCGCGCCGTCCTCGCCTGCGCCGTGGCGGGCGCCGGGCTCGCCGTACTGCCCCGCTATCTGTGCAGGGAGGCACTGGAACGCGGTGATGTCGTCCCCCTGCACGATCCCCCGGTACCTCCGCTACGGACGTACTTCCTGGTCGTACGGACGGGAACGCTCGCGATGCCGCCCATCGCCCGGGCCCACGAGTGGCTCCAACAGGCCGCGGTGGACTGGTGCTGAGCAGGGATTTCCGCCTCGTGGCGCGCCACGACGGTGGGACGTCACGCGCTGATCAACTCAGGTGACGCTTCGCGATGTTTCACGTGGAACCAGCGGGGCCACATTCCTCCCATGACCGTTCGACCCGTGGTCAAGCGCACCGCACGCGCCGTTCTTCTGGACGGCGACGCTCTGATTCTGATCAAACGCACCAAGCCGGGGGTCGATCCCTACTGGGTCACACCCGGTGGCGGTGTCGAGCCCGAGGACTCGACGGTCGTCGACGCCCTGCACCGCGAGGTGTACGAGGAGCTCGGCGCCAAGATCACCGATGTGGTGCCCTGCTTCGTCGACACCGTGGAGCACATCGGTGAGGACGGCGGCGCGACCGGTGTGAAGGTGCAGCACTTCTTCGTCTGCCACCTCGGCTCCATGGATCCCGCCCTGCGGCACGGGCCCGAGATCGAGGAGCCCCTCGGCGAGTACGAGATCGTCCGCATCCCGTTCACTCGGGTCGGCATCGCCTCCGTCCACCTCGTGCCGCTCTCGCTGCGGCACTATCTGGACGCCAACATCGAGGGCGTACAAGCGCTGCACGCACCCGATCTCGGCTGACGCCAAGAGCACCGGGACAGCACCTCCGACCACCGGTCTATCGGCCGGCTTGTGCCCTCAACTACGCCGTTCGGCGCACCAGTTCGTAGGCATCCCACAGATCCAGCCCCGCGTACGCGTGCGTCGCGATGCTCGACAGATGCAGATCCGCGTTGACCGCCACGGAGACCGGCACCACTCCGAAGAGGTCCTTGTCCGAGAGCGAGTCGCCGTAGGCGACGCACTCGGCCCTCGTCACCCCGAACTCGGCGCACAACTGGTCCGCGATCCGTACCTTGGCGGCGGCGGTGAGCACTCCGGCCAAGTCCATGGGTTCGGTGAACGGCACGGCCGGGAAGCGCGATCCGTAGGCCGCGTGCGCTCCCCACCCCGTGAGCCGTTCCACGAAGAACGAAGGCGAGAGCGACACCACCGCGCAGTATTCGCCCGCCCCCCTGATCGCCGCCCAGACCTCGCGGATCCGCGCCAGCCATGGGGCGCCTTCGAAAGCCGCCGTCACATGCGCCTCGGTGAGGTCGGACCACAACGTGTACGCGTTCGCCGCATACTCCGGCGGCCCGATCCGCCCCGCAGAGACCGCCACGTCGAGCGCCATCGCTTCGGCCTCCAGACCGAGCTGCCGGGAGATTTCCACGGGTGCGGTGGTGCCGTGCAACAGTGTGCCGTCGAGATCGAAGAGATGAAGTCGCGTCATGGGAGGCGAGGTTATGGGACCTCCGGGCAGGGGCATGCCCGACCGCTTCTTCTTTTACGGGCATATCGGTGTCCGCTCTTAGCCGGTGTTTCACGTGAAACATCCGGATCCCGTCCGCCCGTTGGACGGATGACGACGACATGGCCAAAAGCCCGTACGTCTCCCCCGAAACAGCTGGACGCCAAGGCGCACGTCGGACAGCCTGACCTGCGTGCCGACAACTTCCCCCGCTACCCAGCCCATCCGCCGACTGACGCTTCGCGATCTCCACGCCTGCGCCGATCTGTCCGAGGGCCGGGGGTGGCAGCGCCAGGAACACAGGTGGGGCTTCCTCCTCAGCGCCGGTCAGGGATACGGCATCGACGACCCCGAGGGAGGTCTGATCGCCTCCTGTGTCGTCACGGAGTACGGCCCCCATGAACGGCCGGATCTCGGCGCCCTCGGCATGGTCCTGGTCGCCGAACGGCATGCGCGTCAGGGCATCGGACGCCGGCTGATGCGCCACGTGCTCTCCCTGAAGGGGCCCACACCCCTCACCTTGTACGCGACGCCGCACGGCCGCCCGCTGTACGAGGAGCTCGGCTTCAAGATCGTCGGACAATCGGCCATGCTGCGTGGACAGTTCACCCCGGGTGGGCCCCCGCTCCGGGCGACCACACGTGCGGCCACCGCCGCGGACCTCACCGCGATCCTGCGGCTCGACGAGACGGTGTTCGGTGCCGATCGGACCCTCCTCATCACTCGACTGCCCGCATTCGCCGACCAGTTGAGGGTTGCCGAGGAGCACGGCCGGATCATCGGGTACGCGGCGGTGTGGCCCTCCGCGGACTGTCATGTCGTCGGCCCGTTGATCGCCCGCGACCAGGAGACGGCGAAGGCGCTGATCGCCTCAGTCGCCGCGCACACCGACCGTCCGCTGCGCACCGACATCGACGTCCGTCATGAGGACCTGGTGGCGTGGACCGAGGAGCGGGGTCTGGCGTCCGTCGCGGTCCGGGCCGTCATGGCGTACGGGATCACGGAGTTGCCCGGCGACTGGACGCAGCGGTTCGCTCCGCTGATGGTGGCTACGGGCTGACCCCTCGGGGTACGACGAGTGCCGCCTTCCCCGCCGTACGGAACCGCGGGGGAGCCGGCGTCTGCACCAAGATGCGGGATCAGGCGAGTGTCTCGACGGCGGCCGTGGCGAAGCCGTGGTCCTGCTCCGGGGCACCGCTGCCCACCCCGATCGCACCGATCAGACGGCCGTCGCGGTGTACGGGCCGACCGTCCGCGATGAACAGCAGCGGACGGTCGAGCGCGGTGGGCAGCGTGTGGAAGGGACCCCCGGGCTGGACGGCGTCGACGAGGTCCCTGGTGGGAGCGCCCAGTTGGAGCGCCGTGTAAGCCTTGCGGGTGCTGGTCTCGCCGGAGATCAGCACGGCCCGGTCGTCCCGGCGGAAGGCGAGCAGATGCCCTCCGGCGTCCAGCACGGTGACGCTGACCGCCACTCCGGCACCCTCGGCGGTGTACCGGGCCGCGGCGACGAGGGTTTCCGCGTCCTGGATGGTCAGCGGGACGACGGCGGTGGTGGTGCTCACGGTGTTCTCCTTGGGTGTTGCGTGCGAGTGTTCGTGGTGTCTGGTTGATGCGCTGCCGCGGGTGTCAGGTGGCCGGTCTCCTAGTGCCGCGCGCGGTGCCGGCGTCCGGGCCGCCGCGCTTCCCGGTTCCGGTCCCGCGGGTCAGTGGTGGACGGCGGCGGTCTGCCGCTCGGCCGCCGCACCATTCGCCACCACGGCGTGCCGCGTGCCGCCGCGGCGCTCCAGCGCTGCCGAGAGAACGGCGAGGACGAGCGCACTCGCGGCGAGGACGGCGCCGACCCAGTTGGGCGCGGTGTAGCCGAGACCGGCCGAGATGACGAGTCCGCCGAGCCAGGCGGACAGGGCGTTTCCGAGGTTGAAGGCGCCGATGTTCACGGCCGAGGCCAGCGTCGGAGCGCCGTGCGCCTGGTCGAGGACCCGCTTCTGCAGCGGGGGCACCGTCGCGAACCCCAGGGCTCCGATGAGGACGATCGTGACGGCTGCGGTGACCTTGTTGTGCGCGGTGACCGTGAAGAGCGCGAGCACCACGGCGAGGGCGCCCAGTGAGACGTACAGCATGGGCATCAGGGCGCGGTCGGCGAACCTTCCGCCGACGAGGTTGCCGCCGACCATGCCGAGGCCGAAGAGGACGAGCAGCCAGGTGACGGAGCCGTCGGCGAAGCCGGCGATGTGGGTCATCATCGGTGCGATATAGGTGACGGCCGCGAAGACTCCGCCGAAGCCGAGGACGGTCATCGCCATGGCGAGCAGAACCTGGGTGTTCTTCAGGACGGCCAGTTCGTGGCGCAGGCGTACACCCTCCGGCTTGGGCATGTCGGGGACGAGCTTGGCGATACCGGCTAGTCCGATCACGCCGAGGGCCGCGACGAGCCCAAAGGTGACGCGCCAGCTCGCGGCCTGACCGACAAGGGTGCCCAGGGGGACGCCGACGACGTTGGCCACGGTCAGGCCGGTGAACATCATCGAGATGGCTCCGGCCTTCTTCTCCGGGGCGACGAGTTCGGCAGCGACGACGGAGCCGATGCCGAAGAAGGCTCCGTGGGCGAGCGAGGCCACCACGCGGCCGATCAGCATCACCTCGAAGGTCGGGGCGAGGGCGGAGACAAGGTTGCCGACGATGAACAGGCCCATCAGCAGCATCAGCATCCGCTTGCGGGAGATCTTGGTGCCCAGCACGGTCATCAGCGGCGCACCGAACATCACACCGAGCGCGTAGCCCGTGACCAGTAGACCGGCGGTGGGGATGGAGACGCCGAAGTCGCTCGCGACATCGGGCAGCAGGCCCATGATCACGAATTCGGTCGTGCCGATTCCGAAGGCCCCGATCGCGAGGGCCAGAAGCGCGAGAGGCATGGGGATACCCTTCCAGAACGGTTGCAGGAGCATTTAGCGTGCGTTCACAATAGTTGCAGGCGCGGGTTAAGTGCAAGCGCGGGATAGTGCACTTCTGCTCTATCCTGGTTCCAGCCGCTCCGGGACGGAGGAACAGCAATGACCGCGACAGACCCCGCGCTCACCGCACTGGCCCAGGGCTGGTGCGCCCTCGCTCTGCTGCACGGAAGGATCGAGGCACACATAGAGCGCGCTCTGCAGGCCGGACACGGATTGAGCGCACGTGAGTACTCCCTGCTCGACGTCCTCAGCAGGCAGCACGACGGCGACGGTGGCCATCTGCAGATGAAGCAGGTCGCCGACGCGGTCGTCCTCAGCCAGAGCGCCACCACCCGACTGGTCACCCGGCTGGAGGACCGCGGTCTGCTCACCCGCTACCTGTGCCCGACCGACCGGCGCGGCATCTACACGAATGTCACCGAAGCGGGCCTGTCCCTGCTCAGGGAAGCACGCCCCACCAATGACACGGCGCTGCGCGAGGCGCTGGACGAGGCGGCCCTGAACCCGGAACTGGCACCCCTCGTGAGGGTCGTGGAGTCGGTGAACTCGACCGCCCTGGCGGTGCCCGCCGCAGGTGGCGCCGCATAGGGTGCGGCCATGGGAGATCTTGAGATCCGTGCCGCCGTAACCGATGACGTCCCCGCCATCGTGTCGATGCTCGCCGACGACCGTCTGGGCGCGCAGCGCGAGTCACCGGACGATCTGACGCCGTACCTGGCTGCCCTGGAACGCCTGACCGCCGACCCCAACCAGCAACTGGTCGTCGCCGTCCGGGAGGACAGGGTGGTGGGCACCCTCCAGCTCACGATCGTCCCTGGACTGTCCCACAAGGGCTCCACCCGTTCGATCATCGAAGCCGTACGCATTCACCGCGACGAACGCGGCAGCGGACTGGGCACCCAGTTCATCGAGTGGGCGATCACCGAATCCCGCCGCCAGGGCTGCCGACTGGTCCAGCTGACCTCCGACGCCACTCGCACCGACGCCCATCGGTTCTACGAGCGGCTCGGCTTCACCGCCTCACACGTGGGCTTCAAGCTGTCCCTCTGAAACGACTCCTTACCGACGAAGTCGGCACGTCCCGTTCCGGGCACTGCCCCGCCGCGCCGCAGAACATGATGTTTCACGTGAAACAGGGCACTCGGCGGTGGACGGTTACCAGCTGATCCCGCGCCAGCCCGCCGGGTCGACCCCACCGGGCGCAGAAGCGCTCTCCTCGTACGGCTGACGGGTGAAGACGAACGACCCCAGGTCGAGGTGGCTCACGGTCCCGTCCGGCCGTCGTACGGGCTGCAGCAGCTCTCCGGCGTAGTAGCCCTCCAAGCCGGTCCAGGTGCCGTCGCCGTTGGCGCGGAACCGGGAACGTCGGCCGCTGACGGCCAATGGCTCCAGCGCGGCGCCCCCGTCGGCTGTCAGCCGGAGGGCGAAGGCGTGCGTCCCCCAGTACCACTGCCCCGCCAACTCCAGGACGGCGCTGTCGACTTCGCGCATCGGACGCCAGGGGTCGGGGATGCGGGGCTCCGCCTCGGCGACGATCCGGACGAGATCGGCCGCCACCGCGGCCACCGGTGGGCCCGAGGTGCAGTTGGCCAGCACCACCGCCCCAACGTCGTCCGCGAGGCTGATCGTGACGTTGGCCAGGAAACCCGGCAGTGATCCGGAGTGCCCCACGAGCAGCCGGCCGTCCCGGTGCTGGATCTGCAGACCGAGTCCGTAGGCGGAGCCGTCGGCCACGTCCGTCACCTCGGCCGGAGCCGCCGGCGTCCGCATCTCCCGTACCGACTCTGCGCTCAGTACCCGCTTGTCTCCTTGAGCCAGGAAGACCGCGAACCGCGCCAGATCGGCCGTCGTGGACCAGAGTTGACCGGCCGGTGCCATCCGGCCGAGATCCTCGGCGGGCTCGGGAAGCAGCGTGTCGGCCCAAGGATGAACAGCCCAGCCGCCCGCGTGCGGTGCTTGCGGGTGGCCGCTGGTGCGGTCGAGGCCGAGAGGCTCCAGCACCTCGCGCCGCAGCACCTCCTCCCAGGGCGCACCGCGCAGCTCTTCGACGAGTGCGCCCAGCAGGGTGTAGCCGGGGTTGGAATAGTGGTGCCGACGACCGGCCGGATGCAGGAGGGGCTGCTTGCCGAGCACATCGCCGAGTTCCGGACGCAGGGCACCCGAGGTCCGCTCCCACCACGGGGCGGGCGACTCTGCCGCCAACCCAGCCGTGTGCGCGAGCAGTTGGGCGATCGTGACCTCTCCCACGCCGGTGCCGGGCAGATGCCGTTCCAGGGGATCACCGAGATCGAGGGCGCCCTCGTCCCGGAGCCGCAGCACGAGAACCGCGGTGAACGTCTTGGTGATCGATCCGATCCGGTACTGCACGTTCTCATCCGGCTCGTGCCCCCGCACCGAGCTCCGCGCACCGTGCCACACCGCCCGGCCCTCCCGCACCACGACCGCGACCAGCGATGGCGCGCGCCCTTCAGCCTGCGCCACGGCGATCCGGTGCAACAGCGCACGGCGTGTGGCGGGAAGCAGCTGTTCGTCAGAAGTCGTCATGCCACCAGTCCATCCGGCCGAGCGGCACACGTCGAGCGCATTTCACCGGACACGGCAGTCATTTGCGGGACGCTCAGCCAGAGATTCTGGATCGTTCGTCGTTGGAGCAGAGGTAGCCGGGCAACACGGGGACGGGGGCGGTCGTCACGCCTGGGCGCGGGACGCGGAGTCCGGGACTCCGCAGCCAGTGCCGGGCATCACGTCTGCGCCATGTCGACGAAGCGCGAGTAGTGGCCCTGGAAGGCGACGGTGATCGTCGCTGTGGGGCCGTTACGGTGCTTGCCGACGATGATGTCCGCCTCGCCCGCGCGCGGCGACTCCTTCTCGTAGGCGTCCTCACGGTGCAGCAGGATCACCATGTCGGCATCCTGCTCGATGGAGCCGGACTCACGCAGGTCGGACACCATCGGCTTCTTGTCCGTACGCTGCTCGGGGCCACGGTTGAGCTGCGAGAGCGCGATCACCGGGACCTCCAGCTCCTTCGCCAGCAGTTTGAGGTTACGGGACATGTCCGAGACCTCCTGCTGACGGCTCTCGGAGCGCTTGGAACCGCCGGCCTGCATCAGCTGGAGATAGTCGATGATCACCAACTTGATGTCGTTGCGCTGCTTCAGCCGGCGGCACTTCGCGCGGATCTCCATCATCGACAGGTTCGGCGAGTCGTCGATGAAGAGTGGTGCGGAGGACACCTCCGGCATCCGACGCGCCAGACGGGTCCAGTCGTCGTCGGTCATCGTCCCGGAACGCATGTGGTGCAGAGCGACGCGGGCCTCGGCGGACAGCAGCCGCATCGCGATCTCGTTGCGTCCCATTTCGAGGGAGAAGATGACGCTCGGAAGGTTGTGCTTGATCGACGCGGCCCGGGCGAAGTCCAGTGCCAGGGTGGACTTTCCCATGGCGGGACGGGCCGCGATGACGATCATCTGGCCCGGATGCAGGCCGTTGGTGAGCGAGTCGAGGTCCGTGAAACCGGTGGGCACGCCCGTCATCTCACCGCTGCGTGAACCGATCGCCTCGATCTCGTCGAGCGCGCCTTCCATGATGTCGCCGAGGGGGAGATAGTCCTCGCTGGTGCGCTGCTCGGTGACCGCGTAGATCTCCGCCTGCGCGCGGTTGACGATCTCGTCGACGTCGTCGTCGCCCGTGTATCCCATCTGTGTGATGCGGGTGCCGGCCTCGACGAGGCGGCGCAGGACCGCGCGTTCGTGGACGATCTCCGCGTAGTACTCCGCGTTCGCCGCGGTGGGCACGGTCTGGACGAGCGTGTGCAGATACGAGGCACCGCCGACTTTGTTGATCTCTCCGCGTTTGGTGAGTTCGGCGGCGATGGTGATGGGGTCGGCCGGCTCGCCCTTGGAGTAGATGTCGAGGATCGCCTGGTAGATCGTCTCGTGCGCGGGTTTGTAGAAGTCATGGCCCTTGAGGACCTCCACGACGTCCGCGATGGCGTCCTTGGACAGGAGCATGCCACCCAAAACGGACTGTTCGGCGTCCAGGTCCTGCGGCGGAACCCGCTCGAAGGAGACCCCTCCACCGTCCCATTCACCGCTCTCCCGGCCACGGTCGTGCTGCTCGTCCCTGCCCCGTCCTGAGTCACCGCGGCGGCGGGAGGCGGGCAGACGGTCCCCCGGACCGCTCTCGGCCCACGGGTCGTCCAAGGGCTCGGAAATACTCACCGAGCCACCTCCTCCCGTCCGCCGAGCGGACCTCGCCGTGCCCTTATTTCTACGGCACGGCACTGACAAAATAAGACGCCCAACTCCGGTTCAGGCGCGTCGGTTTTATGACGGTTTCCAGGCCGACGAGCGGAGTGGGCGCCGGACTACCGTAGGCCCGCGGGCACCGTCAGCCAATCTGGTTATCCACAGGCCATGTGGACGACGGACCCAATGCTGTGGAGAACTCGGCAAAACCTGTGCACGACCCGGTGGACAGCACTGTGAACAAGACCTCGTCGTTTCCAACGCACCCCATCTGAGCTGGCATTATCCCATCCACCGGCTGTGCAGAGAAAAAACTTTCCGACTCTGTTCAAGATCGCTTCGAACGGTGCGCGAGAGCCTACGCGACGCAAGGATTGGTAAGGGTCACTAGGCCATTGCATCTATTACCTGTGGATGGTTAGATTGGTGCTCATGACACAGGCTCCCGCGACCCCCAGTGCCACCCGGCGACGGCACGACCGAGAGATCGTCGCACTGGCCGTCCCAGCCTTCGGCGCACTCGTCGCCGAGCCCCTCTTCGTCATGGCCGACAGCGCGATCGTCGGCCACCTCGGCACGGCACAACTGGCCGGACTCGGCGTCGCCTCCGCCCTGCTGACGACCGCCGTGAGCGTCTTCGTCTTCCTCGCCTACGCCACCACCGCGGCCGTCGCCCGTCGCGTCGGTGCGGGCGACCTCCAGGCGGCCATCCGTCAGGGAATGGACGGCATCTGGCTGGCCTTGCTGATCGGTGGCCTCGTCATCGCGGCCGCCCTCCCGTCGGCCCCCGCTCTCGTCAGCCTCTTCGGCGCCTCGGACACAGCGGCTCCGTACGCGACGACCTATCTGCGCATCTCGGCCCTCGGTATCCCGGCCATGCTCGTCGTACTTGCCGCAACAGGTGTCCTACGCGGACTCCAGAACACCAGGACACCTCTCTACGTCGCCGTCGCGGGCTTCCTCGTCAACGCGGTCCTGAACCTGGGACTCGTCTACGGCGCCGGACTCGGGATCGCCGGCTCCGCCTGGGGAACCGTCATCGCCCAGTGGGGCATGGCCGCCGTCTATCTCACCGTGGTCGTCCGCGGGGCCCGCCGGCACGGCGCATCGCTCCTTCCGGATGCCACCGGCATCAGAGCCTCCGCGCAGGCCGGCGCTCCCCTGCTCGTACGGACCCTCTCGCTGCGGGCGATCCTGCTTCTCGCCACGGCGATCGCGGCCCGGCTCGGTGACGCCGACATCGCCGCCCACCAGATCGTCCTGTCCCTGTGGAGTCTGCTGGCCTTCGCCCTGGACGCCATCGCCATCGCGGGCCAGGCCATCATCGGGCGCTATCTCGGTGCGGGCGACGCCCAGGGAGCCCGGGCCGCCTGTCGCCGGATGGTGCAGTGGGGCATCGCCGTCGGAGTGATCCTCGGTCTGCTGGTGATCGCGGCCCGCCCGCTCTTCCTGCCGCTGTTCACCAGCGACTCCGTCGTCAAGGACGCGGCGCTGCCCGCTCTGATCCTGGTGGCGCTCTCCCAGCCGATCGGCGGTGTCGTCTTTGTCTTGGACGGCGTACTCATGGGGGCGGGGGACGGGCCGTATCTCGCCTGGGCCATGCTCGTGACGCTGGCGGTCTTCGCTCCCGTGGCTCTGCTCGTACCGGTCTTTGGCGGTGCCCTCACCGCACTGTGGGGAGCGATGACCTTGATGATGGCAGTGCGGATGCTGACTCTCTGGCTCCGCACCCGCTCGGGTCGATGGATCGTCACGGGCGCCACCCGCTGACCGTTTCACGTGAAACATCGACCCCTGTGACGTTTCACGTGAAACAGCCTCCGTGACACTTCCCCCCAGCACGACAGAGGGGCCGCACCCGTTCGGGTGCGGCCCCTCTCTCAGCTGTGCCGAGCGCGACGGTCAGGCCGCGACAACCTCGATGTTGACCTTGGCGGCCACCTCGGGGTGCAGACGCACGGACGTCTCGTGAGCGCCCAGCGTCTTGATCGGGGTCTTCAGCTCGATACGACGCTTGTCGACCTCGGGGCCACCGGAAGCCTTGATCGCCGAAGCGACGTCAGCCGGGGTGACGGAACCGAAGAGACGACCGGCGTCGCCGGAGCGGACGGCCAGACGAACCTTGACGCCTTCGAGCTGGGCCTTCACAGAGTTGGCCTGCTCGATGGTCTGGATCTCGTGGATCTTGCGAGCACGGCGGATCTGCTCGACGTCCTTCTCGCCGCCCTTGGTCCAGCGGATAGCGAAATTCCGCGGGATCAGGTAGTTGCGAGCGTAACCGTCCTTGACGTCAACGACGTCGCCCGCGGCACCGAGGCCAGAGACCTCGTGGGTCAGGATGATCTTCATTTTTCGGTCACCCTTCCCTTAACGCGCGGTGGAGGTGTAGGGCAGCAGCGCCATCTCACGGCTGTTCTTCACAGCCGTGGCGACGTCACGCTGATGCTGCGTGCAGTTGCCGGTCACGCGGCGGGCACGGATCTTGCCGCGGTCGGAAATGAACTTCCGCAGCATGTTCGTGTCCTTGTAGTCCACGTACGTGACCTTGTCCTTGCAGAATGCGCAGACCTTCTTCTTCGGCTTGCGCACAGGCGGCTTCGCCATGGTGTATCTCCTGTGTGATCAAGAAGTGTGGGTACGGCCCAACCCTTCGGCCAGAGGCCTAGAAGGGGGGCTCGTCCGAGTAGCCGCCGCCACTGCCGCCGGCGCCGGAGTTTCCACCCCAGCCGCCGCCACCGCCGCCGCTGCCACCGCCGGCCTGCTGGCCACCGGCGGGAGCACCGGTCGCCCACGGGTCGTCGGCAGGAGCACCGCCGGCCTGCTGGCCGCCGCCGGAGCTTCCGCCCCAGCTGCCGCCACCCTGGCCGCCGCCGCCACCGTTGTAACCGCCCTGACCCTGGCCGCCGCGACCGGCGGTCTTGGTGACCTTGGCCGTGGCACTGCGCAGGCTGGCGCCGACTTCCTCGACGTCCAGTTCGTAGACCGTGCGCTTGACGCCCTCACGGTCCTCGTAGGACCGCTGCTTCAGCCGGCCCTGCACGATGACGCGCATGCCTCGCTGGAGCGATTCGGCGACGTTCTCCGCCGCCTGCCGCCAGACCGAGCAGGTGAGGAAGAGGCTTTCGCCGTCCTTCCACTCGTTCGTCTGGCGGTCGAAGGTGCGGGGAGTGGACGCGACACGGAACTTCGCGACCGCCGCACCGGAAGGGGTGAAGCGCAGCTCGGGGTCGTCGACAAGATTGCCGACGACCGTGATGACGGTCTCGCCTGCCATGGGGGAACCTCTCGGCGGGTTTGCTGCTGGCTGCTTGGTGCTGCTACTCGGATCCCGAGATCAGCTGAGCGGGAGGCTCAGTGGGTCTCGGGACGGAGGACCTTGGTCCGGAGGACCGACTCGTTCAGGTTCATCTGGCGGTCGAGCTCCTTGACGACCGCAGGCTCGGCCTGCAGGTCGATGACCGAGTAGATGCCCTCGGGCTTCTTCTTGATCTCGTACGAGAGACGACGACGCCCCCAGGTGTCGACCTTCTCGACCTTTCCGTTGCCCTCACGGACGACGGAGAGGAAGTTCTCGATCAGGGGGGAGACAGCGCGCTCCTCCAGATCGGGGTCGAGGATGACCATCACCTCGTAGTGACGCATGTGGAACCCACCTCCTTTGGACTCAACGGCCACGGTCGTTCCGTGGCAGGAGGGTTGTGATGCGTTGAGCAACAGTGTGTGCCAGTAGAACAGTCGCCACTGACAATCGGGTTTCCCGGGAGGGTTCCGGACCGTCGCGGCATGGGCAGACACCGGTGCAGAGAGTACAGAGTACCCGCACACCGGCTTCCGGTTGAAATCCGGCGGTGGGGACCGTCAGTCTGTACACATCGGGTGTGTTCGGCGCTACGATGCGCCGCCTTCCGCAGGAGGTGCCATATGGCACAGGCATTGCGACCCACCACCGCCGGATCCCTCTTCGCCACCGACGGCAAATCCCATCCCCTCCAGGACACGCTGCTCGCGGTGACCCTGGTGCTCGGCGTGACGGCCTTCGCCTCGGCCTGGTTCCACGGCCTGCACCTGCTCAGTTCCTGGGCCGGCCTGCTGGGCATCCTCACCGGCGCGTACGGGCAGTGGGTCTCCGTGACCACCCGTGAACGCTTCGGCCTGATCCTGGGTCTCGGCGCCGCCGCCGTAGGATTCTTCCTCGGTATGGCACACGGCGGACTCTTCGGCGGGGTCATCGGCTGACCCCCTAAACCTCGCCTTTCCGACACCGTAGACACCTCGGCGGGCCACAGGCCGGGGCGAAGGTGCCGTACGCCCAGTCGGGGCGCTCGCCGGGCGCAGTAGGCTTCGGCGCGAGAGCCGGAGCCCCTGAACCCATGGGGACAGCCCAGCCCGAGGAGCGCCCCGAATGAGCCTGACCCTGAGGACCATCAGTCGAGAGCAGCATCTGGCATTCATCCAGAGTCTGCCGTCGGCGAGTCACATGCAGGTTCCGGCCTGGGCCGATGTGAAGGCCGAGTGGCGCTCGGAGAACCTCGGATGGTTCGACGACGGGACCGGCGAGCTGGTCGGCGCGGGCCTGGTGCTCTACCGGCAGCTGCCCAAGATCAAGCGGTATCTGGCCTATCTGCCCGAGGGCCCGGTCATCAACTGGTTCGCGCCGAATCTGGACGACTGGATCCAGCCGATGCTCGCCCACCTCAAGCACCAGGGCGCGTTCTCCGTGAAGATGGGCCCGCCGGTCATCATCCGCCGCTGGGAGGCCACCTCCATCAAGGCGGGCATCCAGAACCCGGACGTGAAGCGGCTGCGCGACATCGAGGCCGACTTCATCGAGCCCCGCGCCTTCGAGGTGGCCGACAAGCTGCGCCGCATGGGCTGGCAGCAGGGTGAGGACGGCGGCGCCGGCTTCGGCGACGTACAGCCCCGCTACGTCTACCAGGTGCCGCTGGCGAACCGCTCCCTGGAAGAGGTCCACAAGAACTTCAACCAGCTGTGGCGCCGCAACATCAAGAAGGCCGAGAGGGCCGGTGTCGAGGTCGTCCAGGGCGGCTACCACGACCTTGAGGAGTGGCAGCGGCTGTACGAGATCACGGCCGTGCGCGACCACTTCCGGCCCCGCCCGCTGTCGTACTTCCAGCGCATGTGGACGGCCCTCAACACCGAGGACCCGAACCGGATGCGGCTTTACTTCGCCCGGCACAACGGGGTGAACCTCTCCGCGGCGACGATGCTGGTGGTCGGCGGGCACGTCTGGTACTCCTACGGTGCCTCCGACAACATCGGCCGTGAGGTCCGGCCCTCGAACGCGATGCAGTGGCGCATGCTGCGCGACGCCTACGCGCTCGGTGCCACCGTCTACGACCTGCGCGGCATCTCCGACTCGCTGGACGAGACCGACCACCTCTTCGGTCTGATCCAGTTCAAGGTGGGTACAGGCGGTCAGGCCGCCGAGTACCTCGGCGAGTGGGACTTCCCGCTGAACAAGCTGCTCCACAAGGCGCTCGACATCTACATGTCGCGCCGCTGACCTCCCGTCCCTCAGATCCACCGAAGTCACGAGAAAGGTTCCGGGTCCGGCCATGGCGCTCACGCTCTACGTCGACACCGCACGCTGGCGGGCGCATCACAAGCACGTGTCCGGGCAGTTCCCGGGTCTCGTTCCGGTCTGCAAGGGCAACGGCTACGGCTTCGGGCACGAGCGGCTGGCAGAGGAGGCCACACGGCTGGGCGCTGACGTCCTCGCCGTCGGCACCACCTACGAGGCCGCGCGTATCAAGGACTGGTTCGGCGGCGACCTGCTGGTGCTCACGCCGTACCGCCGCGGCGAGGAGCCCGTGCCGCTGCCGGACCGGGTCATCCGCTCCGTGTCGTCCATCGACGGCGTGTACGGCCTCGTGGGCGCACGCGTGGTCATCGAGGTGATGTCCTCGATGAAGCGCCACGGCGTGAGCGAGCAGGAGCTGCCGCAACTGCACTCCGCCATAGAGAACGTCCGCCTGGAGGGCTTCGCCATCCACCTTCCGCTGGACCGGACCGACGGCTCGGACGCCGTCGAGGAGGTCATCGGCTGGATGGACCGGCTGCGCGCGGCCCGGCTGCCGCTGCACACGATGTTCGTCAGCCACCTCAAGGCCGAGGAACTCGCCCGGCTGCAGCAGCAGTTCCCGCAGACCCACTTCCGGGCCCGGATCGGCACCCGGCTGTGGCTGGGGGACCACGAGGCCACGGAGTACCGCGGCGCGGTCCTGGACGTCACCCGTGTCGCCAAGGGCGACCGCTTCGGCTACCGGCAGCAGAAAGCGGCCTCGGACGGCTATCTGGTGGTCGTGGCGGGCGGCACGTCGCACGGGGTGGGCCTGGAGGCCCCCAAGGCGCTGCACGGCGTCATGCCGCGCGCCAAGGGCGTCGCACGGGCCGGCCTCGCCACGGTCAACCGGAACCTCGCGCCGTTCGTCTGGGACGGCAAGCAGCGCTGGTTCGCCGAGCCGCCGCACATGCAGGTCTCGATCCTCTTCGTGCCGGCCGAGGCGGCCGAGCCGAAGGTGGGCGAGGAACTGGTGGCCCATCTGCGGCACACCACGACGCAGTTCGACCGCATCGTGGACCGCTGAGCCCGCAGGGCCCAAGCGTCGCGCGTCGTGGCGACAGCCGAGAGGCCGGGCACGGAACCTTCCGTGCCCGGCCTCTCGCTTGGTCCGGCTGTGTCTCTGACGCCCTGTTCGCTCAGAGCGAACCGTCGGCCGGGTCCCGGGTGCCCCACTCGACCTGCGGGGTGTCGAAGGAGGCCGCGTGGCGCGGGGGACGAGCCGCGGAGCCTACGACGAAGACGTCCTCCGCGCCGTCCAGGACGCCGCCCGAGGGGTCGTCGTCACCGGCCCGGCGCACCGGGTCCCGGTCCGGCAGCAGGATGTCGCGTACGACCATGGCGCAGAGGTAGAACGTCCCCAGCAGATGCAGGCCGATCGCCCAGTGGTATCCGTCGGTCGGCAGCCCCTTATGGGCGTCTCCGCTCGTCGTGTAGGCGAGGTACATCCAGATGCCCAGGAAGTACGCCACCTCGCAGGCCTGCCAGATCAGGAAGTCCCGCCACTTCGGCCGGGCCAGCACGGCCAGCGGGACCAGCCACAGGACGTACTGCGGCGAGTACACCTTGTTGGTGAGGATGAACGCCGCGACGATCAGGAAGGCCAGTTGGGCGAAGCGGGGCCGGCGCGGCGCTGTCAGCGTGAGGGCCGCGATACCCGCGCAGCCCACCAGCATCAGCAGGGTGGCGAAGGTGTTGACGGTGTCGGTGCTGAGGGGGTCGGTCGAGTTCTGGGCCAGGATCAGCCAGAAGGAGCCGAAGTCGACGCCCCGTTCCTGGCTGAACGTGTAGAACTTCGACCAGCCGTCGAAGGCGAACAGCATCACCGGCAGGTTCACGACGAGCCAGGCGACCGTCGCTCCGCCCAGCGCCTTCCCGAACCCCCGCCACTTCCCCGCACGCCAGCACAGCACGAGCAAGGGGCCGAGCAGGAACACCGGATAGAGCTTGGCGGCCGTGGCGAGCCCCAGGAGGACTCCGAAGGCGACGGGACGACTCCGGGACCACATCAGCATCGCCGCGGCCGTCAGAGCGACCGCCAGCAGGTCCCAGTTGATGGTGGCTGTCAGCGCGAAGGCGGGCGCCAGAGCGACCAGCAGACCGTCCCAGGGGCGGCGGGCGTGCGTACGGCTGACGCAGACGACGATGATGGCCGCGCACGCCATCAGCATCCCGGCGTTGACCATCCAGTACCACTGTTCCTGGTCCTGGATGCTGCCGCTGCCCGGGGTGAGCCAGGCGGCCACCTCCATGAACACACCGGTCAGCACCGGGTATTCGAGGTACTGCATGTCGCCGGGGAGCTTGTCGAAGTACGGCACGAGACCGTCGGCGAAGCCGCGCCCCTGATAGAGGTGCGGGATGTCCGAGTAGCACGCGTGCGTGTACTGCGAGCTGGCGCCGAAGAACCAGCCGCCGTCGTAGCAGGGCGCCTTCTGGACCAGTCCGAGGGCGAAGATGCCGATCGCCACGAGTACCACGACCCGCACGGGGGTCCACCAGGACGTCCCCAGCAGGGCCCGTCGGCCGATGGGACCACCGATCAGTTCACTGGCGGCGGCAGCGACCTCGTCTTCCCTGGTCGGCCGTACCGGATCCGGCTCGTGCACGCTCGTGGGCGTCAGTTCTGCACTGGGCATGGGGCACATCCTGCCGTACGCGTCTAGGAATACGCCGAGGGCCGCCGCACCTCGTGAGATGCGACGGCCCATGTTTCACGTGAAACACCCTTCTCGGGCGATATGGCCGCTAACCGTTCTGGCCCCCGAAGATGCCTCCGTTGCCGCTGCCTCGGGTGGTCCCGCTCGTTGCCGACTCCGAAGCTGACGGCGAGGAGGTCACGCCCCCGTCGGTGCCGCCGTTGTCCGTTCCTCCCGTGTCGCCGTTGCACAGCCCGGCGAACCGGCAGGAGTCGGTCGGTGAGGGGCTCGGACTGGGCGTCTCGCTCGGGGTCTCGCTGGGCGTCTCGCTCGGCGTCTCATGGGGCGTGATGACCGGCGTCGGCGTCGGCGTCGGGGCGCCCGCCTCGTTCTCGATCTTGTCGATCTTGGTCGCGTCGGGGAAGCCCGGGTCGGACTTTCCCTTCAGCGCGGCCTCCATGTACGCGGTCCAGACCGAGGTCGGGATGTCACCACCGTGGATGGATGCCACGCCGGCCGTGCCGTTCATGGAGAGCAGCTCATGGTCCTTCGGGTTCTCCCTGAACATCGCGATCGACGTCGAGAGCTGCCGGGTGTAACCGACGAACCAGGCCGACTTGTTGCTGTCGGTGGTACCGGTCTTGCCGGCCGCCGCACGGCCCAGCGCCTTCGCGCTCGTCGCCGTACCGTTCTGAATGACGTTCTCCAGGGTGTCCGTGACGTTGTTCGCCACGTTCTCCGGCATCGCCTGCTTGGTCTTCGGCTTCGTGAAGCCGCTCATCTCCTGCCCGTCCTTCTTGACCTCGGTCACGGAGTACGGGTCCACCTGCGTACCGGAGGCGGCGAACGTCGCGTAGGCGTCGGCCATCCGGATCGCGCTGGGAGTCGACGTACCGATGGCGAAGGACGGGTTGAGGTTCTTCGCCATGCTCTGGTCCAGAATGCCCGCCGCCTTGGCGACGTCCCGCACCTTCGTCATGCCGACGTCAACGCCCAACTGCACGTACGGCGTGTTGATGGACTGCTCCATCGCCTTGCGCAGGGTGATGTAGCCCCAGGCGTGGTCGCTCTCGTTGTTCTGGAAGAAGGTCGAGTTGTCCTTGTTCAGGACGTACGACCCGTCCTGGTTCATGACCTTGAGATGGTCGTTGCCGTTGTACTTGCTGAGCGGCGAGATGCCGACGCCGTCCGTCTTGTACGTGCCGTACTCCATGGCCGCGGCGAGCACGAACGGTTTCCACGTCGAACCCACGGGGACACCCGAGGTGTCGGCGTTGTTGGTGAAGTGGCCGTTCTCGTAGCCGTCACCGCCGTAGAGCGCGACGATCGCTCCGTCGTTCGGCAGCACCGACGCCGCGCCGAACTGGACGTACTTGTCCAGGGTGCGCTTCTTCGGGTCGAGGCGTTCCTTCTGGACCTTCTTCACGGCCGCGCTCAGATCGTTGACCTTGCTCTTCTGGAAGGTCGTGTAGATCTGGAAGCCGCCTTGGTCGAACTGGGTCTGCGAGATGTCCGAGTGGTTCAGGACGTACTTCTTGGCGGTGTCGACCAGATAGCTGATCTGGCCGGTCATGCCCTTGGTCGCCTTCAGTCCCTGCGGCGTCGGGTACTTCTTGATGGCCGTCTGGTACTCGGCGTCCGTGATGCGCTTGTCGTTGTGCATCTGCTCCAGGATCCAGCTCCAACGCGCCTTGGAGCGCGCGGTGTTGGCCGCGGCGGTCGCCGTGGGGTCGATGCTCTCGCTGCCCATCGGGTCGTAGTACGTCGGGCCCTTCAGCAGGGCCGCGAGGAAGGCGCACTGGCTCGGCTTGAGCTTGACCGCGTCCACGCCGTAGTAGGTCTGCGCGGCGGCCTGGATGCCGTAGGCGCCACGGCCGTAGTACGAGGTGTTCAGGTAGCCCTGGAGGATCTGCTGCTTGGTGAGCCTGGTGCCCACCTTGATGGAGATGAACATCTCCTTGAACTTGCGGGTGACCGTCTGTTCCTGGCTCAGGTAGGTGTTCTTGACGAACTGCTGGGTGATCGTCGAACCACCCTGCGTCTGACCGCCCCGCGCCATGTTGGCCAGCGCCCGGGCGATACCCATGGGGTCGACGCCCGAGTCCGTATAGAAGCTCTTGTTCTCGGCCGAGATCACCGACCACTGCATGGCCTTGGGAATCTGGTCGATGGTGACGTTCTGACGGTTGGCCCCGGTGCCGGTGGCGACCATCTGGGTGCCGTCGGACCAGTAGTAGACGTTGTTCTGGGACTTCGCGGCGGTGTTCTCGCTGGGAATGCTGACCATGGCGTACCCGACGCCGACGGCGGCCACCAGGCTGCCGAAGAAGAGCAGGCAGAGACCGGAGACCAGCTTCCAGGAGGGCATCCAGCGGCGCCATCCGTACTTGTCGAAGCGCGGGTAGTCGATGATCCTCTTCTTGCCGGGAGGACCCCCCTTCCCAGGGCCCCGGCCGGACCCGTTCGGGCCGCCGGGACCACCGCGCCGGCCTCCGCCGACGGGTTCTGGCCCTCTGCGGCGGCCGCCATTTCCACTTCTCTGTGAGGCCCGGCGTGCCTCGGCACGGCCACCGGACGGGCGCTCTTCGCCCCCCGACTCAGCGGGGCCCGACTCGTAGGAGTCGGAAGGAGACCCGGTGGCGCCTCGCGGTGCCGCGCGGCGGCCGGAGGACGGGCCGGGCTGGCCGCGTCGGGCCGCGGCACGTCCGCCTCCCTGCGGCGGCGGCGGTTTGCGACGGTGCTCGCTCATCGAACGATTACTCCTCGGGCAGGCGCACCGATGCGCGCCTGGAAACGGCGGCTGGTTTCCGGTCCCCCCGAAGTACGGATGTGGTCGGTTTCGCATTCATCCGTACCGCACCGAGGACGGTGACGCCCCCACGCGTCACGTGGTTCCCGGTGGTGTGCATGCCGCACAGACTACGCACCGTCAAAACCCGCCCAGCCCCGAAGTTCACCTCAAACCAGGCAACTTGGTTCCAACGAATCGGCGATGTGACGCCGTTCACTCTCTTCCCACTTGTCCCAACCGGAAGGCCGTTCTATCGTCTGGATGTATCGAGTCGATACATCAGCTCGGCATAAAGACCGTCACGGCCCGACCGGGGCAGAGAGGAGGCGACCATGAGCCGGCGTTCCGGCATCCTTGAGTTCGCCGTACTCGGCCTGCTCCGCGAGTCCCCGATGCACGGCTACGAGCTGCGCAAACGACTCAACACGTCACTGGGTGTGTTCCGTGCTTTCAGCTACGGAACGCTCTACCCCTGCCTCAAGACGCTGGTCACCAACGGCTGGTTGATCGAAGAAGCGGGGAACACTCCCGAGGACGCCCTCACCGCCACACTCGCGGGGCGTCGCGCCAAAATCGTCTACCGGTTGACGGCGGAAGGTAAGGAGCACTTCGAGGAGCTGCTCTCGCAGACGGGTCCCGACGCGTACGAGGACGAACACTTCGCCGCTCGCTTCGCCTTCTTCGGGCAGACGTCACGCGACGTACGCATGCGCGTACTGGAGGGCCGCCGCAGCCGGCTGGAGGAGCGTCTGGAGAAGATGCGCTCCTCCCTGGCTCGGACCCGGGAGCGCCTCGACGACTACACCCTTGAGCTCCAGCGCCACGGAATGGAGTCCGTGGAGCGCGAAGTGCGCTGGCTGAACGAGCTCATCGAGAGCGAGCGGGTCGGACGGGATCTGAAAGGTCCCGAAGGCTCCGCTCAGCAGGACAGCACATCCGGGGAGTCGGGCGGCCTGCCCCGGCTCGGGGGCACCCCCGAGCCGGATCCGTCCGACGGAACCACCACATGAGGTCCAGTCAGGGCCTCACCTCGCACACACAGGGAGCAACCGGAATGGGTTCGGTTCGCGTAGCCATCGTCGGCGTGGGCAACTGCGCCGCCTCACTGGTACAGGGCGTCGAGTACTACAAGGACGCCGACCCGGCGGCCAAGGTCCCGGGTCTGATGCACGTCCAGTTCGGCGAGTACCACGTCGGTGACGTCGAGTTCGTCGCCGCCTTCGACGTCGACGCGAAGAAGGTCGGCCTCGACCTCTCCGACGCCATCGGTGCCAGCGAGAACAACACCATCAAGATCTGCGACGTCCCGAACAAGGGCATCACGGTCCAGCGTGGGCACACCCTCGACGGGCTGGGCAAGTACTACCGCATGACGATCGAGGAGTCCGAGGAGACCCCGGTCGACATCGTCCAGATCCTCAAGGACCGCCAGGTCGACGTCCTCGTCTGCTACCTGCCCGTCGGTTCCGAGGACGCGGCGAAGTTCTACGCCCAGTGCGCCATCGACGCCAAGGTCGCCTTCGTCAACGCCCTTCCGGTCTTCATCGCCGGCACCAAGGAGTGGGCGGACAAGTTCACCGAGGCGGGCGTCCCGATCATCGGCGACGACATCAAGTCGCAGGTCGGCGCCACCATCACGCACCGTGTGATGGCGAAGCTGTTCGAGGACCGCGGTGTCCGCCTTGAGCGCACGATGCAGCTCAACGTCGGCGGCAACATGGACTTCAAGAACATGCTCGAGCGCGACCGCCTGGAGTCCAAGAAGATCTCGAAGACGCAGGCCGTCACCTCGCAGATCCGCGACCGCGACCTGGGCGAGAACAACGTCCATATCGGTCCCTCGGACTACGTGGCCTGGCTCGACGACCGCAAGTGGGCCTACGTCCGCCTCGAGGGCCGTGCCTTCGGCGATGTCCCGCTGAACCTGGAGTACAAGCTGGAGGTCTGGGACTCCCCGAACTCCGCTGGTGTCATCATCGACGCGCTGCGCGCCGCGAAGATCGCCAAGGATCGCGGCATCGGCGGCCCGATCCTCTCCGCGTCGAGCTACTTCATGAAGTCCCCGCCGGTCCAGTACTTCGACGACGAGGCCTACGCCAACGTCGAGAAGTTCATCAAGGGTGAGGTCGAGCGCTAGACGCTCCCCTGATGCGTGCGTGGAGGGTCCCCGGGCATCCGCTCGGGGACCCTCCCCGTATGTGAGGCTGTGCCCATGGCTGTCGTGCGTGACCTGCGCGCTCTTCTGCGTGTCCGCGACTTCCGACGTCTGCTCGGCGTACGTCTGCTCTCCCAGGGCGCCGACGGCGTCTACCAGGTCGCGCTCGCCGCGTACGTCGTCTTCTCCCCGGAGAAACAGACATCCGCCGCCGCGATCGCCTCCGCGATGGCGGTACTACTCCTCCCGTACTCCCTGATCGGCCCCTTCGCCGGCGTCCTCCTCGACCGCTGGCGCCGCCGGCAGGTCTTCCTTCACGGCAATCTGCTGCGCGCCCTGCTGACCGCCCTGACGGCCGCTCTGATGGCGAGTCACGTCCCGGGACAGCTCTTCTACGTCTCCGCGCTGAGCGTCACGGCCGTCAACCGCTTCGTCCTCGCGGGACTGTCCGCCGCGCTCCCCCGGGTGGTCGACGACGGGCACCTGGTGATCGCCAACTCCCTTTCCCCGACGGCCGGAACGCTCGCCGCGACCGCGGGCGGCGGCCTCGCCTTCGTCGTTCGTCTGCTGGTCTCCGACTCAGACGCCGCCGTGGTGCTTCTGGGGTCCGTCCTGTACCTGTGCGCGGCCCTCACCTCCCTGACGCTCGCCCCCGAACTGCTCGGTCCCGAAAGGGCGTTGCTACACCCCCGACTCTCCACGGCACTCGCCGGCACCGCCCGGGCCCTGACGGCGGCCGTACGACACCTGGCCGCACCCCCACGCAGGGAGGCGGCCCGGGCGCTCGCCGCGATGACCCTGATGCGGTTCTGCTACGGCGCCCTGACGGTCATGCTGCTGATGCTCTGCCGGTACGCCCTGTCCTCGACCCCGGGGGACGGACTGCGGCTGCTGGGACTGGCGTTGGGGGTCTCCGGGGCCGGTTTCTTCGCGGCGGCCGTGGTGACCCCGTGGAGCGCGGACCGGCTCGGTCCCGGCCGCTGGATCGCCGTGTGCGCCGCTGCCGCCGCACTCCTGGAACCGGCGCTCGGCCTGCCGTTCACGACCGTCCCGCTGCTGGCGTCCGCCTTCGTCCTGGGGCTGACCACACAGGGTGCGAAGATCGCCACGGACACGGTCGTCCAGTCCTCGGTGGAGGACGGTTTCCGCGGCCGGATCTTCTCCCTCTACGACGTGGCGTTCAACGTGGCTTTCGTCGGCGCGGCAGCGGTGTCCGCCCTGGTGCTGCCTTCGGACGGCCGCTCGGTGGTACTGGTCAGCACGGTCGCCTTCACCTATGCGGCGGTTGCTATCGGTATGACTCGCTTCGAGCTTCGGCGAGGGTCACATGAGAGACACAACAACTCGTCCAGGGGCGGCGTTGTCAGTGAGGGCGGATAACTTACGGGCGTCTTATTTCGCGCCTTGTGCGCGTCACACGTTCGAATTCCAGGGGGACCCCAGTGACCACTCCGCCGCCTCCGGGCCAGAATCCGTTCGGCCAGGGCCAGCAGCCCTACGCTCCGCCGCAGGGCCAGGCGCCCTACCCGCCCCAGGGCGGCTACCCGCAGCACCCCGCCTACGCACCGCAGCCCGGCCAGCCCGGTCAGCCCGGCTTCCCGCCCCAGGGCGCCGGTCCGTACGCGCCGCCCGTCGCACCGAAGCGCAAGATCAGCTTCAAGGTCATCCGGACCATCGTCGTCGTCGTGATCGCCCTTGGTGTGGCCATCGGCGGCTACATAGCCAACCGGGACGACGCCGACACGGCGAAGGTCGGCGACTGCATGCACCGCGGCAGCAGCAGCGCCACCAACCCGGACCTTGAAGTGGTGGACTGCGGTTCCTCGAAGGCTCAGTACAAGGTCGTCCAGAAGAAGAGCGGCACCAGCGCCAGCTGCGACCGGACCAAGTACTCCGAGTACACGGAGAGCAAGGACAGCAACTCCTTCACTCTCTGCCTTGAGGACTACTCATCCTCGAAGTAGCGCCGCCAGTCGCTGAGAGGGCGGTGTTTCACGTGAAACACCGCCCTGATCCTGTGCCGTACGAGGACATGTTTCACGTGAAACATGTCCTCCCGTGACGTGACCTCAGCCTTCCGCGGTCCACCACTCCTTGAGGGCGGCAGCGGCCGCGTCCTGCTCCATCGGGCCGTTCTCCAGCCGCAGCTCCAGCAGGAACTTGTACGCGCGACCGATAGCCGGACCGGGAGCGACGCCCAGGATCTCCATGATCTGGTTGCCGTCGAGGTCGGGACGGATCGAGTCCAGCTCCTCCTGCTCCTGGAGCTGGCCGATGCGTTCCTCCAAGCCGTCGTACGCCCGGGACAGGGCGGCAGCTCTGCGCTTGTTCCGGGTGGTGCAGTCCGAGCGGGTCAGCTTGTGCAGGCGGTCGAGCAGCGGTCCCGCGTCACGGACATAGCGACGGACCGCCGAATCCGTCCACTCGCCGGTGCCGTAGCCGTGAAAGCGCAGGTGGAGTTCGACTAGGCGGGAGACGTCCTTCACCAGCTCGTTGGAGTACTTGAGGGCCGTCATGCGCTTCTTGGTCATCTTCGCGCCGACCACCTCGTGGTGGTGGAACGAGACCCTGCCGTCCTTCTCGAAACGGCGGGTGCGCGGCTTGCCGATGTCGTGCAGCAGCGCGGCCAGGCGGAGGGCGAGGTCGGGGCCGTTCTCCTCCAGTGCGATGGCCTGCTCCAGGACGATCAGGGTGTGCTCGTAGACGTCCTTGTGCCTGTGGTGCTCGTCGCTCTCCAGGCGCAGCGCGGGAAGCTCGGGCAGCACGTGGTCGGCGAGCCCGGTCTCGACGAGCAACGTCAGTCCCTTGCGCGGGTGGGCGGAGAGGATGAGCTTGTTCAGCTCGTCCCGGACCCGCTCGGCGGAGACGATCTCGATCCGTCCGGCCATCTCTGTCATCGCCGTGACGACCTCGGGGGCCACCTCGAAGTCGAGCTGAGCCGCGAAACGCGCGGCCCGCATCATCCGCAGGGGATCGTCCGAGAAGGACGCCTCGGGAGTGCCCGGCGTGCGCAGCACCCGTGCCGCCAGGTCGTCCAGGCCACCGTGCGGGTCGATGAACTCGTTGGCGGGGAGTGCCACCGCCATCGCGTTCACGGTGAAGTCCCGGCGGACGAGGTCTTCCTCGATGGAGTCGCCGTACGACACCTCGGGCTTGCGTGAGGTCCGGTCGTACGCCTCCGCGCGATAGGTGGTCACCTCGACCTGGAAACCGTCCTTCTGCGCCCCCACTGTCCCGAAGGCGATCCCGACCTCCCACACGGCGTCCGCCCACGGCCGGACGATCTTCAGCACGTCCTCGGGACGGGCGTCGGTCGTGAAGTCCAGGTCGTTCCCCAGCCGGCCCAGCAGCGCGTCCCGGACCGAGCCGCCGACCAGGGCGAGCGCGAACCCGGCCGCCTGGAAGCGGTGGGCGAGGTCCTCGGCGACAGGGGCCACGAGCAGCGGCCCAGGGGAGGAATCGGGGGTGTCTTCGTTGGCGTTCGGCACAACAGAAAAGGGTACGTGGCCCGGGCAGCCCCCGGCGCCTCCATTAAACGTCCACGGACACCTGCCCTGATACCCGGACAAGGCATGTGCTTGTGACGTAGACCATCGCGTCCCTTGATACGCGCATATACGGGGCGCGCGGATCGCGTTTCCCGATCTTGCGGAGCAGTCCGCGGCACTTCCCCTCAGCGGGCATCGTTACCATGCGTGGACGCACATTGCGACGACCACTGACGACGACGAGGGACGGGCGAGCGCGTGGCCGAGGCGGCAGACTTCCAGGGGACACGTCCCTCACCTGCCCGCCGGTGGCTGCGGCGCACCGGCGCACTGCTCGCCGGGGTGCCACTGCTGACCGGCTTCCTGCAGTTGCCCGCCGCGGCTACGACGCCGGCCTCCGTCCAGACGTCCGCGAAGGCCGCCTCCGGCTCGCGCACGGTGGCGGTCTCGCTCGACACCCTCACCCCGAGCGTCCCGACGGACGGGGACACCCTGACCGTCTCCGGCACGGTGACCGACAACGGCAAGCAGGCAGTCACCGACGCCCACCTCGATCTGCTCGTGGGGCCGGTGCTCGACACCCGCTCGGCGATCGACAGCGTCTCCACGCGCACCGGCTACGTCCCGGGGGCCGAGGGCTCGGTGGTGGGCGGCAAGTACGTGCAGGAGTTCGCCAAGCTCACCCCGGGTGTCGCCGAGGACTTCAGCATCTCGGTGCCGGTCGACAAGCTCGACCTCGGCGAGGACGGGGTGTACCAGTTCGGCGTCGCCCTCTCCGGGAAGACCTCCGCGCAGCCATGGGACCAGGTTCTGGGTATCCAGCGGACGTACCTGCCGTGGCAGCCTTCCGACGCTGACACGAAGACGCGGACGACGATGCTGTGGCCGCTCGTCTCCGACGTCCACCTGACGGCGGAGACCGGATCGAACGAGCAGCAGACGCCGGTCTTCCTCAACGACGACCTCGCCAAGGAGATCGCTCCGGGCGGCCGTCTGGACGAGATGCTGTCGCTGGCCAAGGATCTCGACGTCACCTGGGTGATCGACCCGGACCTGCTCGCCTCCGTCGACGCGATGACGCACAGCTACAAGATCCGCGGAGCCGGCGACACGGTCACGGCGGGCACCCACCAGGCCGTGGCCAAGACGTGGCTGGCCGAGCTGCAGTCGGCGGTCGAGGACAAGGAGGTCGTCGCCCTACCCTTCGCCGACCCCGACCTCGCCTCGCTCGCCCACAACGGCACCAGCGTCACCGGCTCCCTCAGCCACATCAAGGACGCCACGGACGTCGCCGCCAGCACGGTCGAGACGATCCTCCACGTGAAGCCGAGCACCGACTTCGCCTGGCCCGTCGACGGCGCGGTCGACCCCTCGATCATCAAGGTCGCCACCTCCGCCGGCGCCGACAAGGTGATCGCGCGCAGCGACAGCCTCCAGGAGGCCGGCGGTCTGTCCTACACGCCCTCGGCGGCTCGCCCCATCGGCGGCGGCACGACCGCGGTGGTCGCCGACGCCCGGCTGTCCACGGCTTTCGAGGGCGATCTGACGAAGGCCGGAGCCGCCACGCTGGCCGAGCAGAGATTCCTGGCCCAGAGCCTTTCGCTCGACCTCCAGACGGACAGACAGCGCACCATCGTGATCGCCCCGCAGCGGATGCCGACCGGCGCTCAGGCCCATGCCATGGCGGAGGCGCTCACCACCCTCCAGGACGGCACCTGGAGCCAGTCCCAGGACCTCGCCGCCGCCGCCAGGGCCAAGCCGGACCCGGGTGCCACCACGAGGGTCCCCTCGACCTCCTCGTACCCCTCCTCGCTGCGCAAGCAGGAACTGTCGAGGACGGCCTTCCAGGACATCGCGAGCACCCAGGACAAGCTCGACAACTTCCGGGTGATCCTCACCGACGAGTCCCGGGTGGTGACCCCCTTCGGGCGGGCCGTGAACCGGGAGATGGCGACGTCCTGGCGCGGCCGAGCGGGCGAGGCCGAGAGCTTCCGCCGGAGCGTGCTGGCCTACCTCGACGACCTCACCGGCCAGGTCCGGCTGATCGACAAGTCGGAGACCAAGCTCTCCGGCCGCAGCGCCACGATCCCCGTGACCGTGCAGAACAACCTGGTGCAGGGCGTCGGCCGGCTGATGCTGCGGCTCACCTCGACAAGCCCCACGCGGCTGAAGATCGGCGGCAAGGCCTACGCTGAGCAGCCCGTGGCGGTCTCCGGCGGCCACAGCCAGTCCGTGAAGTTCAGCACGTCGGCCAATGCCAACGGCCGGGTCTCTGTCGTCGCCCAGCTGTACACGCAGGACGGCCAGGAGTACGGGCAGCCCGTACGGTTCGACGTGAAGGTCACCGAGGTCACGCCCACCGTGATGCTGGTGATCGGCGGCGGAGTGCTGCTGCTCGTCCTCGCCGGCTTCCGGATGTACACGCACCGCAAGCGTGCTGCCGCCCGGCAGGCCGAGGAGGACGGCCCGGACGGGTCCGACGGCTCCGACCGGTCGCAGGAAGAACCCGAAGGCCCGGAGAACCCCGGTGGCCCCGAGGACCGTCTCAAGGACGGGACAAGCGCTCCGTCCCGGGCGGACGAGCCGGAGCACCCGAGTGACCCGACACCGGACACCGCACCGGAAAGCGCCGACCCGTCCGGCACGGGTGAGAGAGTGGACCGTTGAGCGATGTCGTGGCCGGTGGGCCCGGGGACGATGAGGTGGGGTAACCATGAACGCGCCGTACGACGGTGACCGCGGTCAGGGCGCGGGCAGCTCGGGCCACGCCGAGGGTCCGCCGCCCGGACACGACCAGGTGCCGCCGCAGTCTCCCGCGGACATGTACCTCCAGGACGCCTACGACCAGGACCCCTACCGGGACCACGACCTCTCCGCCCAGGACCCGGTCGCCGAGGCGCTGTACGACCGTGCCGCGCATCCCCCGCCGCCCCCCGGCACGTACCCGCCGCAGCAGCCCCTCTACGCCCAGCCGTCCGCGTCGCAGTACACCCCCGACCCGCGCGTGTGGGCGCAGACCCCGGCGCCCGAGCCGGAGGGCCCGACGCGGTATCTGCCGTACGGCGACGACCCCCGTACGACCCAGTTCGTGGGCGTGGACGACCTGGTGACCCAGGCCGGCGAGGAGTACCACGAGCCGGACGCCTTCGCGCATCTCTTCCGCGACCAGCAGCAGAGCGGCCCGCGTCCGCCGATGGAGCCCGCGGTTCCCGGCCCGTCGCCGGCGCCCTCCTCGGGGCCAACTTCCCGCGGGACCCCCCGGGAGCCGATGTCCGACGCCACGATGCAGCTGACCCCCACGGCGGCGGTGGCGCCGCCCGCTGCGAAGAAGGGCGGCCGTACCTCGGGCCTGCTCCAGTCCAGTGCCGTGATGGCGGCGGGGACGATGGTCTCCCGCCTCACCGGCTTCGTCCGCTCGGCGCTGATCGTCTCCGCGCTCGGCGTCGGCCTGCTCGGCGACACCTTCCAGATCGCCTACCAGCTGCCGACGATGATCTACATCCTGACCGTCGGCGGCGGCCTCAACTCCGTCTTCGTGCCCCAGCTCGTACGGGCCATGAAGGAGGACGACGACGGCGGTGAGGCGTTCGCCAACCGGCTGCTGACCCTGGTCATGGTGGCGCTCGGCGTTCTCACCGTGCTCGGCGTCTTCGCGGCACCGGTCCTGATCCGCCTGCTCTCCGATCCCGTCGCCGGCGACCCGGTGGCCAACGGGGTGAGTGTCACCTTCGCCCGCTACTTCCTGCCCTCCATCTTCTTCATGGGCATCCACGTGGTGATGGGTCAGATCCTCAACGCGCGCGGCAAGTTCGGCGCGATGATGTGGACCCCGGTCCTGAACAACGTCGTCATCATCGTGTCGCTCGGCGCGTTCATCTGGGTCTACGGCACGGCGGCGCACTCCGGCATGAAGGTCGGGACGATCCCGCCGGAGGGCCAGCGGCTCCTCGGCGTGGGCGTACTGCTCGGCCTGGTCGTCCAGGCGCTCGCCATGATCCCGTATCTGCGGGAGACGGGATTCCGGCTGCGGCTGCGGTTCGACTGGAAGGGCCACGGCCTCGGCAAGGCCGCGACACTCGCCAAGTGGACCGTCCTGTTCGTCCTCGCCAACCAGGCCGGCGCGATCGTGGTGACCCAGCTCTCCACCGCCGCCGGCAAGAACTCACCCGTCGACGGCACCGGCTTCGCGGCCTACGCCAACGCCCAGTTGATCTGGGGCCTGCCGCAGGCGATCATCACCGTCTCCCTGATGGCGGCGCTGCTGCCGCGTATCTCGCGCTCGGCCGCGGAGGGCGACGGCGGCGCGGTCCGCGACGACATCTCCCAGGGGCTGCGCACCACTGCCGTCGCGATCGTGCCCATCGCCTTCGGTCTGCTCGCCCTCGGCATCCCGCTGTGCACGCTGATCTTCGGCTCCTCCGGCACCCGGCCGGCCACCAACATGGGCCTCATGCTGATGGCCTTCGCCCTCGGCCTGATCCCGTACTCCGTGCAGTACGTCGTCCTGCGTGCCTTCTACGCCTACGAGGACACCCGGACGCCCTTCTACAACACCGTCATCGTCGCCGCGGTCAACGCCGGCGCCTCGGTGGTCTGCTACCTGCTCCTCCCGGCCCGCTGGGCCGTGGTGGGCATGGCCGCCTCCTACGGTCTCGCCTACGCGATCGGTGTCGGCGTCGCCTGGAACCGCCTCCGCAAGCGGCTCAACGGCGACCTGGACGGCCCCCGGGTGATGCGGACGTACGCGCGTCTCAGCATCGCGTCGGTGCCGGCCGCGCTGCTCGCCGGCGCGGCTTGCTACGGGATCGGCCACACGCTCGGCCAGGGCGTCGTCGGCTCGTTCGCCGCTCTCCTGGCCGGCGGAGCGGTACTGCTCGGAGTCTTCTACGTCGCGGCCCGCCGCATGCGCATCGAGGAGCTCAACTCCCTCGTCGGTATGGTGCGCGGGCGCCTGGGACGCTGAGTCGGGGGTACGCACACAACCATCGTTGGCCGCCGTGTGTCGTGCACAGCGGCAGACTGTGGGCACAATTGGTTTCGGCGTCGGACAGCGTGCAACGGATGGGGAGGCAGGAACGGCGGTGGCGGAACGGAGCACGGCTGCCGTCGACGTGGCAGACAACAGTGGCGACGAGCCGCTGACCGCCAAGGCGGACCAGTCCACGGCCGACGGGGTGGCCCAGAACCCGGAGCGGGACACGGACAGCAACGAGGCACAGGGGAGCGGCGGAACCGAGGAAGCGGGCAGGACCGCACCTCCCGAACTGCACAGCGGGCACAAACTCGCCAGACGCTACCGCCTTGAGGAATGCGTCACCCGTCTGGACGGATTCAGCAGCTGGCGAGCGGTGGACGAGAAACTCCGCCGTGCCGTCGGCGTCCACATCCTGCCCGCGGACCACACGCGGGCCCGTTCCGTACTGGCAGCGGCGCGTTCCTCCGCGCTGCTGGGTGATCCCCGCTTCGTCCAGGTACTGGACGCGGTGGAGGAGAACGACCTCGTCTACGTCGTGCACGAATGGCTGCCCGACGCCACGGAACTGACGGCGCTTCTGGCCGCCGGCCCGCTGGAGGTGCACGAGGCCTACCAGATGGTCAGTCAGGTCGCCGCCGCGATGGCCGCCGCGCACCGCGAGGGCCTCGCCCATCTGCGGCTCAATCCGAACGCCGTCCTTCGTACGTCGTCCGGTCAGTGGCGTATCCGTGGTCTCGCCGTCAACGCGGCCCTCCGCGGAGTCAGTTCGGAGACTCCGCAGCGCACCGACACCGAGGCCATCGGCGCCCTGCTGTACGCGGCGCTGACCCAGCGCTGGCCGTACGAGGACGATGCCTACGGTCTGTCGGGGCTGCCCAAGGACGTCGGTCTGATCGCGCCCGACCAGGTGCGTGCCGGTGTCCACCGCGGGCTGTCCGAGCTGGCCATGCGCGCGCTCGCCAACGACGGTGCCACCGCATCGCGTCACGAGGCCGCGTGCACCACGCCGGAGGAGCTGGTGAAGGCGATCGGCGAGATGCCCCGCATCCGTCCGCCGGAGCCGGCGTTCACCGCTCCGCCCGAGTACCAGCGCACGACCTATCAGCAGGGCACGTACGGCCGTCCGCCGACGGGATCCGGTGTCACCCAGCCGGTGCCGTCGCCGCCGCCTCCGTTGCAGAGCCGTACCGGCAAGGCCCTGAAGTGGGCCGTGTCCGCGCTGCTGATCGCCGCCCTCGGCCTGGGCAGCTGGCAGCTGGCAGACGCCCTCATGGACCAGGGCAACAAGTCCGACGACACCACGCACACCAAGACGACGGACGGCAACGACAAGAACGGCGGCAAGATCAAACCGCTCAAGTCGCTCACCGTCCAGGACGCCAAGGAGTATGTGGCGAAGGGCGACGCCCAGCACCCCGGCGACGTGGGCAAGACGTACGACGGAAACACCTCGACGTACTGGCGGACCTCCAGCTTCCTGGGAGGCCCCGTACTCGCGCCGTACAAGCCGGGTGTGGGCATCGTCTATGACCTCGGCTCGGCCCGGGACGTGTCCACCGCGACCATAGGGCTCTACTACGGCGGCGATCACACCACGGTGAAGCTCTACGCGGCGGACTCCCTGGCGCCGGTGTCGATGGACTCGATGACGGAGATCGGCGAGGTGACGACGACCGGAACCACCGCGACGCTGAAGGCCACCAAGTCGGTGAAGAGCCAGTACGTTCTCGTCTGGCTCACCGCTCTGCCGCACGCGGCCGGCGACCAGTACAGCGGCGCCGGATACAAGCAGGCCATCACCGACGTGAAGTTCATGGGCTGACGTCTCACCGGAGGGGGAGGGGGCTCGATGGCGGAAGGCGCCGGACATGACGGCCCGAGCGATCAGGACCTGCTCGCCCGTCATGTCGAAGGCGACCCGGACGCCTTCGGTGAGCTCGTACGACGGCACCGGGACCGACTCTGGGCGGTCGCCCTGCGCACGCTGGGGGACCGCGAGGAGGCCGCTGACGCCGTCCAGGACGCCCTCGTCTCCGCCTATCGGGCCGCCCACACGTTCCGCGGCCAGTCGGCCGTCACGACCTGGCTGCACCGGATCACGGTGAACGCCTGCCTGGACCGCGCCCGCAAGACAGCTTCCCGGAAGACCTCGCCGGTCGACGACACCGAGCGCCTCGAACAGCTCCTGGAGCCCCACGAGTCGGCCGCCGCTCCCGCGGAACGCAACGATCTGCACCGCCAGTTGCTGGAGGCCCTCGGCACCCTCCCGCCCGACCAACGTGCCGCCCTCGTCCTGGTCGACATGCAGGGCTACCCCGTCGCCGAGGCCGCCCTGGTCCTCGGCGTGCCGACCGGGACGGTCAAGAGCCGCTGTGCACGGGGCAGAGCCAGACTGCTGCCGCTGCTGACCCACCTCCGGCCGGAAAGGACCGGTGCGGGCGACGCCCCCGACCCCGGACGGAACCGGCCGCCGGGGGCATCCGTCCCACCGGCAGCGGTACCACGTGACGAGGGTTCCGGACAGGCAGGACCGAGCGATCCAGCTGCTGTGCAGGGCGGAGGTGGGCGAGCGTGACAACCACGACAGATACAGCCGGGCACCCGGACGTCGCGGAGATCTCCGACCTCACCGAAGGGCTCCTCCCGCCGTCCCGGGCAGCGGACCTACGACGGCATCTGGGCGCGTGCGAACTCTGCGCAGACGTCCACACCTCGCTGGAGGAAATCCGGGATCTGCTCGGTACCCTTCCGGGCGCCACCCGGATGCCCGCCGATGTCGCGGACCGTATCGACGCCGTCCTCACTGCTGAAGCCCTGTCGAGTTCCTCCCCCTCCTTGTCCGTGCAGCCGCCGGCCTTCGTGCACGCCTCCGACTCCGGGGCGCACGCAGATTCCGATGAGGCACATGTTTCACGTGAAACATCGGCGCTCGCGGACCGACCGGCGGGACGCTCTCCTGCGGCGACCGGTCCCGGACGCAAGGATCACCATCGCGCAGGACGCCGGAGGACGGTCGTCCTCGGGGCCGTGTTCACCGCCGCCGTGCTGGGCGCCGGCACCCTGCTTCTCCAGTCCCTCACCGACCACACCTCGTCCGACACCACGGCGCACGGGACGTTGACCAGTTCGGCAGACTCCTTCGGCAAGGGGCAGTTGGAGAGCCAGGTCGCGGGTCTCCTCGCCTCGAAGAAGCCGTCCGACGGCAGCTCCGAAAGCAGCTCCGGCAGCGAGAAGCCGTGGAACGCCGAATCCGAGCCGGACGGCTCCGGTTCCACGTCAAAGAAGCCGCAGACCCTGATCCAGCCGTCCGCTTCGATCCCCGCCTGCATCCGGCAGGGCATCAACCGCGGCAACGACGACGTCCTCGGCGCCAAGCAAGGCACCTACAACGGGACGGCCGCCTATCTGGTGGTCCTCCCCGACGTCTCCGACTCCACCCGAGTCACGGCCTACGTCGTCGATTCGAGCTGCGTGGGCGGGCAGACGTCCACCCCCGGCAAGGTCCTTCTGAAACAGTCCTACGCGCACCCCTGAGCGCGAACCCTCTACCTCTCCACCCAGTGCGGCACTTACGTACGGTGAGGCCTCTTCGTGTGCCCGGACACACCGGGAATGCGCGCCCCGTAGGATCCGTTGGGTGGGGTGAGGGTTCTGAGAAGGGCTCCCACCGGTCGTACTGACGCAGTCCAGAGACGAGGAATCCAGCCGTGAGCGACGTCCGAAACGTGATCATCATCGGCTCCGGGCCCGCCGGCTACACGGCGGCGCTCTACACCGCGCGCGCGTCGCTGAAGCCGCTGGTGTTCGAGGGCGCCGTCACCGCAGGCGGCGCGCTGATGAACACCACTGAGGTGGAGAACTTCCCTGGGTTCCAGGACGGCATCATGGGCCCCGACCTCATGGACAACATGCGTGCTCAGGCCGAGCGTTTCGGCGCCGAGCTCATCCCGGACGACATTGTCTCCGTCGACCTGGCCGGTGAGATCAAGACCGTCACGGACACCGCGGGCACGGTACACAGGGCGAAGGCTGTCATCGTCACCACCGGTTCGCAGCACCGGAAGTTGGGCCTGCCGAACGAGGACACCCTCTCCGGCCGGGGAGTCTCCTGGTGCGCGACCTGTGACGGATTCTTCTTCAAGGACCAGGACATCGCCGTCATCGGTGGTGGCGACACGGCGATGGAAGAGGCGACCTTCCTCTCCCGCTTCGCCAAGTCCGTGACCATCGTCCACCGTCGAGAGACCCTTCGGGCCTCCAAGGCGATGCAGGAGCGCGCCTTCGCCGACCCGAAGATCAAGTTCGTCTGGGACAGTGAGGTCGCCGAGATCGAGGGCGACCCCAAGCTCGCCGGCCTCAAGCTGCGCAACCTCAAGACCGGGGAGCTCTCCGACCTCCCGGTGACGGGTCTGTTCATCGCGATCGGCCACGACCCCCGCACGGAACTCTTCAAGGGCCAGCTCGACCTGGACGAGGAGGGATACCTGAAGGTTCAGGCGCCCTCGACGCGGACCAACCTCACCGGTGTCTTCGGCGCCGGTGACGTGGTCGACCACACCTACCGTCAGGCGATCACCGCCGCCGGGACGGGCTGCTCCGCCGCTCTGGACGCGGAGCGCTTCCTCGCCGCCCTCGCGGACGGGGAGGAGGCAGAGCCCGAGAAGACCACCGTCTGACCCCCATCCGCCCCACCGCACGATCGAGTTAAGGAGCCCGCCGTGGCCGGCACGCTGAAGAATGTGACCGACGCTTCCTTCGATGAGGACGTCCTCAAGAACGACAAGCCCGTACTGGTGGACTTCTGGGCCGCCTGGTGCGGTCCGTGCCGCCAGATCGCCCCGTCCCTGGAGGCCATCGCCGCCGAGTACGGCGACAAGATCGAGGTCGTCAAGCTCAACATCGACGAGAACCCCGGTACGGCGGCCAAGTACGGCGTCATGTCGATCCCAACTCTGAACGTGTACCAGGGTGGCGAGGTCGCCAAGACCATCGTCGGCGCCAAGCCGAAGGCCGCGATCGTCCGCGACCTTGAGGACTTCATCGCCGAGTGATGTTTCACGTGAAACATCGATGGGCCGGCCCTCATGGGCCGGCCCATTCGTTTGGGTGTCCCTCACCAACCTGACCGCTAGAGCGGTCGCAGCGCCGGTTCCTTCTGGACGGCTCCCAGTAGCCGATCAAGCGCCAACTCCACGTCTTCCTTCCAGGAGAGCGTCGTCCGCAGCTCCAGCCGCAGTCTCGGGTACGTGGGATGGGGACGGACCGTCTTGAAGCCCACAGCAAGAAGGTGATCGGCCGGCAGCACGCAAGCGGGCTCTTTCCAGCGGGCGTCCCCGAAGGCCTCGATCGCCTTGAAGCCCCGTCGCAGCAGATCCTTGGCGACCGTCTGTACCAACACCCGCCCCAGCCCTTGCCCTTGATAGCCCGGCATGATGAACGAGGTCATCAGCTGCACGGCATCCGGCGAGACAGGGCTCGTGGGAAAGGCCGTGGAACGGGGGACATAGGCGGGCGGCGCGTAAAGCACAAAGCCCGCCGGCACGTCGTCGACGTAGACGACCCGGCCGCAGGACCCCCAGTCCAGGAGGACGGCGGAGATCCAGGCTTCCTTCTCCAGTGCGGCAGTGCCCCCCTTTACTGCGGCCTGGCCGCGGACGGGGTCCAGCTCCCAGAAGACACACGTCCGGCAACGCTCGGGAACGTCCTGAAGGTTGTCCAGCGTGAGCGGTACGAGCCGACGCCCCATGAAGGCTGCTCCTCGCTTTCTACGCCCGCCGCGTCGCGAGCGGCAGTCAGAGCGCTCCGTTCCCTGAGCAGCGAGCCGACGAACCCGCCGACCACGCCCAGGCCCAGACCTGCGCTCACCAGTCCGGTGCGGCTCACCGTTCGCATGGCCCCCGCCTCTCCTTCAGAGGTGCTGCCAGGTGGATGCGCCATACCTGTTCGCATCGTATCCACGATCGGATTCCGTCGATACCGCCTGAAAGCAAAGAGCGAGCCGTGATCCGGTACACACCGGACACGGCTCGCCCCGCACTCCTCCGTGGAGAAAATCCCGCACGTCAGAGCAGGCGGTCAGCCCTCGTCCTCGTCCGAGTCGTCGTCCAGCAGACTCCTCTGCAGGACCGGGCCCTCGCCCGGAGCGAGCGAACCCAGGATGCGCTCAAGATCCTCCATCGAGGCGAACTCGACGGTGATCTTGCCCTTCTTCTGGCCCAGGTCGACCTTGACCCGGGTCTCGAAGCGGTCCGAGAGACGTGTGGCGAGATCAGTCAGCGCCGGGGAGACCAGAGCGCCTGCCCTCGGTCCCTTGGAACGCTGAGCGGTCTGCGGCCGCGAACCCATCAGCGTCACGATCTCCTCGACGGCCCGCACGGAAAGACCCTCGGCGACGATCCGGTGGGCGAGGCGGTCCTGCTCCTCCGAGTCGTCGACGGAGAGCAGCGCCCGCGCATGACCGGCGGAGAGCACTCCCGCGGCGACACGGCGCTGTACCGCAGGCGAGAGCCGCAGCAGACGCAGCGTGTTGGAGACCTGCGGGCGGGAACGTCCGATGCGGTCCGCGAGCTGGTCGTGGGTGCAGTTGAAGTCCTTCAGAAGCTGGTCGTAGGCGGCCGCCTCTTCCAGTGGGTTCAGCTGCGCCCTGTGCAGGTTCTCCAGGAGAGCGTCCAGGAGAAGCTTCTCGTCGTCCGTGGCCCGCACGATCGCCGGGATCGCCTCCAGCCCCGCCTCCCGGCAGGCCCGCCAGCGCCGCTCACCCATGATGAGTTCGTAGCGTCCCGTGTCGAGCTGTCGCACGACGACGGGCTGGAGGAGACCGACCTCCTGGATGGAGGTGACGAGTTCCGAGAGGGCGTCCTCGTCGAAGACCTCACGCGGCTGGCGCGGGTTGGGCGAGATCGAGTCGATGGGCAGCTCGGCGAAGTAGGCACCGACGGGAGGCGGAGGCGTCTCCACGGCGCTGCTCGGTTGCGGCTCATCTGCTTCGTAGACGATCTGCGGCAGCGTGGCCACCTTCGCCGCCGCCACGCCCCGGTCGGTCGTCAGTACCGGGATGGCTGTGGGAGACGCGGAAGCAACGCTCCCCACGGAGGCCGGAGCCACCGTCTTCTCTCCGGTCGGTGCTGCGGGGATCAGTGCGCCGAGCCCACGGCCCAAACCCCTCCGTCGCTCGCTCACTGGACGCCCTCCACCATGCTCTGGTCGCTCTGAGCGCCGATGTGGGCGTGTGTCGTGTCGTAGCTGACACCGACGCCCTTCAGCGCGATTTCCCTTGCTGCCTCGAAGTAGGACAGGGCACCGCTCGATCCGGGATCGTAGGTCAGTACCGTCTGCCCATAGCTCGGTGCCTCGGAGATGCGGACCGAGCGGGGAATGCTCGTCCGGAGCACCTCGTCACCGAAGTGGCTGCGCACCTCGTCGGCGACCTGGGACGCGAGACGCGTCCGGCCGTCGTACATGGTGAGCAGGATGGTCGACACGTGCAGGTCCGGGTTGAGGTGGCCCCGGACCAGGTCGACGTTGCGGAGCAGTTGTCCGAGCCCCTCCAGCGCGTAGTACTCGCACTGGATCGGGATGAGCACCTCCGCACCGGCGACCATCGCATTGACCGTCAGCAGTCCGAGCGAGGGCGGACAGTCGATGAGGATGTAGTCCAACGGCTGCTCGTAGGCCTGGATCGCCCGTTGCAGTCTGCTCTCCCGCGCCACCAGGGAGACCAACTCGATCTCCGCACCGGCGAGATCGATCGTGGCGGGGGCGCAGAAGAGACCCTCGACATCGGGAACAGGCTGGACGACCTCGGCGAGAGGCCGGCTCTCGACCAACACGTCGTAGATAGAGGGAACTTCCGCGTGATGGTCGATCCCCAGCGCCGTGGACGCATTGCCCTGTGGATCGAGGTCGACCACCAGTACACGGGCTCCGTGCAGAGCCAGCGAGGCGGCGATATTAACGGTTGTCGTCGTCTTGCCCACGCCGCCCTTCTGGTTGGCGACCACCATGATTCGGGTCTGCTCGGGCCGCGGCAGGCCCTCGCCGGCACGGCCCAGAGCCTCCACCGCCAGTTGGGCAGCACGACCGATGGGAGTGTCGTCCATGGGGGGTGGTGTTTCACGTGAAACATCCGCCCCCAACGACTCGGTACGGGGACCGGGGACCGGATCGGTCATCGGTCCCGCGATGTTGGCGTCGGACCGCAACGATTCACTCTCCTCGACTTCAGGCTCGCAATGAACAGAGCCTCCCATGCCTTCGGGGTCGTGAACCAGTGAGGCCTGTTGTTCTGTGGAGAAATCCACCTCTGTGGACAACTCCGTACCCTCTCTCAGTGCGCCGAGAGGCTTGGGGTCGCGGGGTTCGGCCGCGGCGCGGCCGCGACCGATGATGCCGTGCAGCAGTGAGCGACGTTTCACGTGAAACACGATGCACAGCCGCCGAGGCCGAACTGTCGCGACACTCCGGCATGCGGAGGTTTGGCACCTTGTGTGGAGTACGTCTCGGCGTCAGGACGGATCAGCGACTCCGCTCGCCGCCGGCGGTCGTCAGCGGCGTCGCCGTGTCCGTCCAGTGCGGGCGGCCTTGGCCCGCTTGGCCGCGAAGCGGACGCCGCCGGGGCTTTCGCCGACCTCGACCCGCACCACGGTGGAGAGCGGGTCCACCAGACCCTCGCCCACTTGGAGGATGGATGTCTCCACCGCACCGAGCTTGCTCAACGCAGTGGCGGCACTCTTCAGCTCCTCCTCGGCCGTGTCGCCCTTGAGGGCCAGCATCTCGCCGTAGGGGCGCAGCAGGGGGATGCCCCAGGCTGCCAACCGGTCCAGAGGGGCCACGGCGCGGGCCGTCACCACGTGGACCGGCGGGAGCTTGCCCATGACCTCCTCGGCACGGCCGCGCATGACGGTCACGTGGTCGAGGCCCAGCAGTTCGACGACCTCGGTGAGGAAGTTCGTACGGCGGAGCAGCGGTTCGAGGAGGGTGATCTTGATGTCCTCGCGAACGAGGGCCAGGGGGATGCCCGGGAGGCCGGCGCCGGAGCCGACGTCGCAGACGGTGACTCCTTCGGGCACGACCTCGGAGAGCACCGCGCAGTTCAGCAGGTGCCGCTCCCACAGGCGCGGCACTTCACGTGGACCGATCAGACCACGCTGCACACCCGCGTCGGCGAGCAGTTCGGCGTACCGGACCGCATCCTCGAAGCGATCGCCGAACACCTCACGAGCCTGCTCGGGCGCAGGGGGAAGCTCAGCTGCCTCCGTCACGGGGACCGTCCTTCCGTACCGCAGAAGCGCCCATAGGCGCTGACCACCAGGGCCACCAGAACTACCAGAAACAACAGGCTGACAAAGTTCGGCCCCGTCTGCTCAACAGACGGGGCCGAGGGAACACGGAGACCGATCAGGCGGGAAGCACGACGACGAACCGCTGCGGTTCCTCGCCCTCCGACTCGCTGCGCAGCCCCGCGGCCTTGATCGCGTCGTGCACGACCTTGCGCTCGAACGGGGTCATCGGCGCCAACTTCACCGGTTCGCCCGTGTTCTTGACGTCGGTCGCGGCCTTGGCGCCCAGTTCGGACAGCTCGGCGCGCTTCTGAGCGCGGTAGCCGCCGATGTCCAGCATCAGCCGGCTACGGTCCCCGGTCTCACGGTGCACGGCCAGACGCGTGAGCTCCTGAAGCGCCTCCAGCACCTCACCGTCGCGCCCGACGAGCTTCTGCAGATCGCGGCCGTCGGCGTCGCTGACGATAGAGACAGCGGCGCGGTCGGCCTCGACGTCCATGTCGATGTCGCCGTCGAGATCGGCGATGTCCAGCAGACCCTCAAGGTAGTCCGCAGCGATCTCACCCTCCTGCTCCAGGCGAGTCAGGGTGTCTACACCCTCGGCAGCGGCGGAGGTGGTGCCTTCCGTCACGGGATGGACTCCTTCTTACTTCTTGGACGGGGACTTAGGACGCTGCGGACCCTTGCGCTGCCCGGACTGGGCCTTGCTTCGGGTACCACTGCCGGGCTGCTGGGCGGGCTTCTTCGCCACCGCGGGCTTGGCGTCCTCCGGCTCGTCGGACTTGCTCAGCGACGTGATCTTCGGCTCGTCCTCCTCGGCCGCCTTCGCCGTGGCGGACTGCCGCTGGGCCTTGGTCTGCCGCTTGGGCTGCTGACGCCTGGGAGCGCCGGCGGCCGTCGTACCGTCCTCGGACTCCACGGCAACGGTGCTCTCGCCCTTCACCACGGTGCCGTCCGCCTGGGCGACGAGACCCGCCTTGGTGAGGCTGTTGATGAACGTGCGCTCGAACTCGTTGCGGTCACGGCCCTTGGAGACGATCGCCTTGACGATGGCCTTCTCGCCGCGGCTGCGGGTCTTCTCGTGCTGCGTGACGTGCTTGGTCAGGCGCTCCAGGTAGGCGGCCTGGGCCGTCGAACCCGGCGTCGGGTTGTTGCGGATGACGTACATCTGCTGGCCCATGGTCCACACGTTGGTGGTCAGCCAGTAGACGAGGACACCGACGGGGAAGTTGATGCCGAAGACGGCGAACATGACCGGGAAGACGTACATCAGCATCTTCTGCTGCTGCATGAAAGGCGTCTTCACCGTGGTGTCGACGTTCTTCGTCATCAGCTGGCGCTGCGTGTAGAACTGCGACGCCGACATCATCACGATCATGATCGCGGTGACGACCCGGACGTCGGTCAGCGAGGCGCCGAGCGCCTCGACCTTGCTGCTGCCGTCCGTGAACTTCGCGGCCAGCGGGGCACCGAAGATGTGCGCCTTACGGGCACTGGCCAGCAACGAGTCGTTGATGACACCGATCGTCGAGCCGGTCGCGATGCCGTTGAGCACGTGGTACAGCGCGAAGAAGAACGGCGACTGCGCCACGATGGGAAGGCACGAGGAGAGCGGGTTGGTACCCGACTCCTTGTACAGCTTCATCATCTCTTCGGACTGACGCTGCTTGTCGTTCTTGTAGCGCTCCTGGATCTTCTTCATCTCGGGCTGCAGCGTCTGCATGGCCCGGGTCGCCTTGATCTGCTTCACGAACAGCGGGATCAGGCAGATGCGGATCAGGATCACCAGGGACACGATGGACAGGCCCCAGGCCCAGCCCGTGTCGGGACCGAAGACCTTCCCGTACACCGAGTGGAACTGGACGATGACCCAGGAAACGGGTGTCGTGATGAAGCTGAAAAGACTGGCAATCGTGTCCACTAATCATGCTCCTTGGGCATGGGACGGTGTCTCTGCGGCCGGGCTCGAAGGGTTGTCCCCCTCGGTGGCCGTTTCGGCGGCGGAGGCCCCGCCCTTCCGTACGCGCAAGGCGCTGCGCAGCATTTCGTGCCACCGCGGGCGCTTCCGCGGAGGAACATGGTCCACACCACCGGACGACCACGGATTGCACCGCAGGATGCGCCAGGCGGTGAGCGCCGTGCCCTTGACCGCACCGTGCCGGTCGATGGCCGTGTAGCCGTAGTGCGAGCACGACGGGTAGTACTTGCAGACCGGCCCCAGCAGAGGACTGATGGTCCACTGGTACAGCTTGATCAGAGCCAGTAGCGGGTACTTCATCGCGCGCCCCCTCCCAGCAGCCGCTGAACCGCGGCGTCCAGGTCTTGGGCCAGCTGTGCATGGTCGGCGTCACCCGCTCCGGGCAGCGCTCGTACGACTACCAGGCTACCGGGGGGGAACAGGGCGACTCGCTCACGCATCAGATGGCGAAGTCTGCGCTTCACTTTGTTGCGGACGACCGCGCCGCCCACTGCCTTGCTGACGACGAAACCCGCACGCGTCGGGGGAGCGCTCTCCCCTGACGCGTGCGGGTTCATGGCACCGCTACGAAAGTGGACGACGAGAAGCGGGCGGCCGGCCCGCCGACCCCGTCGTACCGCGGTCGCGAACTCTTCGCGCCGCCTCAGCCGATGCTCGGTAGGCAGCACGACGTCATGACCTGATCGGGATCAGGCGGACAGGCTGCTGCGACCCTTGCCACGACGGTTCGCGAGAATCGCGCGACCGGCACGGGTGCGCATCCGCAGGCGGAAGCCGTGGGTCTTGGCGCGACGACGGTTGTTCGGCTGGAAGGTGCGCTTACTCACTCGGGGGCTCCAGAGATAAATCGGTGGTTGCGGGTGCCGTCCTGGCTGTCACCGTGCGCCCACGAGAACTCGCGTTACGCCCGAGTGCACCGCTGACCGATCACCCGAACGCGATCTGTGCCCATCGGAGGCAGGCGGCAGCAGCCATCGACAACTCGACCTGGTCACGGTACGCGGGGCCGCGCCGTCCGGTCAAACCAGCGTTCTCGGGGAGACACTGTCCACAGCCTGGGGACAACAACTTGAACCGCACCCGTCGCCCTGACTACCGTGGCTGACTCCGATTCGTTCCCTTGTCCCCCGCACCACCCGATTTTGATCCCGCCCCGTCCGCGAACCACACGTTCGTGGGACCCGTGAGAGAGCGTGCCCTGTGGCTGACGTGCCTGCCGATCTTGCCGCAGTGTGGCCACGAGTACTGGAGCAGCTCCTCGGTGAGGGGCGCGGGCAGGGGGTAGAGGGCAAGGACGAGCACTGGATCCGCCGCTGCCAGCCGCTCGCGCTGGTCGCCGACACCGCCCTGCTCGCCGTACCGAACGAGTTCGCGAAAGGCGTGCTGGAAGGCCGCCTCGCCCCCGTCGTCAGCGAGACCCTGAGCCGTGAGTGCGGCCGGCCGATCCGTATCGCGATCACCGTCGACGACTCCGCGGGCGAGCCCCCGTCCCCGCCCGCACCCCCCTCGCAGCCCCAACACCGCTATGACGAGCCCGATCCCTCCTCCGGCGGCGGCCAGGGGCGCTCCCCCTACGAGGGCGGCTACGGCCGGCACCGCGCCGATCCCCTCCCCGGCGGCCCGGGCGACCAGCTGCCCATCGCCCGCCCCGTCTACCCCAACGAGTACCAGCGCCCCGAACCCGGCGCCTGGCCGCGCCCGCAGGAGGACTACGGCTGGCAGCAGCAACGGCTCGGCTTCCCCGAGCGCGACCCGTACGCGTCCCCTTCCTCGCAGGACCAGTACGGCTCCCCCGCGCAGGACCCGTACGCCTCGAAGGACCCGTACGCCTCGAAGGACGCGTACGCGCCGCAGGACCAGTACGGCCCGCCGGCCCAGGAGTACCGCCCGCAGCAGATGGAGCGGCCGTCCTACGAGCAGCAGCGTGCCGAGTACGAGCAGTCCAGGGCCGACTACGAACAGTCCCGCTCGGACTACGGCCCGCGCGACGGCCGCCGTGACCGGCCCGACCCGCAGTCCGGCCCCGGCCACCGCGGCGGACCGATGGGCTCCCATGGCGCGCCCGGCCCCAAAGGTGCCCAGCCGGCCCCCGCGTCGGGTCCCGGTGAACCGACCGCGCGGCTGAACCCCAAGTACCTCTTCGACACGTTCGTCATCGGTGCCTCCAACCGCTTCGCGCACGCGGCCGCGGTCGCCGTAGCCGAGGCGCCCGCGAAGGCGTACAACCCGCTCTTCATCTACGGCGAGTCGGGGCTGGGCAAGACGCACCTGCTGCACGCGATCGGGCACTACGCGCGCAGCCTGTATCCCGGCACCCGCGTGCGGTACGTGAGCTCGGAGGAGTTCACCAACGAGTTCATCAACTCGATCCGCGACGGCAAGGGCGACAGCTTCCGCAAGCGGTACCGGGAGATGGACATCCTGCTCGTCGACGACATCCAGTTCCTCGCGGACAAGGAGTCGACGCAGGAGGAGTTCTTCCACACCTTCAACACGCTCCACAACGCGAACAAGCAGATCGTGCTCTCCAGTGATCGGCCGCCCAAGCAGCTGGTCACCCTGGAGGACCGGCTGCGCAACCGCTTCGAGTGGGGTCTGATCACCGATGTCCAGCCGCCCGAGCTGGAGACCCGTATCGCCATCCTTCGTAAGAAGGCGGTGCAGGAGCAGCTGAACGCCCCGCCCGAGGTCCTGGAGTTCATCGCGTCCCGCATCTCGCGCAACATCCGCGAGCTGGAGGGCGCGCTGATCCGGGTGACGGCGTTCGCGTCGCTCAACCGGCAGCCGGTGGACCTCGGACTCACCGAGATCGTCCTCAAGGACCTCATCCCGGGAGGCGAGGACTCGGCCCCCGAGATCACCGCGACCGCCATCATGGGCGCGACCGCCGACTACTTCGGCCTCACGGTCGAGGATCTGTGCGGCACCTCGCGCGGGCGGGCGCTGGTGACGGCGCGCCAGATCGCCATGTACCTCTGCCGGGAGCTGACGGACCTCTCGCTGCCGAAGATCGGCGCCCAGTTCGGCGGCCGCGACCACACGACCGTCATGCACGCCGACCGCAAGATCCGCGCGCTGATGGCCGAGCGCCGCTCCATCTACAACCAGGTGACCGAGCTGACGAACCGCATCAAGAACGGCTGACCACCGCGCGGAGCCGTCTCCAGCGAGACATCTCCTACGTCACTGAGGGCGCCCCGGATCCTTCCCGGGGCGCCCTCAGTCGTGCCGGGAGGCGATCGGCGATGAAGCTCCCGAGGCGTGCGGGGAGGGGTTCCGGCGGCCGGCTGAGACGTTCCGGGGGACGTCGCGAACCGCTCCACCACCCTGGGCGGGCCGTCCGCTGTTCGAATACAGGCGAGGTTACGGCCGTCCTCCACAGATGTGGTGACTTTCTTCCGTCCACACCCTGGGGACCGGGAAGTTGTCCAGAACGTGTCCACAGGTCGGCCGGGTGAGGGACCATCAGACGAGGTCAAGTGGCTGTGGATCGGTGGACAGAAGATATCCACAGCCTGTGGACAGAGTCTGGGTCCACAGGCTGTGCACGGAGTTGTCCACCGACAACCCACAGGCCACGGCGGGTTGTCCCCAGTGATCTCCCGCTTCTCCACACCGCTGTCCACTGTTCGGCAACGCAACGCGCCTCCTCACCGTGTCGAGTGAAAGGCGTCACACGAAGGTGCCGGATTGGCCTGTGGGAAAGACGGGTAAAGCTGGGGACGGTCCTGGGGAGAAGTGCCCCCCGGCTGTGCACGGAGTGTGCAGAACTTTCCGTTCTCCACAGAAGACCCGAGTTGTCCACCGGCGTCGCCCACAGGACCGGTGGACAAAAAACCGGCTCCGAGCTGCGAAAACGGGGTTATCCACGGTATCCACAGCCCCTACTACTACTACCAACTTGAGAGAGCTGGGAATCCGTTTAGAAGGGGGTCCTGTGCACAACTCGCGCTTCGTCGCCCGGCAGCCCCTCGTCACGACTTGACCCCGAGAGGCACCAGCTGTCAGTGCGGTGCGTCAGACTGTTCCCGGTCGTCCTTCCCCCACAGGGACCGACGACACCGAGACAGACGACGAAGCCAGGCAGGCCGAACAGCGCCGGCAACAGCAGGAGGCGGCAACAGTGAAGATCCGGGTGGAACGCGACGTACTCGCGGAGGCAGTGGCCTGGGCGGCACGCAGCCTCCCGGCCCGGCCGCCGGCCCCTGTCCTCGCCGGCCTCCTGCTGAAGGCCGAGGACGGCCAGCTGAGCCTCTCCAGCTTCGACTACGAGGTCTCAGCCCGCGTGTCGGTCGACGCGGAGGTGGACGACGAGGGCACGGTGCTGGTCTCCGGCCGCCTGCTCGCCGACATCTGCCGTGCCCTGCCCAACCGCCCGGTGGAGATCTCCACAGACGGTGTACGGGCGACGGTGGTCTGCGGTTCCTCCCGCTTCACCCTCCACACACTGCCTGTGGAGGAGTACCCGGCGCTGCCGCAGATGCCGTCCGCGACGGGCACCGTCCCCGGTGAGGTCTTCGCCTCCGCGGCGGCCCAGGTGGCCATCGCCGCGGGCCGTGACGACACGCTGCCCGTCCTCACCGGTGTGCGCATCGAGATCGAGGGCGACACGGTGACGCTGGCCTCCACCGACCGCTACCGCTTCGCGGTCCGCGAGTTCATGTGGAAGCCGGAGAACCCCGACGCGTCCGCCGTCGCCCTGGTGCCCGCCAAGACGCTCCTGGACACCGCCAAGGCCCTCACCAGCGGCGACAGCGTCATCCTGGCGCTGTCCGGCTCCGGTGCGGGCGAGGGGCTCATCGGCTTCGAGGGCGCCGGCCGTCGTACGACGACCCGCCTCCTGGAGGGCGACCTCCCGAAGTACCGCTCGCTGTTCCCCACGGAGTTCAACAGCATCGCCGTGATCGAGACCGCCCCCTTCGTGGAGGCCGTCAAGCGTGTGGCCCTGGTCGCCGAGCGCAACACCCCGGTGCGACTGAGCTTCGAGCAGGGCGTGCTGATCCTGGAGGCCGGTTCCAGCGACGACGCACAGGCTGTGGAGCGGGTCGACGCCCAACTGGAGGGCGACGACGTGTCGATCGCCTTCAACCCGACGTTCCTGCTGGACGGCCTCAGCGCGATCGACTCCCCGGTGGCCCAGCTCTCCTTCACGACGTCCACCAAGCCCGCGCTGCTCAGCGGCAGGCCGGCGCTGGACGCCGAGCCGGACGAGGCCTACAAGTACCTGATCATGCCGGTCCGCCTCAGCGGCTGACCCGCCGCGTGAAGAACACCGCAGGTCGGGCGGTCGTCTGAGCGCGTATGCCCACAGGTGTGCGTGACGGTCCGGGTTTAGGCTCGGACCAGGTACGCAAGTGCCCTCATGCCCCGTCGCACACTAAGGAACAACTGATGGAGCTCGGTCTCGTCGGCCTCGGCAAGATGGGCGGCAACATGCGCGAGCGGATCCGCCGCGCCGGCCACACCGTCATCGGATACGACCGCAACCCGGACCTCGCCGACGTCCACAGCCTGAAAGAGCTCGTGGGCATGCTCGAAGCCCCGCGTGTGGTGTGGGTGATGGTCCCGGCGGGTGCTCCCACCCAGTCGACCGTGGACGAGCTCGGTGAGCTGCTGGAGGCCGGCGACGTCGTCGTGGACGGCGGCAACTCGCGCTGGACCGACGACGAGAAGCACGCCGGCGAACTGGCCGCCAAGGGCATCGGCTTCGTCGACGCGGGCGTCTCCGGCGGCGTCTGGGGCCTGCAGAACGGCTACGCCCTCATGGTCGGCGGCGACCCCGAGCACATCGCCAAGGTCCAGCCCGTCTTCGACGCCCTCAAGCCCGAGGGCGACTTCGGCTACGTCCACGCCGGCAAGGTCGGCGCCGGCCACTTCTCCAAGATGGTCCACAACGGCATCGAGTACGCCATGATGCAGGCTTACGCCGAGGGCTGGGAACTGCTGGAGAAGGTCGACTCCGTCACGGACGTCCGCGAGGTCTTCCGCTCCTGGCAGGAAGGCACCGTCATCCGCTCCTGGCTGCTTGACCTCGCCGTCAGCGCCCTCGACGGCGACGAACACCTCGACAAGCTCAAGGGCTACGCCGACGACTCCGGCGAAGGCCGCTGGACCGTCGAGGCGGCCATCGACAACGCCGTCCCCCTGCCCGCCATCACCGCCTCCCTCTTCGCCCGCTTCGCCTCCCGCCAGGACGACTCCCCGCAGATGAAGATGGTCGCCGCCCTGCGCAACCAGTTCGGCGGCCACGCCGTCGAGTCCAAGTAGTCCACCGATCCACCCGTCGTAGGGCGGTGGATCCACAGCCTGGGGGAGGTCGGTGAACGACCATGCACGTCACGCATCTGTCGCTGGCCGACTTCCGCTCGTACGCCCGGGTCGAGGTTCCGCTCGACCCGGGCGTCACCGCGTTCGTGGGGCCCAACGGACAGGGCAAGACCAACCTCGTCGAGGCGGTCGGCTACCTCGCCACCCTCGGCAGCCACCGGGTCTCCTCCGACGCCCCCCTCGTCCGCATGGGCGCCGACCGCGCGATCGTCCGGGCGCAGGTCCGGCAGGGCGAGCGGCAGCAACTCGTCGAACTGGAGCTGAACCCGGGCCGTGCCAACCGCGCCCGCATCAACAGGTCCTCGCAGGTCAGACCGCGTGACGTGCTCGGCATCGTGCGCACGGTGCTCTTCGCGCCCGAGGACCTCGCCCTGGTGAAGGGCGACCCGGGGGAGCGGCGCCGGTTCCTGGACGAGCTGATCACCGCCCGCTCTCCGCGCATGGCCGGGGTCCGTTCCGACTACGACCGGGTGCTCAAGCAGCGCAACACGCTCCTGAAGTCGGCCGCGCTGGCCCGGCGGCACGGCGGGCGCTCGATGGACCTCTCCACCCTCGACGTGTGGGACCAGCACCTCGCGCGCGTGGGGGCCGAACTGCTCGCCCAGCGCCTCGACCTGATCGCCGCGCTCCAGCCGCTCGCCGACAAGGCGTACGACCAGCTCGCCCCCGGGGGCGGCGCCGTGGCGCTGGAGTACAAGCCGTCCTCCCCCGGCGAGGCGCACACGCGCGAGGACCTCTACGCGCAGCTGACGGCGGCGCTCGTCGAGGCGCGCAAGCAGGAGATCGAGCGGGGCGTCACCCTCGTAGGACCGCATCGGGACGATCTGACGCTCAAGCTGGGGCAGTTGCCGGCCAAGGGGTACGCCTCGCACGGCGAGTCCTGGTCGTACGCGCTGGCGCTGCGGCTCGCCTCGTACGACCTTCTGCGGGCGGAGGGGAACGAGCCGGTGCTCGTGCTCGACGACGTCTTCGCCGAGCTGGACACCCGGCGCCGGGAGCGGCTGGCGGAGCTGGTGGCGCCCGGGGAGCAGGTGCTGGTGACGGCCGCCGTCGACGACGACGTGCCGCACGTACTGGCGGGGACGCGGTACACGGTGGCGGACGGGACGGTGGAGCGCGCGTGAGCGGCGACGAGCCCGTACCCGGGAAGGCGGCCGAGCCGTCCGGTGTCGACCTCGCGCGCGTGGCGTTGCGCGCGGCGAAGGAGCAGGCACGCGCGCGTGGGGACGCGGCCCAGCAGAAGAAGCAGGCGCGCCGCGGTGGCCTGCGCTCCGGCGCGCGCGCCGACGGACGCGACCCGGTGGGGCTGGGCGCCGCGATCAACCGGCTGATCAACGAACGCGGCTGGGAGGCCCCCGCAGCGGTGGGCGGTGTGATGGGCCGCTGGCCGGAGATCGTCGGCGAGGACCTGGCCAACCACTGTGTGCCGGAGAAGTACGACGAGGAGGAGCGGGTGCTGAACGTGCGCTGCGACTCCACGGCCTGGGCGACCAATCTGCGGCTGCTGGCCCCCCAGTTGGTGGCCCGGCTCAACGAGGACCTGGGGCACGGCACGGTGCGTCTGCTCAAGGTGAACGGACCCCAGGGCCCCGCCCGCCGCTACGGCCCGTTGCGTGCTCCGGGGAGCACGGGACCCGGTGACACCTACGGGTGACCGACATCACTCCGGAGGCGCCCGCGGGCGGCCGGAGACGGTCGCGGACACCCACGTGACCCGGGAGTAGCAAAGGGTTGACAGCCGGAAGCGCTGAGTGCCTCCTTGAGCCTCTTAGAGCCCCGTTCCGTATATGGGGAGTCGGGTGAGACCGGTTGAGGGCGGCACATGCGGACTCAGGTACCGGCAAACCCCCATCACTGTCGGAGCTACCGGTAGACTGGGCGTCGATCCCGCCCACTTGTGGGACACACCGAGCAACGCTGATCAAGGCTTACCAACGCAACATGCCGCAGCCGCTCCGGCCACCCTCTCCGAGGGGACACCCAGAGCCTGGCTGGTGCTGTGCCAGAAAGGGCGCTTCGTGGCCGATTCCGGCAACCCCAACGAGAACATCCCGTCCACCGACGCCGGCGCGAGTCACGAGGTCACCAACTCGTACGACGCCAGCGCCATCACCGTCCTCGAGGGTCTGGACGCGGTCCGCAAGCGACCCGGTATGTACATCGGTTCCACCGGTGAGCGAGGCCTGCACCACCTGGTGCAGGAGGTCGTCGACAACTCCGTCGACGAGGCGCTGGCCGGTCACGCGGACACGATCGACGTCACGATCCTTCCGGACGGCGGCGTGCGTGTCATCGACAACGGCCGTGGCATCCCGGTGGGCATCGTCCCCTCCGAGGGCAAGCCCGCCGTCGAGGTCGTGCTGACGGTGCTGCACGCGGGCGGCAAGTTCGGCGGCGGCGGCTACGCGGTCTCCGGCGGTCTGCACGGCGTGGGCGTCTCCGTCGTGAACGCGCTGTCCACGAAGGTCGCCGTCGAGGTCAGGACCGAAGGCCACCGCTGGACGCAGGACTACAAGCTGGGCGTGCCGACGGCCCCGCTCGCCCGGCACGAGGCCACGGACGAGACCGGCACCTCGGTCACCTTCTGGGCCGACCCGGACATCTTCGAGTCGACCGAGTACTCCTTCGAGACGCTCTCGCGGCGCTTCCAGGAGATGGCGTTCCTCAACAAGGGTCTGACGATCAAGCTCACCGACGAGCGCGAGCTGGCGAAGGCCACCGCGGGCGCGGACGAGGCGGGGGCGGACGAGAAGGACGAGGTCCGGACCGTCACGTACCACTACGAGGGCGGCATCGTCGACTATGTGACGTACCTGAACTCCCGCAAGGGAGAGGCGGTGCATCCGACGGTCATCGACCTGGAGGCCGAGGACAAGGACAAGAGCCTGTCCCTCGAGGTCGCCATGCAGTGGAACAGCGGCTACACCGAGGGCGTGTACTCCTTCGCCAACATCATCCACACGCATGAGGGCGGTACGCACGAAGAGGGCTTCCGGGCCGCGCTGACGTCGCTGATCAACAAGTACGCGCGCGACAAGAAGCACCTCCGGGAGAAGGACGACAACCTCACGGGCGACGACATCCGCGAGGGTCTGACCGCGATCATCTCGGTGAAGCTGGCCGAGCCCCAGTTCGAGGGCCAGACGAAGACCAAGCTGGGCAACACCGAGGCGAAGACCTTCGTACAGAAGGCCGTCTACGAGCACCTCAACGACTGGCTGGACCGCAACCCGAACGAGGCCTCGGACATCATCCGCAAGGGCATCCAGGCGGCCACCGCGCGCGTGGCGGCCCGCAAGGCCCGGGACCTCACCCGTCGCAAGGGCCTGCTGGAGACGGCGTCCCTGCCGGGCAAGCTCTCCGACTGCCAGTCGAACGACCCCGTCAAGTGCGAGATCTTCATCGTCGAGGGTGACTCCGCCGGCGGTTCGGCCAAGTCCGGCCGCAATCCGCAGTACCAGGCGATCCTCCCGATCCGCGGCAAGATCCTCAACGTGGAGAAGGCCAGGATCGACAAGATCCTGCAGAACCAGGAGATCCAGGCGCTGATCTCCGCCTTCGGCACCGGGGTCCACGAGGACTTCGACATCGCGAGGCTGCGCTACCACAAGATCATCCTGATGGCGGACGCCGACGTCGACGGCCAGCACATCAGCACCCTGCTGCTGACCTTCCTGTTCCGCTTCATGCGGCCGCTGGTCGAGGCCGGGCACGTGTTCCTGTCACGCCCCCCGCTGTACAAGATCAAGTGGGGCCGTGACGACTTCGAGTACGCGTACTCGGACCGCGAGCGCGACGCGCTGATCGAGCTGGGCCGGCAGAACGGCAAGCGGATCAAGGAAGACTCGATCCAGCGCTTCAAGGGTCTCGGCGAGATGAACGCGGAGGAGCTGCGCATCACGACGATGGACCAGGAGCACCGCGTCCTCGGCCAGGTCACGCTGGACGACGCCGCCCAGGCCGACGACCTGTTCTCGGTCCTCATGGGCGAGGACGTCGAGGCGCGCCGCCAGTTCATCCAGCGCAATGCCAAGGACGTCCGCTTCCTCGACATCTGAGTCGGTCTCAGCTGACCGCATCAGGAAGGATTTTCACCAGCAATGGCCGACGAGAACACTCCCAGCACGCCCGAAGAGGGCGGCTTCGTCCTGCGTGTCGAGCCCGTCGGGCTCGAGACGGAGATGCAGCGCTCGTACCTCGACTACGCGATGTCCGTCATCGTCTCGCGCGCGCTGCCCGACGTGCGGGACGGCCTCAAGCCCGTCCACCGCCGCGTCCTGTACGCCATGTACGACGGCGGCTACCGGCCCGAGAAGGGCTTCTACAAGTGCGCCCGTGTCGTCGGCGACGTCATGGGCAACTACCACCCGCACGGCGACTCCTCGATCTACGACGCGCTGGTCCGTCTCGCGCAGCCGTGGTCGATGCGGATGCCTCTGGTGGACTCCAACGGCAACTTCGGCTCCCCGGGCAACGACCCGGCGGCCGCGATGCGGTACACCGAGTGCAAGCTCGCGCCGCTGTCCATGGAGATGGTCCGTGACATCGACGAGGACACCGTCGACTTCACGGACAACTACGACGGCCGCTCCCAGGAGCCGACCGTCCTGCCGGCCCGCTTCCCCAACCTGCTGATCAACGGGTCGGCGGGCATCGCGGTCGGTATGGCCACCAACATCCCGCCGCACAACCTCCGTGAGGTCGCGGCGGGAGCCCAATGGTGCCTGGAGAACCCCGAGGCCTCCCACGAGGAGCTGCTGGACGCGCTGATCGAGCGCATCAAGGGCCCCGACTTCCCGACCGGCGCGCTCGTCGTCGGCCGTAAGGGCATCGAGGAGGCGTACCGCACCGGTCGCGGCTCGATCACCATGCGTGCGGTCGTCGAGGTCGAGGAGATCCAGAACCGCCAGTGCCTGGTGGTCACCGAACTCCCGTACCAGACCAACCCCGACAACCTCGCGCAGAAGATCGCCGACCTGGTGAAGGACGGCAAGGTCGGCGGCATCGCGGACGTCCGCGACGAGACGTCGTCCCGTACCGGCCAGCGCCTCGTCATCGTCCTGAAGCGGGACGCGGTCGCCAAGGTCGTACTGAACAACCTCTACAAGCACACGGATCTGCAGTCGAACTTCAGCGCCAACATGCTGGCCCTGGTCGACGGTGTGCCGCGGACGCTGTCCCTGGACGCGTTCATCCGCCACTGGGTGGCGCACCAGATCGAGGTCATCGTACGGCGGACGAAGTACCGGCTGCGCAAGGCCGAGGAGCGGGCGCACATCCTGCGTGGCCTGCTGAAGGCCCTGGACGCCATCGACGAGGTCATCGCGCTGATCCGGCGCAGCGACACCGTCGACATCGCGCGCACGGGCCTGATGGGCCTCCTGGAGATCGACGAGATCCAGGCGAACGCCATCCTGGAGATGCAGCTGCGCCGGCTGGCCGCCCTGGAGCGCCAGAAGATCATTCAGGAGCACGACGAACTCCAGGCGAAGATCACCGAGTACAAGGCGATCCTCGCCTCCCCGGTCCGCCAGCGCGGCATCGTCAGCGAGGAACTCGCCGCGATCGTGGAGAAGTTCGGCGACGACCGCAAGACGATGCTGGTGCCCTTCGACGGTGACATGTCCATCGAGGACCTGATCGCCGAGGAGGACATCGTCGTCACCATCTCGCGGGGCGGCTACGTCAAGCGCACGAAGGCGGACGACTACCGCTCGCAGAAGCGCGGCGGCAAGGGCGTACGCGGTACGAAGCTGAAGGAAGACGACATCGTCGACCACTTCTTCGTGTCGACCACGCACCACTGGCTGCTGTTCTTCACCAACAAGGGCCGCGTCTACCGCGCCAAGGCGTACGAGCTCCCGGACGCCGGCCGGGACGCGCGCGGCCAGCACGTGGCGAACCTGCTGGCCTTCCAGCCCGACGAGGCGATCGCGGAGATCCTCGCGATCCGCGACTACGAGGCGGCGCCCTACCTGGTCCTCGCCACCAAGGGCGGTCTGGTCAAGAAGACGCCTCTGAAGGATTACGATTCGCCCCGCTCCGGCGGCGTCATCGCGATCAACCTCCGTGAGACGGAGGACGGTTCGGACGACGAACTGATCGGCGCCGAACTCGTCTCGGCCGAGGACGATCTGCTGCTGATCAGCAGGAAGGCTCAGTCGATCCGGTTCACCGCCACGGACGACGCGCTGCGTCCCATGGGGCGTGCCACGTCGGGTGTCAAGGGGATGAGTTTCCGCGAGGAGGACCAGCTTCTCTCGATGAATGTTGTTCGACCCGGTACGTTCGTGTTCACTGCCACAGACGGCGGGTACGCCAAGCGGACCGCCGTCGACGAGTACCGCGTCCAGGGCCGCGGCGGCCTCGGTATCAAGGCCGCCAAGATCGTGGAGGACCGCGGTTCTCTCGTCGGCGCGCTGGTGGTCGAGGAGACCGACGAGATCCTCGCCATCACGCTGTCCGGCGGTGTGATTCGTACGCGAGTCAACGAGGTCAGGGAGACGGGCCGTGACACCATGGGCGTCCAACTGATCAACCTGGGCAAGCGCGATGCCGTGGTCGGTATCGCTCGTAACGCCGAGGCGGGACGCGAGGCGGAGGAAGTCGACGGCGAAGAAGCCGTGGACGAGACCGCCGAGGACGTCACGACCACCGGCACGGACGAGGGCGAGGCGCCCTCGGACGCGTAGCACGAGGAGAGAATCAGCGTGAGCGGAGCCACGGGCGCCGGATCGACCGGTACGGACACGGACGGCGGCGGCCGTGGCTCAGCCGCGCCGATGACAGATCCGCACACGACCAATCTGCAGGCGATCAAGCCGTCCATGGTCAAGCCGCCTGCGGCGGAAGCCCACGCGCCGGACGCGCATGGATCCCAGGGGGGCACTGTGACGGACACCCGAGGCCCGCAGACGGCCGGTGCGGGCATGGCCGGGTCCGACGCCCCGGCGCACACGCCCGCGCACGCCGCGCCGGACGCCCCGTCACAGGGCTCTCCGCTGCCGGGCTCCCCGCTGCCGGGCGAGCGGGGGTCGCAGCAGGAGCAGGGGCCGTACCACCCGCCGCAGGCCTACCCGACGCAGCAGGCGTCCCAGAGCGGCGCCGTACGCCGTCCACGCACCGGCGCGCGCACCACGCCCCGCACCCGCAAGGCCCGGCTGCGGGTGGCGAAGGCCGACCCGTGGTCGGTGATGAAGGTCAGCTTCCTGCTCTCCATCGCGCTCGGCATCTGCACCGTCGTCGCGGCGGCCGTGCTGTGGATGGTCATGGACGCGATGGGCGTCTTCTCGACGGTCGGCGGCACGATCTCCGAGGCGACCGGCTCGAACGAGTCGAACGGCTTCGACCTCCAGTCGTTCCTGTCCCTCTCGCACGTCCTGATGTTCACGGCGATCATCGCGATCATCGACGTCGTCCTCGCGACGGCCCTGGCGACGCTCGGCGCGTTCATCTACAACCTCTCCGCGGGATTCGTCGGAGGCATCGAGCTCACGCTCGCCGAAGACGAGTGACTTCGCCCGGGACCGCCGCCCCGAACCCTCCCGGCGGTCCCCCGACTATCGATTTTGGGACTGCCCACGTCGTGCGCTAATCTTCAGGAGTCAGCGCGCGGGACACACTCCGCAGAGCGCGGCGGGGCTATAGCTCAGTTGGTTAGAGCGCATCCCTGATAAGGATGAGGCCACAGGTTCAAATCCTGTTAGCCCCACAGCGGTTAGTGCCTGGTCAGACGGCCGGTAGATCACTTCGATCTACCGGCCATCTACATTTGTGGATCTTGATACCCCACTACTACCCCGTAACTTGCTGCTTCAGGGCCGGACAGCAGGAACCTGCCTCTGCCTACTGATGCCAAACGGGGCATGTGGCCTCTAATGTCTTCAGCAAGACGCCCCCTGCCGATTCACGCGGCAGGGGGCGTCTCCTGTTCCGGCTGAGGCCTCCCGAGCACTCGGCCGGAGTCTGCGGCGGCGGAGCGGCTAGCCCCACCCGATGTCACCGAGGGTCGTGTCCGAGGACGATGACGTTTCCGTCACAGTCGGCTCAGGCGATGTCTCGGTGGTCGAGGATGTTGCGGAGGCGCCCCAACCGATGTCTTGCCCATGGACTGTGTGCCCGGGCCCGAACGCGTGGACCGCTACCGGTGTACCTACGGCGGCCAGGGCCAGCAGAGCAGAGGCGACCCAAAGGCGGGCTCTCGTCATGCGACACCCCTCTGTGTTCGAACATGGTGTGAGTTTTGACTCCGGCCGTCAGAGTTACATGGGCGATCCATCCGGTCCAAGCGGCAGGCTGTGCGGAAAACTGCATATGCAGAATTCCACACGCGTAACAGGGGGCGAAAATGGGCGACTTGGACACTCCAGGTACCGAACTGCGGCTCACCGAGCAGGACTTCGCTGCGTACCGCCAGATAGCAGCAGGCCATCCACCACCACCCGGCTACGCCCCCGAAAGACTCCTCGCTCTCCGCCTCATCGACCGAGACCCCTACGCCTCCGGCGGGTACATCCCGAACGACCCCATGACGGCCGTACACGGCCTCACAGTGACCGTTCTCGGCGAACTGGAGCAACTGGTCCACCGCGTGTCCCAGATCCCCGCCCTGGAAGCCCTGCAAGCGCACTTCGACCCGCACCGCTTCTACGGTGGCCCCGGCTCCGAATTCCTTGCCACTGCGGCCCAGATGAATGCCCGCCTTGGCGAGACCGGCGGGAACGCCAGGACCGAGTTCTGTTCCATCCAGCCCGGCGAGCCGGCCGACCGCGACCCCGCCATCCTCCGCCTGGGCGTCGAGCGCACCCGCTCCGCTCTGCGGAGGGGCGTTCAGGTCCGATCGATCTACCACCGCAGCGCCCATGAACACGACCAGACCCGGGACTACGTCGCCCAGATGATCGCGGATGGCGCCGAAGTGCGAGCCTCAGCCCTCCCCGGGCCACGCCTGGTGATCATTGACCGGCAGCACGCATTCGTCGACAACCACGTCATAGAGCGAGCCGAACACAACTCCGGCTGGCACCTGTTCGACAGGGCCGCAGTGTCCTGGGCCCGCGCCGCGTTCGATCTTTTCTGGGACCACGCCACCAGATGGCAGGACCTCGCCCTCGCCGCCAACGACAACCCACTCACCGAGAGACAGTGGCGCATCCTCCGCGACCTCGAGGCCGGCTACTCCCAACAACAGGTCGGCCCCCGCATCGGTCTCAGCCGACGCGCCGTCGACAAGGAACTTGCCGCCATCCGCGACACCCTCGGCTTCGCCTCCACATACCAGGTGATGGCCTGGTACGGGCGATTCCACACCGGGAATCGCATGGGTTGAGGAGCTTTCATGCCCATGCGCGTCTACAGGCTGTAGATCAGTCTGCACTGTGAGTACAGTGCAGGCAGGGGAGGCGGACTTGTATATTCCGGCCGCCTGACGCATAGCCCCAGACGGACCCGGTCGGGTTGCTCGGGAGGTTCCCGGCCGGAAGGACGCCCCCCGCCGCGTGATTCGGCGGAGGCGTCACAAAGCAGTAAACCGCCCCGCCCTCCACTACGGAGGACGGGGCGGCCGCGCTCAGCCTTTCGGCGAGCACTTGCGGAGCCAGCGGACGCATATCACGCGGCTCCGCCATGGAGGGCCACCCCGACGGGGGATCGGGGCGGCCGTTGGATCCGGTCCCTGGACGTCGGTGAGGCCAGGGACCGGACGTTCACCAGCGAAGGCCGACGGCGTCCGTGGGCGACTTGCGCACGTACGGATTGGCGTGGCCGGGGGCGTGGCCGCGTCTCCGGGTACACATTGCACCGCTGGGGTGCGAGGCCCCGCACAGTCCGGCCGCCCGAAGGCCCGAGCCGTTGGCTTTGGCCAGGATTGCCTTCGCGGTATCGGTCGTCGTCATAGCCGGACTCCCTTCGAGTGGCGGGTAAGGCACAGGACGTGCGCGTATCCGGGATGCGGGCTGGAGTCCCCCTCCCAGATGACGGCGACGACCAGGTCGCGGTCGGCGATCTCCTCGTGGCATGGGAAGCAGCGCAGCGGCTCCCCGAGTAGGGCAGCGGCTTCCTGGTGTTGACGGCGTCGGCCGCGGGCCACGAGGCACCTCGCGCCGTGTTTGCAGGGTGTGCATCGCGCGATGTGGGTGTGCCAGTCGCACCACGTGATCATTGCCGCGAGGCGTTTCAGGTAGCAGCGGCAGCACGCCCGCCACGGCGCCTTTGGCAGCAGGGACACGGCGCCGTCGCCGGGAGGCCGGTCGCACCAGATGCAGTGGTCGCCGACGGTGGCTGCATCCGACATGCGGCCCATCTGGCCTATGGCGAGCGTGTGCCCTCGCCACATCTCCTCGGCCAGAGCGACGGTCACTCGGGGACCTCGCGGAGGTAGGCGATCACGTAAGGCCTCTGGTCGACGGCGGGGTCCCAGAGGCGTCGGTGGTCCAGGAGGCCGTAGCCGGCGATGCGCAGGACGCGGCGCACGCGGGCGATGGCGCTGTGCCACTCGTCCGCGGTGGAGGCCCGGGGCGCGCCGCTCCACAGGACGATCCAGGCACCCGTGGCATAAGCCGGCCAGTGGTGGGTCTCCAGGGTGCGCGCGCCGTAGCTGGTGAGGCCGCTGTCCTCCAGCGTTCTCTGGAGCCGCCAGATCGGATCACGGTCCGGCGGCTTGTAGATGGGGTGCACCTTCAGGTGGTCCCAGCCGTCGGCCGGGCTGGGCGCCAGAGACGCACCGACCGGCAGCCGAGCTGCGATCAGCGGCTGGTAGCGGTCCTCGCCTGGTGTCCGGCGCGGTCCGGGCGTCCGGACCGCGTAGCCGAGGGATTCGAGCCCGGCCGTGACCGCTGCCAGCCGGGTCTGCCAGTGGTCGTCTTGCTCGGATGGAGGGATGTCGTCGTCTGGGTACCAGTCGACCTCGACGCACAGGTCGGCGGTGGCCGGCCAGAGAGCCTGGTGGAGGCCGATGGCCCGGCACCAGCCGTGTCCTGGCGGGATCTGCCGGTCGACGATCCGCCGACCGTTCTGTGTGCCGGTCTGCACCCAGTGCTGTCCGAGCCCGAGTTGGTCGAGCTGGTGGTTGACGAGGGCGGCGGCGGTGCGGATCGGGTCCGCCGGGTCGTAGACGACGGTCGTGGGCGAGGCACTGGTCATCGCGGCACCAGCCTGTCGTAGTGGCCGCACAGAGTCCGAACTGAGCGGGCCAGCCGGGATGCGATCGACCCTCGGATGGCGTCGGTGTCGCCCGGCCCCAGAGCCAGGTACATCTGCGCTTGGCCGACACACAGCAGGGCCGATACGCGGTTGGGGTGGCCCGAAGGGAGCTGCTCAGCCAGGCCCTGGACGGCAGGGATGAGTGTCTCGATGTGCCCTCGGTACGTGCCGGCGAGCGTCTCCAGCTCGGCGCCAGTGAAGCGGAGCTCGGGCGCGTCCCGGGATTCAGGGTCGCCGGGGTCCGCCTTAGGGATGTCCGCACCGAGAACGAGCGCGATGCTGGCGCGCATCGCCCTGATGTCCGGAGGCATGGTGGGCGCCGTGGTGCTCATACTGCTGCTCCTCGCTGGAGTGCGTCGGCTAGCCGCATGGCGACGTCGGGGCGGATGCGGCCGAGTTCGACCAGCCGGACTCGGGCCGACGGTTGCGGGTCGACAGCGAGCGATGGCAGGACGATGCCGGCCTGGTCGAGCGCAGCCCGCAGTGTTTGCATCGCCGTGAACGGATCGACGCGGGGTGCGTCGTGCAACTCGGATGCGGAGGTCATGAACAGGACGGTAGGAAGGCGCCGTTGACACCAGCCAGCCAATGTTCTCGAATGTTCTAGTTACTGGTTGAGATGTTCCCGCATGGTCGCCTGCGGGGGCCGGAACGCCATGGAACAGGACCACCCGGTTGGCCATGCTGAGTGCGACCAGCCCCACCCAAGGGAGGCACCGTGGCACGACAGCTTGTCTTCAACGGCACGGACAGCAAGAACGGCGGGTGCCCAGCCGTCCACACCGACACCGCCACCGGCGATGTCATCGTGCAAGGGACGCCGCTCACTGACCCCGACGACCTCGCCCGACTTAAGCACTTCGGACCCGACGATGCGGCCGTCGTCGTGCCGCGCGAACTACTCGTCAACCACGGCCCGAAGGAGATGACCCGCGTGCCGAAGACCATCGACCTGGAGGAGTTCGGCCGCCTTTTCGAGACCTTCGAGCACACGGCCTGGCGCCTGGAGACCCGCCGCGGCTACGCCTCCGACCGAGAAGACCCGACCTACCTTGAGTTCGTCGAGACCGGCGCCATCACCCTCGACTACGACGACGATTGGTCGCGCAACATCCGCCGCCAGGTCATCGCCGGGAAGACGGTCGGCCGCGTCCGCATCGTCGACGAGCCCCCGACCGAAGGCCAACTCTTCCTACTGGCCGACTCGCCCCGCGGCGCGGCCGCTGGCGAAGACATCCGCTGCTTGCCTCGCAGGGAAGCCGACGCCCGCCTCCTGGGAAGCGAAGACTTCTGGATCTTCGACAGCCGCCTAGTCGCACGGCTCAACTTCGACGACCAGGACGTTTTCCACGACGTCGAGATCATCACTGAGCCCGCCGAGGTTCTGCGCTACTGCCAGCTGCGCGACGTCGCGGCCCACGGCGCCACGCTGTGCGGCGAGTTCGCCGCGCAACTACGCACGACCTGACGAGCTGCCGGTGAGTACGGACTACCAGCAGGCCCGCGAGGCCCTCGGCGCACGGCTCCGAGAACTACGCCTCTCGGGCCCGGGTGGCCGGCTCACCGGCACGCAGCTCGCCGAGCGCCTCGGCTGGCCGCACTCGAAGATCTATAAACTGGAGGGTGGCCGACAGACCGCGACCTCCGATGACCTACGCGCCTGGGCCGACGCGGTCGGACAACCCGACGTCTACGACGAACTGCGCGCCAGGCTCAAGGGGTTCGAGTCCCACATCAGATCCTGGCGCCGCCAGCTCTCCGCCGGCCACCGCCCTGTGCAAGACATCTGGAACATCGAGGTCGACCGGTCCAAGACCATCTACGCCTGGGAAGAGTCAGTGATCCCCGGCATGCTCCAGACCGCCGACTATGCTCGGGCGATCTTCCTGCGGTACGCCGACTTGTACGGCACGGTGCGCGACACCGAGGAGGCCGTCCGCATCCGCATACTGCGCCAGCAATGGCTCCACCAAGGCGGCCACACTTTCCACGCACTGATTTGGGAGGCAGCCCTCCATGCCCTGGTCTGCACCCCGTCTGTTCTCGCCGCCCAACTTGATCGTCTCGCGGGCATGGTTGGGATGGACACCATGGAACTGGGGATCATCCCCCTCGGGGCATCACTCAAGATCCCCACCGCGAACGGCTTCTGGATCCTGGACGACCGTCTGGTCGTCGCAGAGGATTGGCACGCAGAGATCTGGCTGGACGACACCGACAACGTGGCCACCTACCAGAAGGTGTGGAACACGCTCAGGGACTCCGCGATCTACGGGCCTGACGCGCAGAACCTGATCAGCAGAGTTCAACGGACGGTGAATCCGCGCTGAACACGATCGCGATCTGCGTGTGGAGAGCTACGACGCCGACAGTGCGAGCTACGCCTACACCAGCGATCCTGAGTCCATGAACGGATACCAAGGCACAGCAATCGTCCTCGCCGAAGTACTCCGGCTTCCCGGCCTCCGCACGGCGCTCACGTTCGGCCTAGAGGTCGAAGCCCGGCTGGAACTCCTGGAACGTCTCGCGGTAGCCGCGGCCCTGCGCGATGACCGCGCGGAACATCGCGTGGAAGGTGTGCCGTGGCACTCTGAGCCAATCCGCCCAGGTCCGGTACTCCCTGGTCTCGTCCACCAGGCACTCACCGACATCGAACATCACTGCACGAATCATGGCCGCAGCGTATCCGGGCACGACGAAAGGCCCCCTGTACGGCCCGTGACGGGCCGTACAGGGGGCATCGTGGTCAGCGGATGAACAGGGCGAGGATGCCGGCCACCGCGCCGGCGATGCCGGTGAGTGCGCCGATCGCGGGCAAGGGCCATCGGTTCCGTTTCAAGGCCTCGACGTCGTGGCGGATTTCACCGATGTCCTTCTCGGTGTCCTGGCGCAACTGCTTGACGTCCTGCTCGTTGCGGTCCGAACGCTCGACAAGCACCGACAGCGAACCTTTGACCTCGGCAAACCCTGTTGCGACCGTACCGCGGAGCCGCTCCAGCTCGACGGCCACCGAGGCTTCCGGGACAGTCATTGTCTGCTCGCAGTGTCGTCGGTCCGCAGCCACGACGGCAGCAGGGCCTGAACGCTCGGCAGGGCCATCACGCGGGCGAGCCCGCCAGCGACTGCGAGCGCTCCCGCCACCCAGGGCAGGGACGCGGGGATACCGGAGGCATTGACGATCCCGGGCAGTACCGCAGCCACACCGACCGTAGTCTGCAAGACCGTACGCGCAGTGCGCTTGGTGGTCTCCTTCATCGGTCAGTCCTCCTGCAGCTTGTCGCCGAGCTGGGCGAGCGCGGCCGTGGCGCCGGCCTCGGCGGCGGCCTGGATCTCCGCTGCGGAAAGGCCGCCGGTGGTGAGCGCGGTCTGTACCGCCTTGACCCGGGCGAGGGTCTCGCGCACTCCCTCGACAGTGGTCTGGGTGGCGTACGTCGCCGTCCACGTGTCGTTCGCGATGGTCTTGCCGTCGGCCGCGTAGTAATCGCTGTTGTTGTACGGCGGGCGTGCGGCCGGAATGACGTCCCGCTCCCAGATGCGGTCCAGGTCGCTGTTCTCCAGGGCGCCGCCGCCGGCGAGCAGCTTGGCGACTACGGCGTCGGCGACCTTGGCAATGTCGTCGGTGGTCAGGGCCACAGAGTCCTCCTCAGTAGTTCCGGATGCCCAGGCGCGGAACGCGGCCTCGGACAGGTAGGCGATGGATCGGTCCACCGGTTGGCTGGTGAACTGCCAGATCAGCGGGGCTCGCCCGCTGGGCTTGGGCTGGGCGGCGGCCTCCGCCTTGCTGTAGGCGGCGGCGCCCCAGGGGTAGGCGGGGTACCAGAGCGGGACGCCGGCGGGCACGTGGCCGGCGGACAGGTCGGAGGCGCTGGTGTAGATGCCGACGCGCTGGCCGGGGAACGTGACCTGGACAGCGGCGATCCAGGCGGCGGCCCACGTCCGGATCTGGGCCGTGCTCCGCCCGGAGTAGTTGCGGCCGTCGGAGTAGCGCTCAAGGTCCAGCCAGTGTGTGAACCCCTGCTTCGCGTACGGCTTGACGGCGCTGATGTAGTTGGCTGCTTCGGCCTTGACGTCCTGGTTGGGCCAGGCGAAGTGGTAGCCGCCGCCGACCAGCCCAGCCTTGAGGATGCCCGCGATGTGCTTGTCGAACGAGCCGTCACGCGAGTGCTGGCCCTCGGACGCTTTGGCGAACGCGAAGACTAGGCCGTCCTTCCTGAGGCTGGCCCAGTCCTGGGTGCCCTGGTACGCGGACACGTCGATGCCGCGGCAAGTGGCCATGAGACCTCCACATGAGAAAGGCCCCGGCCGGTTGGCGCGGGGCGTCCAGTGACAGGCGGTCACGCGGTGGGCGTGATCGGGTCCGAGTACGAGTACGAGCGGTTCGCCGACATCAGGCGGAAGGTCGGTGATGCGTCGATCATGTCGACGAACTTCTGGACGATGGCCGGCACGCCGGGGGCGTCGGGGTTGTCGGTCGTGGCCGTCACATCGAACGTCACCGGGTAGTCGCCGGCCGAGTCGACGCTGTTGGCGGCGATCTTCCACTGGCTCGCCGTCGGGCCTTCCGGGGTGCCGAGAGGCATTAGGGCTCCTTGTTGAAGACGACGTGCAGGCGCAGGTTGCGGCCGGCGACGATGTCGCTGGAGGCCGTGCGGATCGTGCAGACGCCGTCGGTACCGAGGACGAAGCCGCCGAAGGAAGTGCCGTCGTCCCAGGCGCCGTTGACGGTCGAGGCGCTGTTGGGCCGCCATCCTGCGGGCGCGGTGCCGATCAGGGTGTCGGTGATGTTGCCGGTGGTGGCGGTGATGGTGGCGCCGATCCGGTTGACGTAGATGTTCATCTCGACCGTGCCGCCCTGGCGGTTGGCCCAGAAGTTGTTCAGGGTCCAGCCCGTGCCGATCACGAAGCCCGACGTCGTCTCGTCGTCCAGGGAGTAGTCGTTGAGCCGGTCGGCGGTGATCCGCATACCGGCGAGCCATGCGGTCATCGGCGCTCCTACATTCCCGCGTAGACGGGGCTGGCCAGGCGGATGTCCTGGCCGGCCGAATGGGACTTGACCACGCCGTTGATCGAGCGCGTCACGGTGAGGGTCTGCGGGTTGAGCACGGCGAAGTTGTCGTACGACACCGTGACAGGCAGCGTGTTGGTGCTGGCCGAGTCGAGGATGGCCCGTACCCCGACCGAGCCCGCGGCGGTCAGCGAGGTGTCAGTGGCCGTCGCCTGCCAGGTCGTTGGTTCCAGGCCGCCCACGGGCCACACCTTGGCGCGCAGGGTGGAGCCGATCACCTGGAAGCGGATGCGGAAGAAGGTGGCGGCGGCGTGCGTGTAGGGCACCGTGACGGTCGTGATGTCGGTCTGGGCTCCGGCTACTCGCTTCTGCAGCACCAGTGAGATGGCCTGGGTGGTCTGGAAGGTGGCCCGCGCGTAGTAGTGGTTGTTGACGTCGGCGTGCCGGGCGAGCGCGCCCACGTAGTGGGATCCGCCTGTGGCGAGCGCGCTGGTGGCCACGTCCACGACCAGGTCGACGTCTGCGGACGGGGCGGGGATCACGCTGTGCCGGGAGACGTTGATCGTCGTCATGCTGTGTGCGCCCACGCTGCCGGTCACGCTGTAGTCCGATGTGGCCCCGCCGGTGTTCGTCCAGGTGCCGCCGACGTTCGCCGTTCCCCAGCTGCTGCTCGCCGAGCGGGTGAAGGTGTCCTGTACCGCGCTGGTGCACGCGGTGGCCCGCATCACCTCCCCGCCGGTGCGTACGTCGAAGGGGAAGTCGGTGGGGTAGGTCGCCGAGTCGACCCACCAGGCCAGGCCCGTGGTGAAGACGTCCACGGCGGTCTCTGTGGAGTCCAGGGCCTCCGCCAGCTGGCAGCCGCCGGTGTCGGCGGTGCCGTAGGTGCTGGAGCCGACCACGCCGGCGTTCCACGGTTCGCCGGGTACGCAGTTGAAGGTGATGAGCCAGGCGTTGGGTCCGGCCTCCTCGGAGTAGCCGGTCACCAGGACGTCGACGGGGTCGGGGCCGTGGTCCGCGGGGAGGTTCGTGAGGCGGATCTTGTCGCCGCAGTCGATGCGGAGGATGTCGTCGATCAGGGCGTAGACGCGCGCGTTGGCCAGGTTCAGGGTGAGGCGGGCGTAGCGCACCCCGTCATAGGTGCCGAGGTGCAGGCGCATGCCGGCCACCTGGTCGGCCTGGGCGTCGGTCTCGACGCTGTACGTGTACGCCTGGTCATAGCGGCCCACCCCGCCGTCCTCGGGGTTCTGGACGGACATGGCGCCGTCCTCCAACACCTCCCGGGCCGGGGACGAGCCGAACTCGCGTTGCACGGACACGTCGTTCTCGGTGAGCTTGTCGTCGTCCACCGGCTTGAACGGTGCCGAGATCAGACCGGCCGAGAAGTCCAGCGTCAGGCCGGGCGGCTGGTTCCACAGCGTCGACTGCCCGCGGTGGATGACCTCGGGTGCGTCCCGGCGGTCCAGGAGGTAGCCGAAGTTCGTGGCGGACGCCTCGTTCATCAGCTGCAGGAGCTTCTTGCGTCCCTGGATGCCCATGGGCTGCTGGTAGACCGACTCGCCCGCGGTGCTGGCCACGTAGGCGGTCTCGGTCGCCAGGCGCTCGATACGGTCCCCGGCGCGTTCGCCCTGGAAGCCCATGTAGGCGGTGTACATGTCGGCGGCGGAGGGGCCGTTGCCGTCCCAGTAGGTGAGGTAGCCGAACGATCTGTCGGTCATCGTGACGCCGGCGAGGGTGAGGTAGCCCCAGCCTAGGAGGACGTTCGCCACGGACTTCATCACGATGCTGGTGATGGTGCCGCTGGCGAGGAGTGTGCCGTCGACGTACAGGTACCAGAGGGTGGATGAGGCCTGCGGGTCGATGGACAGCCGGATGTGGTGAGGGTTCTCGTTGTAGATCCCCACGCCGTCGATGTTGGCCAGCAGGGCGAAGCTCGACGTCGTGTCTGCGTCGGACTGGCGGATGACCGTGAGCCGGTCGAGGTTGCCGGTGAAGATGATCTGTATCTGCACACGGTTGTCGGCGTCGGTGCCCGCCCCGCGGTCGTAGACGGTGAACTGTCCCGAGGACGGGGTGCCGCCGCCTGAGAGGAACAGGTCCAGGGACCAGAAGGCGTCTGTCCCCGTCGTGCGGCGGCAGGTGCCCCGGATGTCCCCGGAGGTGTTCGCTTTCAGGGACAGGCAGGGCTCGATCCAGTCGGCGAGCCTGCCCTCCGACCAGCCGGCGGCGGTGTCCGTGCCGATGACGATCTCCTGGCGCATGTCCGATCCGCCGACCATGGACCGGGCGCCCAGGGAGGCGGGGCCGTCGGTCAGCGGCCAGCACTCGACGGGGCCGTGGAACTTGATGAACCGCAGCAGCGCGGAGTCGACGGGCTTGTTGCCCGCGTCCATGCGGCGCGTCACTCCGGCCGGGGTGACGCTGACGTAGTTGTCCTTGAGGGACAGGTCCCTGGTCGGCGGCCAGGCGGGCACCTCGCCGGCCATCCGGATGTGCCTGTTGGTGAGGACCGTTGAGCCCTGGTTCGTCCACGTCAGGCCGGTGGCGTCGACGAACGACGTGCCGCCCGCGGTGGCCGCGCTGGTCTTCATGTTGACCTTGGTGGTGGTGCCGTCCAGCAGCTTCAGCGCGTACACCTTGCCGCGCAGCCGGTTGAGGACGCCGCCGCTGGGCAGCGCGTTGAACGCAGTGCCGCAACCGATCTCCAGCGGCGCCGTACCGGGGAAGACCGAGGTGGTGGCCGCGCCCACGATCGGGGCCCCGAGCAGGTTCCATTCGGTGTCGTCGACCGTGCGGCCGGTGTAGAACCGCAGCTCGTAGCCGCCCGCCCCGTTGTTGATGTCCAGGACGACGCGCAGCGCCAGGCGCTGGCCGTTGTAGGCCTTCAGCTCCTCGGTGCAGGTCTGCGTGATACGGCTGGCGAAGGTGCCGTCGGGCGACCACATGAAGGTGGGGAACCCGTCGATCATCTCCAGGGCCCACAGCTCGGCGCTGCCCGGGATGTAGCGCAGGCACAGCATTTGCGACTCGGCCCAGCTCTCCAGGGCGAGGTCGAGGCGCAGGTCGAAGTCGCCGGAGACGTCCAAGGCCGCGGCGTCCGGAGTCTCCAGGGCGTCGCTGCCCAGACCGCCCGCCATGGCGGCCCACGGCGAGCCGGCCGTGTAGCCGAGCCGCATCGGAGTGTTGCGGCCGATTAGGTCGTACAGGGGCGAGGTCGGGTTGCGCGGGGCGTACCGGTTGTCGCGGCTGTCCAGGTCGCACGCGGCCGTGGTCGGCTCGGCGTCCGACGCGGACTCCGACGACAGACCCCGGGTGATGGTCACGGCCGAGGTCGCCACGCGGACGTCGTCGGTGATGGTGTTCCAGGCGCCGCTGTAGAACAGCTCCGCCCACACGGGCGGGGGCAGGTTCGGCATGTCACCCCTCCGCGAACTTGATCACGTCACCGCCGGAGGTGACGCGTACGGACTCCTGGAAGAACTCCCTAAACGCCCTCGACCCGCCGCGCAGTTCGAAGACCAGGCGCGGGGCCGAGCCCTGGCCGGCGCCGAGGGTGGAGGCCGCGCCGGTGAACGGGGTCACGCCCATCGACTGGGCGGTGGGGCGGTAGACGGCGGGGCTGACGAGCGTGGACATGGTCTTGTCGAGGACGTCGCGGTTGTCCTCGGCGCCCATCGCGATGCCGGGCGGGATCCAGTGCCCGACCTCCGCCGCCAGCACCCTCGCCGGTGACCCGATGCCCAGGGCTTTCACGATCGGGCCGGGGATGGTGTCGATGGCCCAGTTGACCAGGGTGGCCTTCAGCCAGCCGCCCATGGCCTTGATGCCGTTCCACAGGCCCGAGACGATGTCCAGGCCCTTGTTGTAGAGCAGCCCGTTCAGATCGCCGAGACCATCGGCCAGGCGCCCGGGCAGCCCCTTGACCCAGTTGATCATGGACGTTGCCTTGGTGACGGCCGCGTCCTTCATGGACTGGAAGGCGCCCGACGCCCGCGAGGTCACGGTGCCCGCCAGGCCGGCCAGCGCGTTCCACAGCCGCCCCGGAAGGGTTGCCTGCCAGACGATCAGCTCGGTCATCTTCGTGATGGCCCAGTCCTTGGCGGAGCCGAACCAGCCGGCGAACTTGCCCGGCAGCGAGCCGAGCCAGTCGAGGGCGTCGCCGATCCCGCCGATCGCCAGCTTCGTGAAGTCGACGATGGCGCCCCACACGGTCGACCAGACGGTCTGGAACCACGTGGTCTTGGTTGCGATGATCACGATGACGGCGATCAGGGCGATGATCGCGAGGACGATCCACGTCATCGGGTTGGCGAGCAGGGCCGCGGTGGAGGCCCAGATCTCGGCGTTCCAGATGGTCTGGGCTGCGGAGGCGATCGCGGTGTAGGTGGCGTAGATCTTCTGGGCGACCGAGACGGCGAGGATGGCGCCCGCGACGATGCCGAGGATCCCGATCAGCGGGCCGAAGGCGCCCTTGTTGTCCATGGCGAACTGGACGAAGATGCCGCCGACTTGGGCGAGTTTGACGGTGGCCTGCCGCTTGAAGGTCTCCAGGGCGGCTGACGGGGAGTCGCTGACGGTCTTGGACATCCGGTCTGCGGCCCCGCCGACCTTGCCCATCGCACTCACCGCGGTCGACGGGTCGAGGGACTCCAACGCCCTTTGCATGTCCTCGGACTGCGTGCCGAAGATGTTCGACGCGATGGATGCCTTCTGGCTGGTGTCCGGGTACTCGCGCAGCGCGTCGAGGGTCTTCTGGAGAGCCGCCGTGGCCTTGGGGCCGCCGGCCGCTACGTCCGCGGCCATCTGCCGGCTGTCGAGGCCCAGCGACTTGAAGCCCGCCCCGGCTGTCGACGTGATGTCGCGGGCCCGGAGGTTGAACTCCTTCAACGAGTCCGCGACCAGGTCGGCGTCCCGGGCACCGCCCTTGAGTCCCTGGGAGATGAGCCCCATGGCCATCTGCCCGTCCAGCCCGAGCGACCGGAATTGAACGCCGTATTCGTTGAACGTGTCGAGCAGGTCCCCGGCCTTGTCGGCTCCGTTCTGGAAACCCTTGGTCAGGACATCGAACGCCTCGTCGGCGTTCTTCACCAGACCGGTCTTGATCATCTGCCCGGCGGCCGCGGTCGTGGGCGTGACCTCCTGGTCGAAGGTGCTCGCCAGGGCCAGGGCCTTGGAGGTGACGCCCTCCAGCCCGCCCTTGGCCTTGGAGACGTCCCCGATGTTCTGGTAGACGCCTTTGATGGCCTCGTCGACTTGCTCGGTGGACTCGCCCCAGTTGTTGGCGTAGACGTCCGCGGAGACCTTGGACAGCTTCGCTGCCTCGGCCGGGCCGACACCGAGCTGAGCGGCCAGCTTCGCGTTGGCCGCCGACATGTCCATGGACGCAGCCACCCCGACACCCAGGGCGCCGGCGACACCCGCAGCGATACCGGTGGCCGCCGCGTCGAACTTCTCCTTGACCTTGCCCAGCGTCTCCGAGACCTGTTCGCGCGCGACCAGGTTGAACACGAGGGAGGTATCGCTCACGCCCGCCTCCCTCCTGGGCAGCGGGCGGTCAGCGCCCAGACTTGATCTTCTCGTTGGCCTCCTGCTGGGCCTTCACGTAGGCGTCGAGCCAGTCGAGGTAGGCGTCCGTCTCCTCGACGGTGAAGGTGTCCCAGTCCCTGCCAGCGATCCCGAGCAGGTGCGCGGCGTCGCCGAGTCGCTTTATCCGGCGATCGGCAGCTGGGCTTTTCCCTGCTCGTCAGGGTCCTCGTAGGCCTCGGCGATCTCCTGGTCCAGCTTCTCCAGAACGGCCGCCAGCTGGTCGGCGGGCACCGACTCGGCGACGTTCTCCCGCATGAGCAGCAGCTCGCCCCTGGAGTGCTCCAGCGTCAGCTCTTCCCAAGCGAAGTCGACGTCGTCGAACTTCAGCGTTGGGTGCTCCCGCTTCTGGTACAGGTACAGCAGCGCGCGCCGGCATCTGCTGTTGCCCTTCAGGACGTCCTGGGTGAACTCGGTGAAGTTCTTGCCGGTGAACCGCTCCAGCATCTCCCGCTCGGGGCTCATGAGCTTCTTGGGCTGGTACTTCCAGCGCTTGGGTTCGTCGCTGCCCTCGGGCTGATAGACGAGGTACACGGCTGCTCGCTTCCTATCGGGCCCGGTTCGCGATGCGCCGGGCCATGTCTTCCATCGCCTGCTCTACGGCGGCCTTGTAGAGGGCCTCGCGGCCCCGGAACGCGCGGTCGAACCACTCCAACTTGCCGCGCTGGTGCGTCCACACGTCGCGGTTGCCGTACACCGGGTGGCGCCAGCCGCTCGCCCTGTTCGTGCGCTTCGGGGCGTTGGCGAAGCCGCGGATGTTCTTGGTCTTGAAGGCCTTCACCCGGGCGCCGGACCAGCGTCCGCCGAGCTTGACCTCGGGCCGGATCTTCCGGGCGATCGACGTGCGCAGCGCGGGCTGCGCGCCGTGCAGGGAGACCATGCCCATGATCGAGTCCTTGGCCTGCTGCGCGCCCGGGCGCAGGGCGTCGCGCATGTTGGCCGCGAGTTCCTTGCGCAGCTGCTTGCCGTCCTCCTCCGCGCGGAGGGCACGGGTGAGGGCCGCCAGCCCGTCGTGCGTCTCCACACCGAGAGAGAACGGCGGGCCGTCGGCCATCAGGCCGTCGCCCGGGCCACGGCCCCCGACGTCGGAAAGCTCATCGACACGGTGGCCTCGTCGCCGATCGACCCAGTGATCGGGTTCCAGCCGTTGATCAGGATGCTGCCCGTGTAGGCGGGGTTGGAGGTGGAACGGGCGCCCTGGTCGGCGCGCACCTCGAACGGCACCACCGTGCCCAGCAGCGGCCACATGATGGCGTCCAGCTGCGCGGCGGCGAAGTCGTTCAGGAAGTCGCAGCCCAGCTCACCGGACTTGAGGCCGCCGATGACTTCCTTCCAGCCCAGAGATGCGTAGTTGGTGACGTCCTTCTCCTCCACCTCGACCGACAACTCGGCCTTCTTGGTGAAGGTGTTCAGGACGTTGGCGTTGATCGACAGGTACTCGGCGAGCAGAACCATCTTGGGCACGGCGGGCCCCCTTTCAGGGCATGACGAAAGGCCCGGGAGCGGGCCGGGTACGAGGTGGGCAGGGTGTTACTGGATGCCGAGCGCCGCGGCGAACAGGAACGAGGGCGTGGTGCCGGAGATCGTCCACGCCACCCGCCACCAGGTGTCCGTGATGGCCGTACCCGCAGTGCGCAGGGTCTGCCCGCTCACCGCAGTGGCCGCGGCCAACGTCAGGCGGGTGGTGGGGCTGGCGAACGTGTTATCCACGGAGGACTCGACGCGCGCGGTGATGCTCGGCGTGGCGGTGCCGGCCACCGAGAGGACGTGCAGCGCCGCGCACATCCGCCTGTTGGCGGCCACGGCGCCCAGGTTGAGGCCTGTCCCGGTGCCGGTCGCGGTGCGCGCGGTACCGGGCGGGTGGGCGAACTGGCCGCGCACCAAAGGCCACGCGGACTTGGCGGTGCCCGTCCACGGGGCGATCTCGCCGACCTCGCCGAGAAGCTTGTAGTCCGAGCGCATGGCCTGCGTGAAGTACGCCAAGTCACCCACGGCCGCACCGCTGTTGGCGCTGATCGACCAGGGGCCGATACCGCCGAGCTGCGCCCAGGACGCGTCATCCACCTTCGTGACGTCCAGGGCCTCCCACTGTCCCTCGCCGGAGATCTCCGCCGAGGCGATCCCGCCGACGACCTCCTTCCACGCCTGCGAGCCGTAGTTCGTGGCGTCCTTGACTTCCGCCTCGGAGGACAGTTCGATCTTGTTGGAGTTGCCGGTCAGGTCGACGCCGACGGCGAAGCACCGCACGTTGGTCAGGACGGTCTTACCCATCGTCGCCTCCCTTGCGGGTCTTGCGGGCGCGCGGGGCGGGCTTGTCGTCGACGGCCTCGGCGACGCCGGAGGCGACCAGGTGCGCGCCCTGCGCCGTCGGGACGTCGGCCTCCTTGCCCTCGTCGGGCCACGGCTCGCCGTTGAGCACCGCGCCCTCGGGCTGTTGCTGGGTGATGCGGATGCGCATCATGTCCTCCCGTCTCCGATGACCCTGACGGCCAGCTCGGCGCCGACGTAGCTGTATCCGGCGTGCTCGTACCAGCGGTAGCCCTGCACGCGCTGCAGGTGGATGTCGTCGGCCAGGCCGCCGAGGGCGAGCTCACCGGGAGCGCCGCGGGCCGCCGTGAACGCCGCCTTGAGCGAGGCCTCGCCCGAGCCGGACAGCATCGCGTCGAGGATGCGTTGGGCGGAGCGGTCATCCGCGCGGCCGGCCAGCACGCGGCAGGTGATGAGCAGCTCGTCGGTACCGCGGCCCATGGTCTGGTCGTAGTTGACCTCGACCTCGCCGACGAAGAAGCACGGGGCGACCACCGCGTCCGGCACGAAGCCGGTGCACGTGAGCTTCCCAACGCCCGCCGGCAGGACGATGACCCGGGCGGCATCCGCGATCGCGTCCTTGATGGGTGAGATCTGCACGCCGCCCCCTATCCGAAGCCGGGCAAGCAGTACGGCTCGATGAGCGCCCACACGTCCGGGTCACGGCGGGACAGGTTCCGTACGCCCCACTCGGCCGAGCCGATGATGCCCTCCGGGGAGTCCTTGCGCTTGTAGAGCCGCGAGGACTGGATCAGGGATGCCTCGGTGATGTCCTCCGGCTCAGCCGGGTAGCCCCACCTCGTGGTGATCCGCACCCGCGAGGCGAACGTTCCCCAACTGCCCCGGCGGAGCAGACCGGTGACCGGCTTCCCCTGGGCGAGCGCGTTGTCCGGCTGGGTCTCGTACCCGGTGACCGGGGACCAGGTCGTACCGCTCCCGGTCTCCACGACCAGGTTCCCGATGTCGCCGATGTCGCCGATGTCGTCGACCAGGAGCAGGTCCCCGTCGGCCTCGCACACGACCCGGCCGGCGAGGCGGAACACCCGAGAGGTAGCGGTGTCGTCCAGCCAGAACCGGCGCCCGGTCACCTTGTCGATGCCACGCGAGGAGGCGCCCAGGGCCGACATCAGCGGGGCGTCCCGGCTGGTGTCGCTGGCCTCGATCCCCAGGCGCTCCTTCAGCGCGGCCAGGTTGCCGTACTCGTGGGCCACCGGTCATCACTCTGCCGGCGGCGTGGACTGCGCCTCGGTCGAGGACGTCGCCTCGGCAGGCTTGGCCTCGGCCTTCTTGGCGGTCGACTTCCTCGCCGCCGGCCTCGCCGGTGTGGTGCCGGCGTCGGCCATCTGCTGCGGCGCGGTGGTGCGGTCCTGCGGGCCGTCCTGCTCGGCGTCGTAGCCGTAGTGCCTGAGCGACTCGTCGACCTGGCGGACGCGGTCCCCGTCGCCCTGGCTGACGTACACGGCGCGTTCCCGCTTCAGCGCGGCGATCATGTTCTCGTCTCGTGCCATGACTGCGGTTCCTCCTGCTACTCGGGGCGGATCCAGACGGACGCCCTATAGGTGGCGCTCGGCGTGGTGCCCGCGACGGTGGACGTGACGCGGACGTAGTTCTTCGTGACGGCCGCGTAGGCGACCCGGTTGCCGGGCGCGGTCAGCTGTGTGATGGCGCTGCCCGGGATCGCCGTCCAGCTGCTGCCGTCGGCCGACTCCTCCAGCGAGGCATCGAGTGTCGGCGGGCCGGTGGCCGCCGTGCAGTGCACGGCCAGCACGACATCGGCGGCGCCGCCCGCCGCGGCGACCGGACCACTCGTGAAGGTGCCGGCGCCCCGCGCGGCGGACGGCAGCGCGACGTCGGCAGTTACGTTCCTGAGCCCCACGGCCCATCTCCTTCGGTGCGTGACGGAGCCGGGCCCGGCAGCGGTCTGCCGGGCCCGGACGGGGTCAGAACGTCGGCTGGGCCAGGCCCGTGCCGCCGACCTTCTGCATGCCGTTGGTGTACCGGCCGAAGGTGTAGGCGAAGTACGAGTAGGCGACCAGCAGGACGCCCAGGCTCGCGGCCTTGGCCTGCTCGGCACGGATGAACATGGGAGCGTTGGCGTCCTCCCACAGGTGGCACTCCGACTGCGGGACGACGTACAGCTCGTCCTCGTTCGTGCCGCCGCCCAGTCCGGTGGGGATGTTGTTGTCGACGATGACCTCCAGGCCGCACGGCAGCACACCGCGCGGGCCGGAGTTGTAGGAGCTGGCGGCGTCGGCCTTGCCCGCGGCCTGCACGGGCAGGTTCGACCAGTTGATCATCGGCCATACGGACTGCATCTGGCTCGATAGCCAGTACCAGCGCCGCGAGTGCATGACCGCGTGCGACGGGCGGCCCATCGCCAGCAGGTTCTGCTCGACGCCGGCGGCTGCGCCCAGGATCTTCGGGTACAGCTCGGCGCCCGTCGGGGAGGAGTCGGTGTAGGCGACGGCCTGCGCGATCGCCGACAGGCCGGTCGTCGCCTGGTTGATCAGGGTCGAGTCGAGGTTGGTGTTCACCCGGTTGATCAGGTCCTGCATCGTGACGTCCTCGATGCCCGTACCGCGGTCGATCGCCTGCCGGGACACGGTCTGCTGGCCCGCCGCGGTCTGCACGGGGACGGTCAGCAGGGTGTCGTCCATGTCGGTCTCGGACACGTTCGAGTTCTCCGACGCCTGCAGCGCGGCGCTGGACGGCGTGGTGATGCGGGAGATGTTCACCGACATGCCCGACTCCGGCAGCGGGTGCGGGTTGCAGGTGTCCGCGAACGGCCGCAGGTTCGCGACGGCGGGCGCGTACATGTCGGTGAGGTACTGCGGCACGGTCAGGCCCGCGAACGCGCCCGTACCGACCGCTCGCTGCAGGTACTCCGCCCGCTCGACGCGCTCCTCCTGCATGTGCTGGGCCAGCCGGAAGGAGGCCTCGACATCCTGGTAGAGGAACTGACGGGAGACGTCCATCAGGAAGTTCTTGCCCAGCGGGTCCTGGTCCTTGCGGTAGGTCCGCTCCTCGCGGCCGACGCGAGCGACCTGGTCGTAGGCGGGCGTGCGGGTCCTCGTCTCGCGGAACTCCTTCTGCTTCGCCTCCCGCTCCTGCTCCTCGACCTTCAGCTTGTTCGTGGTGGCCAGCTTGCTCTCGATGCCGACGATGTCGTTACGGGCCTGGTCGCGCGCGGCGAACAGCTCGGCGACGCGGCCGTCCTCCTCGGTGCTCAGGTTCGAACGGCCTTCCTCCTGCGCCTTGTTGAGGATCAGCGTGACCTCGGCGCCGCACTTCTTCAGCCGCTTCTGAGCGGCCTCCAGCTCGACCTCGATGCTCGCGATCAGGTCGTCGATGGTTCCGGGCATGGGTGTGTTCCCTCCGTACAGATGGGTCGTTGGGTGCAGCTACAGCGAGGCCACGGCCCAACCCGGGTCATCTGCCGGGCGGCACAGGGCTGCGCGTCCGGGCATCTGCCGGACCGCGCGCTGTGTCAGGAAAGACTCAGTCCTCGTCGGCCTGGACGAGGAGCTGAGTGCGGAGCATGGAGATCGACCGCCCGGTGGCGGTCGGGGCGGTCGCACGCGCCGGCATCTGCGGCGCGGGCGGTACGGGCGGCAGGCTCAGGTCACCGCGCTGCGTGAGGCGGCTGAGGGCCTCGCGTGCCAGCAGCGGCGGCAGGTTGGGGATGAGGTCGAGGAACTCGCCCGAGCGGGCCGCGATGGAGGTGTGCGGGTTCGCGCCGTAGGTGACGGGACCGACGTCGCCGCGCTCCAGGTCGAACTCCATGATCCGGTACTCGGTGTAGTCCGGGGACCACTGACCCGAGGTGATGCGGAACATGAACGACTGCTCGCGCACGTCCTCGTCCTCGATGGCCTGGACGAGCAGCTGCACGTCCGACCGCTTCGGGTTGAGGTAGGCGCGCTCGCCGAGGCCCTGAGCATCGGCCCACAACTCCAGCCGACTGTTGCGGGTGCTGGCCATCGGGGTGCCCGCATGGTTGAAGCGGAACACGACCTCCGGGTCCGCGCCGAGCGTCCGGTCGGCGGCCCCCGCCGAGACGATCTCGGTGTACGGCCCGTAGAAGTCGTACATCTCGTAGCCCTGCTCGAAGGCGGACGCGTAACCCTCGACCTGGTACCACTCCATCCCGTCATCGCGCTGAACCTTCTTCGCGCGCAGCTGGGAGCTGAACCGCACCTCGGGTGTCTCGGGCCGGTCGCGCGGTACGGCCATCGCCGTCGAGCCCGCCGCGCCGGCGCGGGCCTGGGCAGCCTGCTGCCGCAGGGTCGCCATGTCGGTCATGAGGGTGTGCCTCCTGCTTGCGGGGTCGCGGTGGTGGGCGTCGGGGTGGTGCCCTTGCCGAACAGCCGGTCGAACTCCGCCATCTGCTGCTCCGTGAACGGCGGCTGGTCGTAGAAGGCGCGGGCCTCGGACGGCGTCAGCGTCCGGGAGTCGATGCGCGTCTTGAGGACGGAGGCCTGCGACTGCGGGTCCATCGCGAGCAGCGCGTTGCGGTTCAGCTTCACGAACCGCGGTCGCGAGGACAGGCGGCTGAGCGCGTTCTCGCGGCGGCTCACGGCCGGCCCCAGGGACATGACGAGGAACTGCAGGTTGCGCTGCGTCATGTTCGCGTAGGTCACGGAACTGCCGGACACCGACGCGTCGATCAGGTCGGACGGGCAGTCGAAGAACCGGGCTATGTCGCCGATGCCGAACTGCTTCGCGGCGATCCAGTCGGCGCCCGCCTGCTCGGCCTGGATCATCTCGTAGTCCCAATCGTTGCCGGTGACGAACAGGTCGCGGCCCGCCACAGCGGCCTTGAAGCGCTGCTTCGTCTCGTCGGCCGCCGCAGGTGTGATCGTCTTCGCGGTGTTCTTCAGATGGGCCGAGGGGACGGCCCCGTTGCGGAACCAGTCCATGGCGAACTGCTGGATGGACAGGTACTCGCTGATCGACCACGCGGCGTACGCCACCGGCGAGAGGCCGACCGGCAGGCCCGGGACGGTGTACTGCTTCTCGTGCCAGACCTCGTCTTTTTGGTAGGTGGTGCCGGCGATGCGGTACGTCTTCTTGCCCTTGCGCATCCGGACCGTGACGTCGCTGGACGGCACCAGCTCGATGCGCGCCGGCAGGTTCAGCCCGTCCCTGGCGGTGATCAGGCCCACGGAGTTGCCCGACCGGTCGAGGCCGAACTGGCTGGAGTACATCCACTCCGGCATCTCGACCTCGTCCCCGCCCGGGGTGATCAGGACGGCGGGCTTGGGCACCTCGACCTGGATGCCGTCGACCTTGCGGAACAGGTCTACGGGCATCGTCGAGATGAGGTTCGCGCGCAGCCGCAGACACGCCCACACCGCGCTGTTCCTCAGCGCGGTCTCGTTGGTGACCAGCGCGGCGCCCCCGCCCGTGCCGGGCCGAGGCGGGATCAGCTGGTCGGCGCTCGCGCCCGCGTAGTCGCGTCGGAAGAGACTCACGTCCTACCCCTTCCTCCCCGATCCTGCGGCCAGCCAGGAACCGGCCAGGACCACCGCGCCGCTGACGGCCACGGCCGCCCACCCCAGCCACCGGTACGCTCCCGCTCCCGCGCCGGCCGCGACGAGCAGCAGGCCGGCGGTGTCGAGCACGGTCGTCATCCGCTCGCGCACTGCGCCCCCTTCAATAGATCGAATCCAGCGGGTCGTAGTCGTCGAGCACGTGCGGCCCCTTGGAGACGAGCGCCCAGCGCGCGAGCGTCACCGTGACGAACGGGCTGACGTCCGTCAGCGACGCCGTACGGTCCAGGACCCACGCGTCGCCGACGCGCCGCGACCGGGCACCGCTCACCGCTGCGGTCAGGTCGGCCTGGTCGCGGTGGCGGGCGGTGGCCTGGTTCATGGCGTCGGCCATCTGCCCGCAGGCCTCGACGGCGTCGTTCGTCCGTACGACCGCGAGGTGCCCGCGGTGCGGCTCGTCCTTGTCCTCCGGCGTGGTGATACCGGCGGCCACCAGGTCGTCGATGAGCGATCCGGCCGGGGTCCCGGTCGAGCCGATCGCGACGACCAGCGGGTCCCACAGCGCACACAGCCGGATGAGGGCGGGCACCACCCAGTCCGTGCCCGGGCGCCGGTCGAGGAGCTCCAGGTGCATGTGCCCGTCCTCGCGCTGCGAGGCGGCGCCGATAGACGAGTACGCGCGGTCCTGCGAGACGTCGACCGCGAACGCGAGGAGCTCCGGGTTCGGCATCGACTCCCCGTCGGCCAGCGCGGGCCATGCCGCGGCAGGCACGTTGGCGTCCGGGGGCGGCGCCTTCTTGCGCGTCCGGTTGAGGTAGGCCCGGTCGAACTCCCCGGGGTCCATGGTGTTCAGCTCGTGCCGGATGACGTCCTCGGTGACGGTGAAGCCGAGCGCCGGCAGCGTCGCGTACCAGGTCGCCGGGTCGGCACGGTCCAGGTCGTCCGGTGCGAACCACTCGAAGTAGGCCGTGTGCGGGAAGTCGTGCGGCAGCAGGCCCTCACGCCACAGCTCCTCGATGAGCTCGCGCCCGGCCTGGCGCTTCTTGTTGAGCGGCACGGACTTCTCCGTGCCGCCGGCGGACGCCCACCACAGCTGAGCGGTGGGCCGGGTCAGCATCGCCGGAGAGAACGCCTGCTCCAAGCGGTCGTCCTCGGCGGCGAAGTACTCGTCCATGACGCCGAGATCCAACGGCGGTCCGTGGCCGGCCTTCTCCGTGTTGGACGTGATGCCGATCCGCGAGCGGGTCGCGCGGCTGATGATCGCCTCGTGCCCGTTCGCCTTCCGGATGACGAACCGGCGCGCGAGGCGGGACACCTCGATCGTCGCCCAGAACTCGTCCTCCCAGCGCTCCCGGGCCATGCTGCGGTTCTGCGCGGCGTAGATGATCCGCTGCCGCTTGAAGGCCTGCGCCCGGTGGACCTTGACCGCCAACAGGCCCTGGGTCTTGCCCTGCTGCCGGGGCACGGACAGGCCGACGTGCCGGTACCAGAACCGCATGGTGGCCGGGTCGAGCTCCATGGAGACGTCCCACACGTACCGCTGCCACGGCATGGGTGTGTAGCCCAGGCGCTCCATGACCCTGGCGACCTTGCCGCCCAGCGTCGGGAACTCCGGCCGCCGCGGCGTACCCCACACCGGCGGGCAGGTGAGGCCGTAGCGCTCGCGCAGGTCCTCGGTGAACTCAGTCGGGGGACGCCAGATCGGCGAGGTCGTCGTCATCGTCCGGCTCCTCCGGCGAGAGGGAGCGCAGCTCCGCGAGGACCTGGCGCAGCTCCTTGGACAGGCCCTGCAGAGAGGAGCCGAGCGAGACAGGCGCGTCGACCTCAGCAGCGAGCCGTACGGCGATCGCGGCCAGAGTGGGCGCGGTGGCGTCGAGGACTTCAAGGTCACCGAGGGCCGCGATGTCGTCGAGGACCTGGGCGCGCACCGCCCCAGGGGCGGCAGTCGCCGAGACGGGATCAGGCTCTGTGGTCTCGTCGCCGGGCAGCAGCCGGGCCGGCGGGACGTCGAGGGCAGCGGCGATCGCCACCAGGTCCCCGACATCGACGCGCCGGGCACCCGACTCGATCTTCCCGAGCACCGACGAGCTCATGGGTCGCCCGCCGGCGGTCACCAGCTCGGCCAGGTACCGCTGGTCCCAGCCGCGACCCTGGCGGTACTTCGCGATGGTGGCCGCCACGTGCTCGCCGGCCTCGCCGATCTCGATCGCCCGAGCCGCCATGATCGCCTCCCCTATACGCCGGACACCGGTCCGCGATCATGGCGGCACCCTGGGAAGGCCGCGGGGAGAAAAATAAAAGCTGGGCGCGGGGTTGCGAAGGCGATCTTCCCTAAAAAATCAAGGAATCCTTTGATCGATTCGGTCTGGTCACCTCGATCCGACCGCAGGACGCATCGGACTGTCACGAAGCCGCAGGTGTTCCGACGGAGACGTAGAAGCTGGCAGGCATCTTGGTGTCTTTGTCTGTTACCGCTGAGGTCGCCCGCTGTGGCGTCAGGGACAGGACGCCTGATAAGTCAGCCCCGCTCAGGTTGGCCTTCGTGAGCGTCGCCCTGAACAGGTTGGCCTTCGTGAGCGTCGCTTCGCTCAGGTTGGCCTCCGTGAGCGTGGCCTGCCTCAGGTTGGCCTCCGTGAGCGTCGCCCTGAACAGGTCGGCTTTCGTGAGCGTCGCCCCGAGCAGGCTGGCACCCGTGAGCGTCGCTTCGCTCAGGTTGGCCTCCGTGAGCGTCGCCCTGAACAGGTCGGCTTTCGTGAGCGTCGCTTCGCTCAGGTTGGCCTTCGTGAGCGTGGCCTGGCTCAGGTTGGCCTCCGTGAGCGTGGCCCCGCTCAGGTTGGCCTCCGTAAGCGTCGCCCCGCTCAGGTTGGCCTTCGTGAGCGTCGCTTCGCTCAGGTTGGCCTCCGCGAGCGTGGCCTGGCTCAGGTTGGCCTTCGTGAGCGTGGCCTGGCCCAGGCCGGCCTCCGTGAGCGTCGACATGTACAGGTCGGCCTCCGTGAGCGTCGACATGTACAGGGAGGCCTCCGTGAGCGTCGCCCGGCTCAGGTCAGCCTTCGTGAGCGTCGCCCCGTGGAGGTAAGCCTTCGTGAGCGTCGCCCCGCTCAGGTCAGCCTCCGTGAGCGTCGCCCCGCGCATGTCAGCACCCGTGAGCGTCGCCCCGCTCAGGTTGGCCTTCGTGAGCGTCGCCCCGCGCAGGTCAGCACCCGTGAGCGTCGCCCCGAACAGATCGGCCTGAGTGAGGTCGGCGCCGGCGAGGAGGGCGCCGGCGAGGTGGAGGCCGTGGAGGTCCAGTTTTTCGCGTGGGTCGACGTGGGTGCGTGATTCGGTGCGGGTGAGGGCCGTGAGGGCGGCTTGCACGTCGGCACTGGGCTCGGCGGGCAAATCGCTGTTGTGGGGAGCCGGATCGTCGCGACTGGCGCTGTCGGGGTCTGGGGTGGGTGCGGTTTTGGGGGCGCGGTGGCGGATGAAGTGGCCGAGGACGCGGGCGGCGTCGGTGGCGGCTTGTTCGGGGGCGTCCTGCACGATCTGTTCGAGGGCGAGGATGCCGCCGATGCGTACATAGATTTCTGGTGATCCGAGCCGTTCGAGGGCTTTGGTGAAGCGGTCGGTGATCTGGCCGCGTCGGGTGAGGCGGTAGGTGCGTGCGGTGTAGAGCAGGGCGATGCCGGCGCCGAGCGCGGCAGTGAAGGCGACCACGGCGGTACGCAGGCCGGTGACGAGGGCCGCAGATCCCTTGGCCAGCTCGGTCCGGTCGATGTATTTGGCGTCGATGATGTAGGGGCCGCGCCAGACCAGCCAGGGCAGCACCAGGAGTAACACGAGCACTCCGGCCACAATCAGAGCGATCATGCCCCACCGTCGGGCGTGCTCCTTTCGGCGGGCTCGCGCCCTGCGCCGCTCCAGCTCTGTCATAGCCAGCCATTTGCTCCGGCGTCGCCCATGCCGCTGCCGGAGGGAGCGCACGAAGCGCGGTGTTCTCATGACTCCGTACATGCCGATCTGGCGGTGTTCGGTTGCGGCTGTCCCTTTCTTGCACGTAGCAGAATGGGCGAGTTCGCCAACGGAGCTGCAGCATGTAGCGCTCAGTGGTGATCTTGGGCATCGGTGCTCTCCAACGTGGACCACACGGGTTCCAGCGGTGGTGTGAGGACGCGGGCCACACGTGCCCACATCTCGGCGAGACGTAGGGCTTCGGTGGACCGTACGCCGTGGAACTGGGCCAGGCGGCGATCGTCGGCCATGCGGTCGCGCTGCCAGGCGCTGTCACTGACTTGGCGGGCGCGGGCGTCGTCCTCGTGCCGGATGGCCTTGCCGTACTCGGCAGTCGCTCGCTCGGCCCAGCCGAGCGCGGCCTGACAGGCACGGTCGTGGCGGGCGGTGAGCCCGGCGGCCGAGGTCTCCTCGGTGGTGGTCACAGGGCTCCGTTCGGTCAGGGTCCGGCGTACCAGTCCACGGATGTGACGAGGTGCTTGACCTCGCTGAGCAGCTTGTCGCCCTTGTCGTTGTTGCACTTGCGGCCGCATGTGGGGCAGCCCTCGACGCCGTGGATGGGGGCGAGGTTGCCGGGGTCCTTGCGGGCGCCGCCGCGCTTGACGGGGATGACGTGATCTGCAGCGTCGGAGCCGGGATGGCCGCACATGATGCAGATGTCCGAGGCGGCGAGGATCTGGGCGCGGATCTTGCGGTACTCGTATTCGGCGAGTTCGCTGCGGTCGGTGGCCACGTCCACCTCCGGGCATGCCGAGGCCCGGCCGCGCGGGGTGCGGGCCGGGCCAGGCGGTGGCTTGTCAGACTCTGCGGCGGAACAGGCAGACGAGGCCGATGCGTTCGCCGCCGAGGGTCTTGGACTCGGCGGCGGCCATGTTGGCCAGGGCCCAGCCCTCGGCCTCGACGGCTTCGATCTGCTCGCCGACGCCGGCCATCGGTGCGGTGGTCGCGCTGGTCTTGTTCGCCTCGATGAACTTGTAGACCAGGACGGATCGCCCTTCGGCGTAAGCCTTCTTTGCCTCGTCGGTGGCCTTGCCGGCCTTGGCGTTGTTGATGAACCCCATGGTTCCCCCTGGGACACGGTGATGAGTGGGGCTCAGGGTGTCAGCACAGGGTGATCGTCCACGGGAGTGTGACTGTTCTGTGACGAGGGGGCGCCGATGTCGACGAGGCGCAGGGCGCGGTTGCGGGTTGCTTTCTCGGCGAGGGCGAGGTCGGCGAGGGCGTAGAGGGGGTGGCCGTGGTCGTCGAGGCCGGTGACCTTGAGGTGTCCTCGGGTGACCCAGTTGCAGATCGCGGAGCGGGTGACGGCGGCTGCGGTGGCGCTGACGGTGCGCCGCCACTGGGTGGCGAGGACGGCGGCCTGGGCGCCGTTGTAGAGGTTCCCGTGGGTCACGTGTGCCACCTCCCTGGGGACGTGCCGCAGCCCCCGGCCTGGGCGGTCCGGGGCTGCGGGCCGGTGCGCGACGTCCGGCGGTTGCGGCGATGTGTAGTCCAATGGGCACACGTGTGGTGCTGGCACCATGTTCACGCTACGTAGGGATCTTGTCCAGTGGGTATGGTCCGCGGCCGGTGCGGTGCCGCCTACGCGGCTGCGGCGAGTCGCTCACCGGCCGTCGTGGCGATCTGTTCGGACAGCTCGATGCCGACGAAGGAGCGGCCGGAGGCGAGGGCGGCGACGCCGGTGGATCCGGAGCCGGAGAAGGGGTCGAGCACGGTGCCCTCGGGGACGCAGATCTTGACCAGTTCGGTCATGAGTTCGTCGGGCTTCTGGGTGATGTGGTGCCGGTTGGAGCCGCGGGGCTGGCTGGCGCTGAAGAGGCCGGGCAGATAGATGGGGTTGCGTGCGGCGTCGACGGGGCCTTTGGTGGCCCACAGGACGTATTCGCAGGCCCGCTTGAAACCGCCTTTGCATGGGCGGGCGATGGGCTTGTGCCAGGGCACGATGCCGCGCCAGGTCCATCCGGCCGCCTGCAGGGCGTCGGAGGTGGCGGGCAGTTGGCGGAAGTCGGTGAAGACCAGGAGGGGTCCGCCGTGCTGGGTGATGCGGTAGCACTGGCCGAGGACGAGGGTCATCCACACGGTGTAGCCGCGCTGATCTCGGGTGTCGCCGTCGAAGTCGGGCAGGTGGTGCTGGGCGTCGCCGCTGACGTACTTGCCGCGGGCGGTGTCGCTGGTGCGCTGCGAGGCGGTCATGCCGCCGGAGTTGTAGGGCGGGTCGGTGATCGTGGCGCTGACTGAGCCAGAGGGCAGGTTGTGCAGGAGGGCGAGCGCGTCTCCTCGGTGCAGGGTCCAGGTAGGCATGTTGGTCCCTTCCGGTGCGGTTGCGTACGCCACGGTGGTGGCGAGCAAGTCGGTGCACTGCCCACCCAGTGTCTAATAGAACACGAGTTCTATCCGGTATTTCCGGGGCGCAGTCACGCCGGCGACGCGCGGCGGTAGCCGCGCCGTCTGTCGAGCGCGCGGGTGACGGTGGCGCCGTACCAGCGGTTGACGCCGTTGTCGGTGTCGTCGGGTTCGGGCCAGCGGCCCCGGGCGAGGTCGGCGCGAATGGTGCCTGCCTTGACGCCGACACCGGCCGCTTCCAGGTCCTGGGCGGTGTACAGCCGTTCGGGTTCGAGGGTGACGGCCTGGCGCTCAACGTGGTCACGGATGAAGTCGGCGACGTTGGCGGCCTCGTACTCCTTGTATCGGCCGCGCTTCCCTGCCGGGGCCGGCCAGGCGGGATGCTGGGCCCAGGACTTGGTGACGGTGTGGATGCTCACCCCGTACGTCTCTGCGATCTCGGGAGCGATCATGCCCGGTCGGTCTACCATGGCTTCGGATTCTCCTTTGCGGAGTCTTCAACTGGTGGGGCCGACGCTCTCTCACCCCCCGGGCGACCGGGGGACAGCGTCGGCCCCTTTTGCTGTGCTGTGAGAGCGGGTGGGGCGCGCCAGCCGTCGGGAATTCCAGGAGGAGGGCCCGCCCCGGGCTGGGTGCTCGGGGCGGGCGGTGCGGCTAGGACTGGTCGCCCAGTCCTCCGTCCTCGATCGCCTCAACGACGGTCGAGAACCGGTCGATCGCGAGCTGGGCCGCGTCGAGCCGCCAAGGTGCGGGTCCGGCCATCTGCCGTATGACGATCAGCTCGTACGCGGTGAACCACTCCAGGATGAGCATCCCGTACGCGGTCCTGAGCTGTTCGGCCAAGGGCTCGTCCTCGATGAGGTCGCGCGCCCTGTCGAGCGCGAAGATCGCATCGTGGTTGGGCCCCGCCTCCCCCAGAATCGGGGGGATGACGACCGGGATGGGAAGGTCGTGCAGCATGTGCTGCAAGTAGACCAGCATGCCCATCACGACCTCCGACAGATCGCGGAGCCGCTCCTTGTCGCCATGGTCTGCCATGGCTTCTCCTCTCTGGAATTTTCAACTGGCTGCCGGTTTCGGGGCTCTCACCCCCCGTTCCGACACGTCTAACTTTACAGCATTCGCGTCTAATATTGCAACACCTCCAGGTGGGGAAATGGGAGCGCCCCCCGGCTGGATGCCGGGGGGCGGAGTGGGTCAGCCGTTGGTCAGGAGCCAGACCATTAGGGGCCTTAGTGAGGCATCTGCGTGAAGCAGATTGGCGCCAACCCCTTCGGCCCGGGTCTCCTCGTACCTCGTTGCGCAGAGCGCATAGAGGTCGATGGCGGCCAGGAGGTGGATGCAGCCACTGAAGAGCTGTGACTCCTGGGTTTCGCCCATCGGCTGATCCTTGGCGAGTGCGGCCACGCGCTGGATTGCGGGGAGCGCGTCGGTGGCGGGGATGTGCGGGTCGATGGGCATCGTGACGGGCACGGGAAGTGCCTGGCAGACGTCGACCAGCTGCGTGTACACGAGGGAGATCGAGTGGGCGAGTGTCGCCAAGATCTCGTCTTCGCGGTCAGCCATCGGCTGTTGTCCTCTCTGGAGTTTTCAACTGGCTGCCGGTCCGGGGCTCTCACCCCCCGTTCCGACACGTCTAACTTTACAGCACTTGATTCTATGATTGCAACACCTCGGGTGTGGAAACGTCCCCCGGAACTCGGTGCGTTCCGGGGGCTGTTGCCGCCCTAGGCCATGCGCCAGCCGGACAGCTGGTCATCGGTGCCGACCTCGGCGGTGAGCCGCTGGCCGGCCAGCTGGTCGACAGGTACGCCGGTCGCGGCCGCGATGTCTGCGGCGGGGTAACGGACGGGCTCGGCGCGTTCTTCGGTGGGGACGTCGGCGACGATCTCGGCCTGGTCGCCGAAGAGCAGCAGGACGCGGACGGGGACGCGCTCGGTCATGGGGTGGGTCCTCTCGTGAGTGGCAGTCCGAGTCTCTAGGAGGACGCGGGCCGCGTGCTGGTCGTACTGGCCGGGGGCGAGCTGGTGGCCGCAGTTGAGGCAGTGGATGTGCCAGCGGCCGTCGGTGCGGACGAGTGCGCAGAGGTCGCAGACCGGGCACGGGGCGGCGCGCGGATGCTGCTGGGGGGTGGTGTGGGTGAGGGTGCGCATGCGGCGGACGAGGTCGCCGACCTGGCGGTGGAACTCCGGGGCGATCGGGAGCGTGAGGGCGAGCGGCAGGTACGCGATGAGCCAGCCGCACCAGCCGGGGATGCTCTCGCCGCGCCGGGGCACGGCTTGTTCGCAGGGGCGGGTGTGGGCGGTGCCGTACAGGTCTCGGCCGGTGGCGGGGTAGTGGTAGGCGATGTGTCCGGCCCAACTGCCGAGGAAGGCCAGGATGGGGACGGTGGTGTCCTCGTCGGGGTCGACGGGTCCGGGTGGTACGGGGTGGCCGGGGCCGAGGAGGACCAGGACGCGGAGGTCTACGGGCAGGGGCGCGTGCGCGCGGCCGGTGCCGCCGAGGCGGCCCTCGGCGGGCCGTCCGCCGGCGGCGACGAACTCCTCCAGCAGGCGGGCCTGCGCGGGGATCTCGGCGAGCCAGCCGCGCAGTTCCCCGGCATGCAGCTGGCACAGGTGTTGCCCGTCGGGTGCAGTGCGCGGGCAGACAGGGCAACCGTTGCTCATGATCATTCTTTCCGGCCGGGGCTGTCCGGCCATGGCTACTGGAAAGTAATACCGGCGGTTTCGCGCGTCTGCGGTTGCGCGCGCGTGAACGCATGCGTGTGCGCGCAGCGTGGGTCATTCCGGGGGACGGCGGCATCGGTCGTAGAGGCTGTTGAGGACGCCGACGAGGGCGAGGAGCAGCACGGTGAGGGTGGCGACGAAGGCGATGATCCAGCCGTAGTAGGCGTGGACGAGGACGGCGAGGGTGGTGAGGGCCTCGACGACGAGGGCGCCGTTGCTGCTCATCTGCGGGCCCGGCGGGTGCGGTGGTCGGTGGTGGTCTCGTGGGCGAGCGCGGCGGCGCCGACGAGGGCGGTGACGGCCCAGCCGATTCCGCCATGTGCGAGGCAGGCGAGGCCTGCGAAGAAGCAGGCGAGGGCGAGCAGTGCGGTGAAGGCGACGTTGGCGCGGCTGGGGGGCGGGCAGGTGCAGCGGCGCGCGGCAGCCGCAGCGAGGGTCGTGATGGCGTAGCCGTATCCGTGGAGGCTGTGGTCGATGTGCTCGGCGGCCTCGGTGGTGTGGAAGGGGCCGGCGGGGTCGGTGGTGATCCAGTAGTCGTCGAGGGCGGCGGCTATCGCCTCCTGGGGTGTGACGGACTGGGGCGAGTGGTGGGTCATGAGGTGGCTCCGGGGCCGAAGATCGCGGTGTACAGGGCGTCGATGGGGTCAGGGCCGACTGCTGGTGGCCGCTTGGGGCGTCGGTCGGGGACGGGGATGGAGTGCTGTTTGCGCAGCTCGCTGATGCGGCTGTACTGGAGGCGGGTGGCCTTCCTGATCTGCTCGTAGGTGGCGCCGGCGCGGAGCATGGCGGTGGCCCGTTCTTCTCTCGCTCGGCGCTCGGCGGGGGCGAGTCTGATCCGGTCGGGCGGCAGGGGGATGCGCCGCTCCGCGCGGACGCGTACGACGCGGGACTGGCCGACCCTGAGGACGCTGACGATGTCCTGGTGGGTGACGCCGTCGCGGAGCATGCCGGCGATCTCGTCGTCCAGGCCCTCGCGGTCGCTGCGGGTCATCGGGTGCGCCATGGGGTGGGTCGTACGCTTTGGGTGGCGCGGCCGGTGGTGCGTTGGGCGGCGGATGCGCGGGTGCGGGCTACGGGGCAGCTGGCGATGTGGGGCTGGCGCAGGACCTCGCGTTCCTCGGCGGAGGGGCGGTCGCTGCTGAGCTGGCGGGTCCAGTAGATGGCCTCCCTGATCGATACGGCCTGGTTGCCGGTGGGGTCCTCGGGCGGGTCTATGGCGATGATCTGGCGGTGTCTTGTGGTGAGGGCGTACAGGACGCTTCTCCCGCAGAGATCGCATCTGCCGAAGCCGGTGGTGGTCCGGCGGGCGGTGCTGTCGTACATGTCAGGTCGGGTGTCCTTCCGGGGCGTGCGGTGGGTGTCAGGCGCTTGCGGTTGCGGGTGGGCCGCGCCAGGGCCGCAGATCGCTGCCGTGCCAGGTGGGGCGGTGGGGGTCGGAGATGTCCCAGCCGTGCCAGCGTTCGTCGAGGAGTTCGCCGGTGTGCGGGTTGAGGACTCCTTCGGGGACCAGGCGCAACCGGGGCTGGTGCAGGGTCCGGTACAGGGAGCGTTCTTCCAGGTGGCGCTCCCAGGCGGCGCGTTCGTCCGCGTGGCGGTGGTGGCGCCGGGCGGCGAGGCCGGAGGTTCCGCGCTGGTCGGCGGCGTGGGCGAGGAGGGCTTCGTCGGGGTGCAGGCGGACGTGGCCGGAGAGTTCGGGGGCGAGGTAGTACAGGCCCTCGCGCTCGTTGGCGAGACCGTCGGCGGCCAGGCGCTCAAGGCGGCGGGCGACGGTGGTGCGGTGCAGGGCGGTGGCCTGCTGGATCTGTGCCCTGCTGATGCCTTCGACGGGGTCGAGGCAGGCCAGGATGCGGGCGCCGCTGGTGCCGTGGGCCCAGTGGTGGCATGCGTCGTGGGCCATCACCGAGGCCAGCGCGACGGTGTCGACCGCGGCGCCGTCGCGTGCGGTGGGGGTGGTGTGCGCGTTCGGGACAGTCGCCAGCCGCTGGCCTTGGGGGGGCAATGCCTGTCCCGGACGTGCACGGGACAGGAGTGTTCTGATGTGGGCGGGGATGGCCAGACGCCACCGTGAGGGCCGCTCCCGGCCGCTCCCGCGCTCCAGCAGTACGAGCCAACCGTCCCGTGCCAGACGGGCGTTGCTGGCCTCGGCGGTGGAGCGGGCGCAGCCCATCTGCTCGGCGAGCGGACGCACCGCGCTGAGGTGGTCCAGGCCGCCCGCCGACTCGCACAGCCGCAGGCGGGCGGCGAGGTTCTTCTGGTCGACCGCCCGCCCGCCGCGCGCGGCCCACGCCAGCGACTCCACCGCTCGCCGGACCTCGCCCACCTTCTCGACGGCGTCCTGGCGCCCGGTGACCGTTCCGGTCCGGCCGACGAACTCGGCCGCCCGGGTGAGCATCGCGGTGAGCTTGTGCTCGGCGTACTCGGCGCCCTTGCGCTCACGCAGCCGGCGCGCCCACCACCCCCCAGCGGTGGGCGTGTAGATCAGCGCCTGGTGGAAGTCGGCCGGCGTCCATGCACGGTCCGGCTGTGAGCACGCCACGGCGAGGGCTATCGTCAGCCGGTAGCCGGAGTCGGCGTCGTCGCGCCCGGTGTAGCGGCCTTCGGTGTCTCCCTCCAGGAGCAGCCGCAGCGACCGTCCGCTGATGGGCCGCCGCTCCCACACCTGCCCGCGTCCGTCCGCACCCCGCGTCCGGGCAGCGCCACCGGCCCCGCCACGGCTGTGGCAGGGCTCGGCAGTGAGCGCACGGGCGTTGGGCATTGGGTCCTAGCTGGTGTCGTTGTTCAGGCGATGGGTGGCCCGGGACAGATCCGGGCGTGGTCTTCAGACAGGTGCGCGGTGAAGTTCGCGACGTCGACGGGGCCGGAGGCCTCCAGGACGCAGCCCCACCGGCAGGTGAAGCGGGCGGCCGGGTACGCGAGCCAGATGCCGCGCTTGGTGTGCCAGTCGCCGAGGTCGACCCACAGGCCGAAGGACCCGGCGACGGGCAGCTCGTCGATGACGGGCATGGCCTACGCGCCGAGCGGGCCGAGGATGGCCCGCAGTGCGAGCAGCAGCCACATCCGGTACACGCCAGCCTCCGGTATTCGTTCAGAAGTTCGATTAGATGGGTCCGGCCGCCCCTTTGTGAGGGGAGCGGCCGGGCGGCCGGACCCGGTCTCAGACGGCCGCCGCGGGCGGCCCGGCGGTCCCGGCCGGGCTGGCGGCCGGGGGCGGGGTCGGTCCGGCCGGGCGCATGTCCATGGAGCGGACGACGAACCGTTGCCCGACCTTGATCCGTCCGGCCGCGAGCTCCTTGGCGTACTGGTGCGCGAGGCTGACGACCCCCAGGTGCACCAGGGCCTCCGCCGACATCCCGGACTGCGCCAGCACCGCGAGGTCGCGGCGCAGCGCTGGCGCCCGGCTCACGTCGATACCGGCCAGCGGATCGGCCAGGAACCGGCGCGGCAGCGCTGCCCTCGCCTCTGGCGCATCGTCCGGCGCGCCGGACGGCGCAGGCTCGGCGGCATCAACCCCGCTGGCCTGCGGCTCATCCGCCATGTCCGGCTCACCAGGCGTCGCACCGTCCGGCCCGGTGTCCGGCGCGTCCTTCCCCAGATCGCGTCGCACCGTGTCCTTGGAGACGTTGAGCCGCCGCCCGATGGCGCGCTGGCTCATCCCCTCGCCGCGCAGCTGGCGCACCAGCGTGCGCCGGTCGGCCCGCGTCACCGCGCGCCGCCGATGTGGACGGGGCGGCCGTCGCGGACGATGGTGAGCCGGTGCGGGCCGGCCTCGAACCACAGCCCCATCAGCGGGTCCGGGTCGTCCTCGACGGCGAAGCAGCCCACCAGGCCCGCGGTGTCCTCGCTCTCGGGCAGGGTGTGGGCGAGCAGCTGCATCGACAGGAAGCCGTGCGCCCCTGCGGCGACGATGTACGTCTCGCCGAACGCGTCGGACAGGCCGCCGGCCTCGTAGTGGACGTGGACCAGGTCGCCCGGGCGCACCGGGTACCAGGGCGCGGACTCAAGGTCGGCGCCCGCCGACATCAGGATGCCGACCTCCGCGACGATGTCCCGGGCGCGCTTGGCGTCCTCGGCCCGGGCGAGCGGACTGCGCTGCTCGTCATCGGTGAGGGGCAGCTGGGCGACGATCCGCAGCGCGAGGACATCGACCTGCATGGCCCACGGCTTCGGAGCCTCCGGGCCGGGCGCCTCGAGGTGGGGCAGCGCACGGCCGTAGATCAGGTCGGCGGCCGGCACGTCCTCGACGGGCTGCTTGAGAACACGGGTGATGATCTTCAACGCCTCGGTACGGCGCATGATGCGATTCCTTCGGTGGTTTGCCCGGCCGGGCACGGCGGTTGTCAGGGCACGCCGTGCCCGGCTGGAGATCAGGTGGTGGTGCGCTCGGCCTTGAGGCGGCGCGCGGTGGTGGCGAGGGCCTCGACCGGCACGGTGACGTAGAACCCGACGGCGATCAGCTGGGCGGCCTGGCGGGCGGCGATGCGCCGCAACTCGCTCTGGTCCAGGTGGAGTTCGACGGACAGGGCGGCGGCCAGGACATCGACCGCGGCCTCGACCACGATGCCGGTACGGGGCATTCAGTCCTCCAGGTAGTCGCGGCAGCGCGCCGCACGGACATGACGGACGCGGGTGAGGGCGAACTCGGGATGCCACGGCGCCTGCGCGGAGGGCTCCGGGTAGGGCCGAATCGGCTGGCGCGGGGGCTGCACGATCCGGGTGGCCGGCTCCCGCTCGCCGACGGCATCGATCAGACTGGCGACCATCCACAGGGCGAGCACGCCCAGGGCTGCGCTGACGAGCCAGGCTTCAACGGTCACGACGGCCCCCGCTCGTCGAAGGTGACGAGGGCGATGTCGAGTTCCAGCGCGAACTCCCAGCGGGCGAGCCGGTCTTCCGGTTCCCACTCGCAGTCCAGACCGTGCTCACACAGATGCAGTGCGGCATCCGCGAGCACGGTCGGCGCGGCCAGCTCATCGATGAGCAGCCGACGGGAGTCGTACAGGGTGTGTGCCGACCAGCCGACGACGGGCGACCAGCGCAGCGTCAGGCCGTCCGCCCGCACGCCAGCGCCCAGGCCCGGGTGCCCGGGCACCCACACCACGCGCAGGAATAAGACGCGCTCCTCGCTGTGTCCCACCCCTGCCTCGATCAGCGTGGGCGGGTGCGGGTCTCCTGCCACGATCTCGGCGAACACCGCGTCGCCGTAGGGGAGATGAGGGAAATACATCAGGGCCTGGGTGGCTTCGCCCACCGACGGCCGGCTGCCGCCTCGGGTGCTCTTCGCAGGCCCGGCGGTGCCGGTCTCCTCGATGGCGCTCACGCGGCACCCGCTTCCGGCTGGCCGGCCAGCCGCTCGCCGATCCAGCGTGCGGCCGAGTTCACCGTGCGCAGCGGACGCCCGCCCCGGCCACGGCCGTCGTTGCAGTGCTCGAAGCGCAGCTGCTGCACGTAGCCGAACTGGCCGTCGGGGCTGGGCACGGCGAGCGCCGTCCACACGATGCCCCCGCGGTCGCCGCGGCTCTGGCCGATCTGCCCGACCACGGTCGCCGCGGTGACCTCCTTGACCTTGAGGCGGGTGACGACAAAGTCGTGCGGCTCGGCCTCCCGCAAGCGACCGACATCGAGCCACGGGGTACCGGGCCACAGCAGCAGCCCGGCCACCTGACGGGGCGCCATCCCGTACCCCAGCCACTTGGTGCTGGTATGCGTCTCGCCGGTGTCCTCGGTCTTCTCACCGGTGATCACCCGGGCCACGCCGCACGAGCGGCACACGATCCGCACCACGGACTGGTCGAAGGAGTTGCCGTGCCCGCAGTACTCGCTGTCGGCGCACTCGTGCTTGGGCCGTTCCTCGCCGTAGCCGGTGTGCCGGTACTTGTTCTCCTCGGTGCGGAAGGAGACGTCCCACGCGGGCTTCTTGCAGTCGCGCAGGTGCTCGGGCTTCTCCCAGCCCAGGTAACTGTCGAGTGCCGACGTCACACCGCACCCCCCGAAGCCTCGTCGACGTCCCCGCGCTCGTCCTCGAACCCGGCCTCCGTCGCCTCGGCCACCTGCAACGCGTACTCGTCGGACGCACCGACCCCGTAGCGCTCGTCGAGGTAGGAGGCCTCGTCGTACCCCTGTGCGTCGTGGGCGACGGCGGCGGCCCGGTCGGCGGCGGCGATCTCGTGCCCGGCGCGGGCCAGGGCGTCGACCACGCACACGTCGCTGCAGAACCAGCGCGGTCCGTCACCGAGGCTGGCGATCTCCAGCCGCGACCAGCCGAACAGGTCCGACGCGTCCAGGTCGTGATCGGTGCCGCAGTTCGGGGTGGGGCACTTCGCTCGGATGTCGCGGACCTCGGCGTCGACCAGGCTCGCGGGTGCCGCACGCTGACCGCTGACGACGACGAGGTCAGCACGGCCGCCGTACGACGAGACGCACTCGACAACGGCCCGCTCGTACGGGCTGCCCGCTTCGGGGACCTGGACACGTCCGGTCCAGGTCAGCGTCATCGGGGGGCTGCTGTCGTGCGCCGTCTTGGCGTACTCGATGGCCGCCGCGATCTCCGCGACCGGCAGATGGTGATGACCGGGGCGGCCCTCGATCAGCCGGCCCACCGCCTCGACCTGACGCTGCGCGCCGGCCATGCGGGCGAGCTGGCGGCCTCGCTCGGCCATCTCCGCCTGATCCTCGGCGTGGGCCTGCTCGGCGGAGGCCGCCGCGATGTCCTGGGCGCGTTGCGGGTCGAAGAGAAGGCCGGCGTCGGCCTCGGCCTGCGCCAGCTCCTGCGCGGTCGCCGCGCCGTCGGCCATCGCCGCGGTGATGACTCCCGCCGCCGCCCGGACGGGGTCGACGTACGAGGAGCCGAGCGGGACGGGCAGCACCTGTCCGTACGCGGCGAACATCTGGGCTGCCTGCTCCGGTGTCGCGGAGGGCGGGTACTCGGGGGGCAGGACCCCGGCGGAATTCTGAGATGCTGTGTTCAAGCTGATCCACTCCTGGTTGAGGTTTGGGTGTGGATGGGCCTAGGGGCCGTAGTTCCGGGGTCCAGCCCGGACGCGGCCCTGCCCGCTTATGCGCTAGCGGCGGGTCGTGCGCAGACGCGCAAGGACATGCTCTGGAACGGCAAGGCGCCATCGGTTCTCGTCCGTGGCCCCGTCGTTGCGGGAGACGTGTTGGACGAGCCACCCGCGGGAGCGCAGGACGCTCAGCTGCACGTTCACCTGAGCGAGCGTCAGTCCCGTCTCCGCGACCAGTTCCTCGTCGGATGGCTGAAACTGCGGCGAAATGACGCCCGAGCGGAAGTTGGCGTGGCCCAGGAGAGTCAGGGCCAGCAGGCGGGTATGCGGGTTCATGCCGCTGATGCGCATCCCTTGTTGGAAGAGGGAGCGGGTCGTCTCCCCCTTGCGCAGGCGGGCCGGAGCTGCGTTCACAGCTGGCTGTTCCACGGTTCCTCATTCGTTGTGTGGTGAGGTGGCTCGATCCGAAAGGACTGGTCGCTAGGCGACGCGTTGCTGGCGCTGCCCTTCCAGGACGGCCTGTGGGTCGAATCGGCGAGATCGACCGACGTAGTGCAGGCCGGGCCATGGGTCGGCGGGGTCGTGTTCGAGCGCCCATTGCTGGATCTGCTGATCGATCCAGGACATGGACTTGCGCAGGAAGGCGGCCAACTCGCGTTGGTCCATCAGTTGACCCGGAAGCGGTTTCAACCCCGCCTTCCGAATTCTCGGTTTGCATGTAAATGTAGAATCCTGAAGCGGGAAAGAGGTCGGCTCGAACAGGTCGGCGACCTCCCGGCCGAGAGCGAGCGCGATCAATTCCGCTGCTCTGTCGCTGCAGTCCTCACGGGCTGTTTTCCCGGCTCCCGTGATGAAGCCGACGTATGCCTTGGAGAGGCCGGCGCCCTCGGTGTCGATCTCTCGGGTTCGGGCGGCGAGGCGCGGGATGTCCAGTCCGGATGCCCTCATGGCGTCCCGGAGGGGGGCTCCCTTGGCCAGTCGTCGCATGGTGCTCCTCCGGCGCGTGGCCGAATAGGGGTGAACAGGCTTCTCCGACCTGCGCCGTCTACGTTTGCATGTAAATGTAGATTGAGCAAGGGTTGGATGCTGCTGCCGTTGGGTCGCACAAGGGTTCACGAGGGCGGTGTAGACGCCCATGCATGGTCAAGTACGGGTCATCGTGCGTGGATCTACTTGCGCATGTAGATGTAGATGCTCGATGCTCTTGCCTGTGACGAGCCGCCAGAACCACCCCGGCGAGCATCCTGCCGAGGAACCCGCCCCTCGGGGCGAGAATCTGGGGGAACTGCTCACGCGTCATCTTCATGCCGTGGACAGGGCGCCGAAGGAGCTCGCCGAGGTCGCCGCCGTTCCGTACGCGACGCTGTACGCGTGGCTCAACGGGTCGCGCGGAACGTCCCGCGTTCCCCCGGAACGGCTGCGCGCCCTGGCCTCGACGCTCAGGAGCTGGGGTTCGAGCGTCACGCCACGAGAGATCTTCGAAGCTGCGGGTCGGCCCGTGCCGGGCCCGTCCGACGAGGAGAGGGAGCAGCACCTAATCAAGGTCTTCCGCCGTCTCGGCGCGAAGCAGCAGCGAACTCTGATCAAGGTGGCAGAAGACCTGGATACGGCGATCCGCTCCCATGAGCGTCCCGGGTAGGTTTCCCGAGCCGGACACATGTCTCGTTTTCTCGGTCAGAAACAAACACGCTTCACATATTCCAAACGACTTTCACAACATCAACACGCACAGGTACTGTCAGCCACCGAACCACCGCTGTTCTCCCGGAGCGGGCTTTTGGCAACTGGTCCTGCCCTGGGGGAATTCCTGTGTGCGTACGTATCGCCGTGGCCGACGATCTCTCGGAGATCGCGCTGTGGGATCCGGACGAAGTGACGATCTTCGTTCGGCTGGGCACCCACCTGTACGACGTGGTGAGAGAAATCCACGAGATCTTGACGATCGACCTCGGCGCACCATCCACAGGTGCAGGCCTGTCCTGTTTCTGCGGCGCAGGCGTAGAACTCCCCGCTGAGGTCGCGTCGCGCTCCGCGCAGGCTGGCGCACCGACGTCTTGATCAGGAGCACGCCCGAATGGTGCGCAAGACGGCCCAGCCCAGGGCCACCACTAACCCACGCCCCAATCCGTCCATGCGCTGCGGCTGCCCGCCGTGCCTGAAGAAGTACCCAGGCGATCGGCCGTCGACTAACGAGCACACCGGATCCTGGGAAGCCCGATACACAGACCCCTCAGGCCGAGACCGCAGCAAGACCAAGCCCACGCATGGGGAAGCGGTCGCTTTCCTGGAGCAGACCCGCACCGAAATGCGGCAGCGGACATGGGTCGACCCGGCTCGCGGTGAGATCACCCTCGATGCATGGTGGGCCCTGTGGTGGCCGACCCAGACGAAGGGGGAGCCCCGCATCGAGCACTGGACGCAGTCTCAGCTCCGGGACGAGGGAATGTGGCGCAACCACATCGCGCCCGAGTTCGCCAGCGTCAAGTTGTACGAGATGGCGTGGCGCGAGACCCAGCTATGGGTGAACGCGCTGCACGACGAGAACGGCGGCCCCTTGGCGGCCTCCTCGGTGACGAAGTGCTTCCAGGTCCTGGACCGCATGCTCGAAGATGCCAAGCGGGACCGTCGCATCCCCTTTAATCCGGCTGAGGGCGTCAAGTTGCCGACGATCAAGAAGCAGCACCCGGAAGAGCGGCGGCCCCCGAGTTACGCCCAGCTCTGGCTGATCAGACAGAAGCTTCCCGAGTACATGCACGCACTTCTAATCGTTGCCCAGGAGACAGGGCTCCGTTTCCAGGAGCTGGCCGGGCTCCGCTGGTGCAACGTGGACTTCGAGGGCCGGCGTATCCACGTCCGTGAGGTCCTGGTGGAGCCGCGCGGGAAGATCAAGCGAAAGGAGTACCCGAAGAGCGACGCCGGTCTCCGGTCGGTGCCGCTCACTGGTCTCGCTTCGCGGATGCTGCGCGAGTTGTGGATGGATGAGCCGGGTGCCAGCCGTGCCGTGTCCGAACCGAAGGACGGGCTGTGTGAAGAAGAGCTGGTGTTCCACGGCCGTAACAAGGTCCGCCGCGGATCGAAGGAGGTCGACGGTGTGGGGGAGGCGTACCGCGCGCCCCTTCGTAGGTCTGCGTTTCGGCGACTGTGGACGGATGCCATCGAGAAGGCCGGCGTCGTGCGGAAGAAGGTCCGCACGGTCACAGTGCAGAAGGTAGATAAGGAGATCGGCCGGACCCGGTCTGTGAAAGACGAGCGCACGGATTGGTGGCCCGACTTTCACGACACTCGGCACGCCTTTGCGTCTCGGCTCCATGCTCGCGGGGTACCGGAGGTCATCACACAGGAGATCCTCGGGCACGAGCGGGCGGGCGAGGTGACGTGGATCTATACGCATGCGGCGGCGGACTACGCAGGCCAAGTCCTGGCGGCGCTGGAGGATGGGAAACCGGGTTTCAGCAGGAGGCCGGGGCGACGGCTCCGGGTTGTGACGGCCGCGTGAGTTACCCCAGGACTACCCCGGATCTACCCCGGCAGAGGCGTACGTTGGGCGAGGGCGGAGCAGGGGCGAGCTATGTAGAAGCGTGTAGACAGGCCGTTGACCAGCCTGTTCGCCGACCTGCGATGATCATCTAATTAGTCCTGAATCCTGATAAGGATGAGGCCACAGGTTCAAATCCTGTTAGCCCCACCAGCCAGAAGACCCCCAGCCGATCAGGCTGGGGGTCTTTTGACACCACCGGTTGACACCAACGGCGGTGAACGGCGGCGGTCAGCCGATGAGCGGATCTTCCAGGAGATCGGCGAGCATCGCGGCGGCTTCCCGTTGGTCGGAGCCCACCACGTGCGTGTAGACGTCCATGGTCATGCTGATCTGGCTGTGCCGGAGGATCGTCTGAGCGACCTTGGGATGCACCTTCAGAAAGGCGAGCAGGGTCCCGCAGGTGTGCCGGGCGAGCCGGACCGTGATCCGACGCACGCCGGCCCGCTTCACGAGGGCGTTGAAGGCCCGGGAGAAGCCCACGGGGTCGGTCAGCCCGCCGCGCTCCGACGAGAAGATCACGTCATGGTCCGGCTCCTGCCGCCACTGGTCACCGACGATCTGCCGCTCAAGGTCTTGCAGCTCCCGGCGCTCTTCCAGGGCGCGGGCGCAGAACTCCGGAAGCGGCAGCACGGCCGTGGAGGACTCCGTCTTGAGATCCTTGAGGATCAGGCCCTTCCCCTTCTCTCGCTGCACCTGCTTGGTCGGTGTGAACTGCCGGTTCTCGAAGTCGATGTCCTGCCAGCGCAGGCCCAGCACCTCGCTTCTGCGGAGCCCGAGGACGAGGACCAGGACGCAGGCCGCGTAGAAGCGGTGGGCGCGTGCGGTCCGCAGGAAGGTGATCGCCTCGCGGGCGGTCCACGCCTTCCCCTTGTCCTTGCTGACCTTGGGCATGTCGACCAGCAGCGCGACGTTGCGCGTCAGTAGCTCTTCGCGGATGGCCCGGTTCAGTGCGTTCCGGAGGACGCGGAGCACCTCGAAGCGCGTGGGCGCCGGCACCTTGTCCCGCTTCAACGTGGCCATGAAGGCACGCAACTGGGCAGGGGTCAGCTTGACCAGCGACTTCTTGCCGAGGTGCGGCACCAGGTACAGCCTGACCTTGGACTCGTACTTGACGTACGTGTTGTGCTCGGAGTCCGGCTCAACGATGTGCTCCAGCCAGTACGCCAACCACTCGCCGAGCGACCAAGCACGGGACGGCACGGGGACGCCGTTGCGCTCCTGGTCCTGGAGCTTGCCCAGCTTCTCGTTGGTCTCGTCCCACGTGGCGCCATAGACGGTCTTACGGACCCGGTTGCCGTCCGTGTCGGTGACGTACGCGCGGCCCATGTATCGGCCGTCCGCTCGCTTCGAGATCGTGCCCCCGCCGTTGGGGCGCCTCTTGGTCATCAGGCACCTTCCCCGAGACGACCGTCGATGAAGTCCCGCACGGCGTCAGCCGGAATCCGTCGGCATCCGTCGATCTTGATCGAGACGAGGCGATGCGTACGGATCAGGTCGTAGACCTTGGAACGACCGACCTTGAGTTGTGCCATGACCTCCGGCACCTTGAGCAGTTCTGGCGCTGGGGTGGTCACGTGGCGGCTCCTTCCAGTTCGAGCAGGGCGGGTAGTTCCTCGCGTGCGGTCTCGCGGTTGAGTTGGATGTCGCGGTGGATGGTGGCGGCGAGCCAGGACTCACCCGGAGTGTGGCCGTGGCCGGCGTAGGTCCAGTGGGCGAGGGTGAGCGTGGTGGCCTCCGGGTGGTCGTCGGGGTCGGGCAGGCCGAGTGCTTGGCGTTGCTGGGCGGCGCGGTAGTCGGCGCGGACCTGGCGGAGGGCGCCCAACGTGGTGGAGTAGCGGCGGGACTTGGTGGAGAAGTGGCCGCGGAAGCCGAGCATGTGGGCCCAGTCGCGCAGCTTGCGGTCCGGGTAGAGCGGGTGGAGGTCGAGGCAGGCCGCGATGAGCCGGGCGGGGTGGTCGGGCACGTCGAGGAGGACGAGGGCTTCCTTGTTGCCGATGCGGCGGTCGACCGTGCCTGTGGTCTCGGCCGCTTTGGTGGCGTACTTGGCGACGTAGGAGGCGACGGCCTGTTCGGTGATCTCTTCACCGTGGCCGAAGGCGCCGATGGGCTGTACGTCGAGCTGGGTGCCCCAGCGCAGGGTGCGGGCCGGCTCATCCCCAGCCGGGACGACCTCGACCGCGACGCGGGCAGCAGCGGCACGGATCGCGTCGTCGAGCAGGTCGAGGGTGGCCCAGACCGGTGGGGGACTGTCAGGCCCGTCCGGTCCGTCGAAGCGGATCACGGCGTGGAAGTGGACGGCGCCGCGTTTCTGGTATTCGGCGACCTTGCCGAAGGCGACACGGGACTGTTCGTGGGCGTCTTTCTGGGTGAGGCCGGCGCGCTTGGCGATCTCGCGGCGCAGGTAGATCGTGAAGTAGCGCCACAGGTCGGAGGCGTGGTTGTTCCACAGGACTGCGCCCGTGTAGTCGTAGGCGGTCGGGTTGAGGGGGGTGCCGAGTTCGGGGGCGTCCTCGGTGTGGCGGGTGCCGCAGCGGCAGGGCCGGACCCCGGGGCGGTTGTGGACCGGGCCGAACGACGGGGCGGTGAGGGTGGCGAAGACCCGCGGGTGCTCCCGAATCGTGTGCGGGGTGCCCTTGGCGGGGTCGCCGACGAGGCCGGCGCGGATGAGGTGGTAGGTGTCGCCGGCGTAGGTCCAGGCGCAGGCCGGGCAGCGGGAGGCACGCCGGTTGCCGCAGGCGATGCGGAGCGTGCCGCCCGGCTCGTCATCGGTGTCGTAGTAGTGCAGAACGGTCTTTGTGGTCGGGTCGATCGTCTTGGTCCCACCGGTCAGCCGGATGGGGTCGGAGCAGCCTCCGGTACGGCGGATCTGGTCTTGCCAGCGGTCGAAGTCAGCCGAACCGGCCACCCTCAGCACGTCGCCGAGGGTGGCCGAGTCGAGACCCGCCAAGGTGGCGGTGTCGGTCACGTGCTCACCGACCCTTCCGGTGCGCGGGGCCGTGGTTGGCGCTGTAGTCCTCGACCAGGGCCGTGACGTCTCGATCGCCGTTGGCGTGGTCCTCGGCGCCGCAGCCGCCGCACCGGTAGTCGCCCTGGGAACTGCTGTAGCGGGTGCCGGCCTTGACGCGGAGGCCGGGGCTTTCCTCGGTCGGGGTGAGGTCGGCGGGGAGTTTGCGGAACATGGCGGTCACCTCCCGGCCGGCACGAAGACGGCGGCGGGGGCGGTGAGGCCCGTGCCCTTGCAGGTCGGGCAGGTGACGCGGAGGGTGGCGCGGGAGCCGTCCGGGTGGCGTGCGCCGGTGGTGATCGCGGCGGCGGCGAAACCGTCGCAGTGCCGGCAGGGGGGACGGTTCCGGGTGTGGGCAGGCATGATGGACAGAGCCCTTTCGGATCGGAAGATCAGGAAGTGGTGGGCCGTCCGGGGCGGCGGATACTTGGCGGTAGAGGCCGCCCCGGGCGGGCGTTACTTGTGGCGGCGGTTGACCGTGTAGCTGATCCCGCCGCTCGCGGAGATAACCGCGACAGCAGCGGCGGCTATGACCTGGACGACGTAGGCGATCACCAGCAGCACCGCGACGGATCCGGCGGCGATGACCAACGTCAGGATGATCGGGCCCGTGTAGGAGCGGGGCGCCTGCTGGACGATCACGACCCGGCGGACGTCGGTGCCGGGCGGGATCTGCCGGTAGATGTCGGCAGGTATGTGTCCGGCGCGCATCTGGTCCTCGGGGAGCTGCATGGCTGTGTCCTCCTCTCAGGTGCAGCGGTGGGTGCGGGCGACGAGTTCGGCGGCGGAGCGGTCACGGTGCTCGGTGGAGAAGCCGCAGTTGGGGGCGGTGCACGCGGCGGTGTGTCGGGTCTGGCCGCGTCCGTTGTTGAAGGTGGCGACCTTGACCGGACCGATGCGGATCACGTCGTAGTAGCGGTTGGGGCGCACGGTGGAACCTCCTTGTCTGTCAGGCGAGTTGGGCCGCGATGGCGCCGGCGAGGTCTTCCGGGATGCCGAGGCGGGCGCGCAGGGTCGCGGTGTCGATGGCGTTGCCGGTGCGGGTGCGGTGGTCGGCTGCGACCTTGCGGGCGTGGTCGACCAGGGCCGGCGGCACGCTCACAGCGGGCGCGGCCGGCAACTCCGGGACGGGTTCCGGGACTACGGGGGCGGGTTCGGGTGTCTCGGGGTGGTCGATGACCGGCGCGGGGCAGGGCACGGACGCGGGTGCCGGGTCCGGTGTGGGGTCGGCGTGTGTGTGGACGAGCAGGGTGCCGCCCAGGAAGGCGAGGGCGGGCCAGCCGGCGACGAGGATGCACAGCCAGGCGGGGACGTGATGGAGGTCGAGGAGGCCGGCGGTGGATACGTTCGCGCCGAGCGAGGCGACCAGGGCGATCACGAACCAGGTCCAGGCGGAGCGGTCCCGGCGGGCGGTGCGCAGTCGACGCCACGCGGCGACAAGGAGCAGGTCGACCGAGACCGGGTAGGCCCATGCCTTCCAGCCAGACTGTCCGGCAGCGGCGGCAAGGTCGTGCAGGTGGGCAAAGGACAGCGCACCCGCGATCACGGCTTGCACGAGTACGGCGTCAACGCGGATCGAACGGGACACAGCTCTCCACCTCTTTCGGGGACTAGTTGGCGGGGGCTTCGCCAGAGCCGAGGCAGTTGAGGCAGAACCCCGTCTGCTTGCCGACCGGGCGGCGTTTGCGGCCGACCGCGACGGTGCGGGAGACCTCACCGGTGCCCTGGCAAACCGGGCAGGGAGCGGGCTGGGGCGCGGAGGTCCTCGGCCGGGCCATGGCGGTCAGCCGTCCAGGCCGGGGTAGCCGTGGCCGGGGGGCGGGTAGGCACCGGCCTCGATCCCGGCGAACTCGGCGGCGAACGCGCCGGCCAGCACGAAGGTGAAGGCGTCCCGCTCGTCGTGGTAGCGCAGGTGGTTGACGAACGTCTCGTACAGGTAGCCGAGCCGGTTGACGTCGTCGGCCATGGCCGGGTCGTGCTCGTGCTCGTGATTCACAGGTGTTCCCTTCCGGTTTTCGGCATGGCGCGGGTAGGGACCGGGCGCGAAGCGGTCGCGCCGACCGGGGAACGCAGGGGGAGGATCAGTCGCCGGCGGGCAGGGCTTCCACGAGCGGCGGCTCGGCGGGCATCGGTGGGATGACCATCCGCGCGACCGGGCGGAACGGTTCCAGGAACGGCAAGTTGGGGGTCATGTGCGCGAACTGGCGGCAGACGGACGTTGCTTCGGCCGGGGTGATCTCGGGGGTGCGGATTCGGGACCAGTAGCCGGAGGCGTCGCCGGCCACCGCGACCCCGGGGCGGTCCGCCCGGATGCTGGTCACGGAGACCACCGCGTCCGGGGCGATGTCGCCCAGGCCCATTTCCGCCGTCTGCTTGTCGTTGACGCGGTGCACGACGCGGCCGGTGAGCTGGGCCCGTAGCGCGGTCGCGCCTTTGCCCAGGTCAGAGCCGAAGCGCTGCCCGCAGATCTCCAGGTAGATACCGATTGCTCGGGCCATCTGCGCAAGCCGCACCAGTTGCATGACGGTGTGGTCGCGATCGGCTTCCTCCTTCTTGGAGGTCACCAGGAACAGTTCTGCCACCTCGTCGATCAGCACGATCAGCGGTACCGGCCGCACCTCGTCGGGCAGTTCCCACAGGTCGGAGACGCCGTAGAGGGAGAGCAGATCGAAGCGGTCCTCCATCTCCTGCACGAGCGCGTCGACCAAGCGGCCGGCGGACGCCCGGTCGGTGGCCAGGGCCGAGAGGCGCGGGGCGTAGCGGGAGTGCTCCACACCGCGCTTGCAGTCGATTCCGACCAGCCCGACCGGCAGTTGAGCAAGGCCCTTGACCAAGTTGCGCTGGAACATCGACTTGCCGGACTGGTTGGCGCCCAGCGTCAGAGCCATGGGGAGCTGGCGGTAGTTGCGTTCGAAGACCGTGCCGTCCTCCCGCACCGCGACCGGGACGATCAGGTCACGAGGGCGGGCCGTACGCGGCATCCGCACCCGCTTCAGGACGTCATAGCCCGTCATGCGCAGCTCGACGTACCCGGGCTTGGTCTCTGTCACGGTCACGGAGTGAACGCCCCACGCGTGGCGCAGACGTTCGGTCGCGGCGGAGAGGTCGGAGGGCTCCAGACCGGCGGGAAGCCGGAGCGTGGCACGCAGTCCGGTAGACGTTCCACGGACCCGGCGGACCTTCGGCGGGGCCGGGCGGACCTCGGAGTGGGCGAGGTTGCGCTTGACGAACGCGCGGAAACCGGACGGCTGCACCGTCAGGCCGCACACCTCCATCGTGTCCCGGTAGGTCCAGGTGAACCGGCCCCACGTGACCGGCAGGCCCACCAGCGACCAGTACACGCGCGGGGCGCGGACCTTCGCGTAGCCGAGCCCGCCAGCACCGGAGGCGACACCTCCCAGCTCCAGCCAGGCAGTGATGTCGGTCATGGTCAGGCCGCCGCCGTGATCGCGACCGCGCGGAACGAGATGCCGTGGCGCTTCTGGCCGTTGAACTCGTTCTCCCAATCACGCGCCTTCAGCCCGATCACCCGGACCGGCGCACCCGGGGCCAGACCCTCGGGGTAGCCCGTCTCGGGGATGGTCACCTGGTAGAGGTTGCCCTCACCCTCGTCGGAGATCAGCAGGCCCACCGTCGACAGACCGGCACCCGTCTCCCGGTCCACGGCCCGCTCACCGGTCTTCTGGTTGACCATCTTCGGCACGGGCGCGGTCGCCACGAACACCACAGCGGTCGAAACGTCGATCTTGAACGACGGCATGAGCGCATCCCTAAGTTCCTGGAAGCTGCCCCCTTGGCAACCTCTCTAGACATCTCCAGTAGACACCACGTCTCTAGAGACGTCAAGGGAATCTGTATAGAGATGTTGAAGGGGCGGGATTGTGGACACGCGACAGAGCGGGCGCCGTACCTATGGCCTAGGCTGTCTAGAGAAGAAGGGAGGGCTCCCGAATGACCACCACCGACGACGACCGTCGGCCGAAGTACCAGCGGATCGCGGACTCTCTACGTGAGGCGATCCAGTCGGGCGAGTACGGTCCCGGTGATCGGCTTCCGGGAGAGAACGACCTGATGGCCGCGCACGGCGTGGCCCGCATGACCGCTCGTCAGGCCCTGAGCGTGCTCAAGGATGAGGGGGTTGCCGAGTCTCGCAAGGGCGCCGGCGTCTTCGTCCGATCTTTCCGCCCCTTGAGGCGTCGAGGCATCCAGCGGCTTTCCCAAGAGCAGTGGGGCAGCGGTCAGTCCATCTGGTCTGCAGATATCGAGAACCGCGCGCTTGTGGTGGATCAGCTCACGGTGTCGGAGGAGACCGTGCCTGAGCAGATAGGGCAGGTGTTGGGCCTGGCGAATGAGGAGACCGTCTGCGTGCGACGTCGGCGGTTCATCCTGGACGGGAAGCCCGTTCTTCTCGCGACGAGCTATCTCCCGACGTCGGTAGTCGCAGGCTCAGCGATTACCCGAGAGGACACAGGCCCCGGCGGAACGTACGCGCGTCTGGCCGAACTTGGGTACAAGCCAGTGCACTTCCGTGAAGAGATCCGCTCACGCATGCCTACGAAGGAAGAAGCGGCGCAGTTGAGCATCTCCGCGGGCACGCCGGTCATCCTGATCTGCCGAACGGCGTTCGCTGACGAGGGCCTTCCCGTCGAGGTCAACGAAATGACGCTTGACGCGGCCTCCTACATCCTTGAGTACGACTTCGACGCCTGATCAGGCGGACCAGGTGTGAGACCGCCGCGCGATGCCGTAGATGTGGGCTACCTGGTCGGCTGACAGGGTCGGCGCCAACCCGGACAGGACGCGGTCGAGTTGATCGACTTTGAGCACGAGAACCGGCGTGTTGGCGTTCTTGACGACGAGCTTTCTCGCATGCACGACTGAGATCACGGGGCGGATCGGCACAACGAATCCGCAGTGTTTGGAGAGAGCGCGGGACACCCGACGTGCCTCGGACTGGCTCGCCGCGATGTGGTGGGTGGTGCTGCCGTTCACCGTGATCTCTCTGTCTCCGTACCAGACGGCTTTGCCCGGATGCCGCTTGGAGTTGATGGAGAAAACGCCGGCCGGACCGATGGCGATGTGGTCGATGTCCGTGCCCGTCGCCCATTGGACCGCATGAAGGGCGCGCCAGCCGTGGCCACGGAGTCTGGCGAGCCGCCGAGCGGTGAGCACTTCGCCTCGGAGACCGATGGCCCAGCTGTAGATCTCCGTCTTGGGCCGCCAACGGTCGATCATCCTCAACAGAGGGTTCGGCTGTAACTCCTGGATCTTGCGGCGCACCGCGTCGCCCGGATGGTTCCGAGCCAAGTCATCTGCCAACGGCTGCACGCCCTGCCCCCTTATATCTGGCTGTACTGCCAGGCCACCACGGAGACGGCTTCCGTGCCCAGGTCCGGATCGGCCATGAGCTGTTACAGGTTTCTCTACTTCATCAAGTCCGGCTGCGCTCCGCTCCGCCGGGCGCGCTTCCCGGCTCTGGCTGCGCCCGCGCTCCTGCCTTCGGCCCGCTCGGCGCTGCCGACGCCGACGCGCGCCCACGCGTGGATAGGCCAGTCTGATGGGTGGCGATCACCGTACGAACGCGGCCACGGTCACAGAGGTGCCTCCGGCGGGGGCGCTCCGACTCTGGGATGGAGGGGGCGCCGTTCGCGGGTGCCGGCCGAGTGTGGCGTGCGCGGGGAGCTTCCATCCCGTCCACCATCGACCCAGGCAGAGCCGAGCAGACGCGGCCCAGGGCGTCAAGGTCGTTCGTACAGTGGCGCGCTCCACCTTGACGCCCTGAACCACGCCCGCTCCACGGTGTGTGGGTCGACGGCGGACGGGATGGAAGCTGAGGTGAGTGGTGAGTTGAGGAGGGTGGGCGTGGTCCGGCATCCAACTGCCAAGCTCAGATGGTGCTCAAGACTTTCCGCTTCACTTCCCCTCCCGACGACTGGCTGTCATGTTGATTTCTGAGCGGGACATGATCTTGGGTCGCTGACTGCGGCCGTTGGGATGAGGGGACAAAATGTTTTCAACGATGAGTGCGGGCGCCATGATCGGCATAACTGTCACGGTGGTGGCCATCGCAGCTCTCGCCGTAGTTGTTGTCCGGCGGCTCGGCGCGCGGGAGCGGTAGAGCTCCAGGGATTCCTGTCAAGGGCACCGTCCCGCGTGACACCAGCGGCTGACACCAACAAGGCCGATCGTTGGCGAACCCCTCCGTACACAGGCGGCAGGTCGGCACAGCACCAGTCTGAACCTGCCGAGGTGCAGGGTGCCCGTTGACCGACCTGATAAGGATGAGGCCACAGGTTCAAATCCTGTTAGCCCCACCAGACACGAAGGCCCCCAACCGGTAGCGGTTGGGGGCCTTTGACATTTACGGCTGACATCAGCCGATGAGTGCTGTCCGGACGGACGGCGGTGTCGCCGTACCAGACCTTCTTTCCTCGGTGGCGCTTGGAGTTGATGGAGAAGACGCCGACGGGACCGATGGCGAGGTGGTCCATGTCCGCGCCGCTAGATCGTTCGGTAGCGGATGCACCGCGCCCCCCTGCGCCTACCTCTCTGCAAGACCACCGCGGAGCCGCGATCAGCGCCAAGGCCCGTATCGGCCGTGAACTGTTACGGGTTTCCACGGGGCTTGCCTACGCCCTGTGTGCTGTCGGCGTGCTGATCAGGCAGGCACAGCAGAACACCCGTCTGGTGATGTGCGGCGGCACCGCCATGTCGCGGGTCACGCCCGTGCAGTAGCCGGCCCGCGGAGGAGTGCCATGTCCGGGTGGGTCTCTTTGGGAGCCGGCTGCTTTGTCGTAGTCGTGGGCGTGTTGGCCTTGATCGGCCGGGGAGTCGCACCGCAAGCGCGGTCGCGTGGGTCTGGTTGGGGTCGGATAGCGATGGGGAGCGGCTTCGTTCTGGATGGCGGAGCCAGACTTCTCGGCGTCTCGTCCGGAGTGGGGTTGGTTGTTTCCGCTGTTGCCATGGGGCTCGTCGTGCTCGGTGCGGTGCTGCAGATCCGAGCTGGAGTGTTCGCCAAGGCCCGTCGTGCCGGCGACGTCGATTGAGCAGTGCCCTTACCCTCTGGCCAGGACGACCATCGGGCGAGTCACTGATGTCTGACAGATGAGGCACAGCCTCGAATCTTGTTGGCCCCAGCTGTACGAAGGCCCCCCGCCGGTAGCGGTCGGGGGCCTTCGGTGTTCCGGGGGCCGGGCCTATGACAAGGGGGATGGCCGGGCCTGCGCTCGTCCACGGCCCGGTGAGCGTGGGCGTGCGAAGACCCCCGGCCGGGGTGGCCGGGGGTCTTCGGTCTGTTCTGTCGCGCGTTGTACGCAAGTTCGCCGCTACGTCAGAGAAGTCGGTGAGGGGCAGTGGTGCCGCGGGCGGGACGGGCCGCCGCTGTCAGCGTTGGAGGGGGACCTTCGGTGGTTCGGCGGGTTCGTGCAGGGGGCCGGCGTCGGTGATCTCGTCCGTCTCCGCCGGGGGGCGGTGGCGGCAGCTGGGGGACTTGCCGTGGGCCTCGGCGCGGATGCGCTGCTTCATCGTGGGAGGCAGCGATCTGACGTGGGCCGCCCAGGTCCAGGAGCAGACCGTCGGCAGCGTCGCGGTCTCGGCGGCGCCGGAGGGCGTCGTCTCGGAGCGAGGCGTGGCCGCGGCGGCGGTCGTAGCGGTCGTGGTGACGAGTCCGAGCGTCGTGCAGAGTGCGATGAAGGCGGTGACGATGGCCGTCCACAGCTTCATGACCTTGTTCGGGGTCATGGTCCCTCACTTTCGGGTCGGGCGATTTGCGTACTTTCCTCATGATGTGTACGGAGCTCGCGAAGTGAAGGACCGACGCCCATGGCGCGTCGATGTTCAGATGAACACCACTCGGATGGGTGCAAGGGGTCCGGAAAGCGCCGAAGAGGGGAGAAGGGGGAGTCGAGGGTGCAAAGTGACCCTCCGTGGAGATGTGATGACCCTCCGATCGGAGCGGTCGCCACCTGGTCCTACTGAGCCGTGACAGGCGGGAGTTGGGTGCCCGGCGCAGGTCACCGATCGGTCTCGGTCGGTGTGTATAGTCGGGCGCCAGAGGTCCCCTACGTCAAGGAAAGACGAGGTCGCGCGGTGAAGAAGCTTCTCCTGGTCGCACTGGCCGCCATCGGCGGGCTCGTCGTGTACCGCCAGATCCAGGCGGATCGCGCCGAGCAGGATCTGTGGACGGAGGCGACTGACTCCGTGCCCACGGGTTCCTGAGTACCGACAGCCGATTCAGAGCAAGCCCCGACCGCCCCGCGGTCGGGGCTTTGTGTTGCGCGTCCGCGGAACGCCGGGTAGGCGCCCGGGAGACGGGCGTTTCGGACGCTCGTACGCATTGCCCGGGTGCCACGCGCGCGTGCGGGGCAGGATGGGCCACGTCCGGAGCAACGAGGAGGGGTGACGCGTGATGCGGCGGCGTACGGCGTGGTGGCGGAGGAGGGCGCGCGGCGGCCGGCAGCCCGCGACCGTGACCCCGGCGGCCACCGTGGCCCGGCGCGTCGCCGTCGTCGGAGCGGTACTGGGCGCGCTGGCGGCCCTCCCGGGACAGACCGCGCTCGCCACGGCCGCGGGAACCCCGAGCCCCTACGCCTATGCGCCCGGCGCCGAGCGCGTCGACGGAGCGACCAGCGCCGCCAAGGCCCAGCAGCTGAAGCCCGGGAGCACGTACCGCGGTTCGCTGCCGAAGGGCGCCAAGTTCTTCTACCGCCTCCACCTCGACGCCACGACGAACGGATACGTCTCCGTCACCGCCGTCCCCGAGGCGGGCGGTACCGTCGCCGCCACCGACGGCATCAGGGTGTCGATGCAGGACGCGAGCGGCAGCGCCTGCACTTACCAGAGCGCGACCTTCGGCGCCGTGCAGAGCCCCCGCCCCCTCGCGGCCGGCGGTTTCCGCCAGGTCGGCGGGTCGCTCTGCCAGGGCGCCGGCTGGTTCCGCGTACTCGTCGAACGCATCGACGCGACCGGCTCCTCACCGCACCCCTGGGGCCTGGAACTCACCGCCGTCACGGAGCCCGGCCTCACCGCGGCCGGTCCCACCGACGCCCCGCAGCAGTGGGACTCGGCGTCGCCCGAACCCCTCACCGGGGAGACCCGGCGCCGCGCGGGCGGCCCGGGCTTCGCCGGCGCGACCGCCGTCGGGCAGGGCGTCTGGCGGACCGACGTCCGACCGGGGCGGACCCTCTTCTACGAGGTCCCGGTCGACTGGGGTCAACAGCTGTCCGCCACCGCCGAGTTGGGCGCTTCGAGCAGCGGCGGGAGCGGCTACGTGAGCGCCCTCGACCTGTCGCTGTACAACCCCGTGCGCGGCTACGTCGAGGAGGCGGCCCTCGGCTACTCCGGTACCCGGAGCTCCGTCGGACTCGAACCCCTGCCGCCCGTGGGATACCGCAACCGCTACTCCGCCCTGGACCGGGTGAGCGGCATGCGCTTCGCCGGGTCGTACTACCTCGTCGTGCACCTCGCCGCGCAGGTGGCCGACACGTTCGGCCAGGGGCCGCTCCCGCTCACGCTGCGGGTGCGGGTCAGGGGTGCCGCACAGACCGCTCCCGCCTACGCCGGGCAGTCGGACCCGCACGGGGTCTTCAAGGTCACGGCGGGGGACCGGCGGACGGCGGCGACGGGCCCCGCCGGCAGCGGCGGCACCGCGATGAAGGTGGTCGCCGTGAGCGGGATCGGCACCGGAAGCGCGCTGCTGGCGACGCTCGGCCTGTGGACGGTCCTGGCCCGGCGACGGGCCGGCGCCGCCCGCTGAGGACGCCCCGGTTCCGCTCAAACGCGGAACAGCGCCCAGAACCCCACGGCGTAGCACGCCAGGGCCAGGAAGAGCACCGGGATCACGACCCCCACCGGCGGCCCGGGACGACGTCGGCCGCGCCGCCCGTGCCGCTGCGCGACCGGCTGTGCGACGGGCGGCTCCTGCGGTACCCGCGCGGTGTACGAGGCCGTCGGGGAGTCGACGAGCGGCCCCGGGGAGCGCAGGGCGTGCGTGACCTCGTGGGGGGAGACGTGGGCGGGCGGGGGCCGGTACGCCTGCGGTGCCGGCGCAGGAGCCGTGTCGACCAGCGGCGGCGGCAGATGGAAACTGCCCGTCTCCGACATGGACGCCGGCCGCGGAACCGGGGCGACGCCGTGACGCGGATCGAGCGGTACGGAGTCCGTGCTGGGCCACGCCGAGAGCCCACCCTCCGCACCGTCCCCCTCGGTGCCCCGCTCCCCTCCGCCCTGCCTCTCGGCTCCAGCTTCCTCTTTCCCGCGCTCGTCTTTCCCGCGCTCGTCCCTCTCGCGTTCCAGCGGGCCGGGAGGCATATCGGTGCCCGCCGTCGGCCCCGCCTCCACACGGGACGTCGTGGACCCCGTATCCACTCCCGAAGCCCGCTTCAGTGGTCCTTCGGGGCCGAACCCCGAAGGAAGCGGGCCGAGTTGGTCGAAGATCTCGATCAACTCGTCGTCGGGGCCGGGCTCCGGCAGCAGCTCCACGGCCGCGGCGAGCGCCTTGCGCGCCCCAGTCGCCGTACGGAAGCGGCTCTGGGGGTCCGGCTGGAGCAGCGTGGCCACGACCTGCCACAGCGGCTCCGGGATGCCCTTGGGCGCACCCGGTGTGCCGTGCTCGGCGAAGTACTGCAACAGCGCCTTCGCGTCCGGCTTCGCCCCCTTCAGCAGATAGAGCGCCACCAGGCCTACGGCGAACAGGTCGGCCGGGAAATCCGGTTCGGCGCCCATCATCTGCTCCGGGGCGAGGTAACCGGGCGTGCCCACCACGAGGTTGGTCTCCGTCAGCCGCGGTTCGCCGAGCCGCATCGCGATGCCGAAGTCGGACAGGCGCAGCCGGGGCCGGGCCGTGCCGGTGGCCTCCAGGAGAAGGTTGGCGGGCTTGATGTCACGGTGCACGACCCCTTCCGCGTGGACGGCGGCGAGTCCCGACAGGAGCTGGTCGAGGAGGGTGCAGACGAAGACGGGCGGCAGCGGACCGTAGTCCCCGATCACGTGGGCCAGCGAACCGCCCGCCACCAGGTCCATGGTGAACAGGACCTTGTCGTCGTCGGCGGCCCAGCTGGCGGGCGCGAGCACGTGGGGATGGTCGATCCGCAGCGCCTGCTCCCGTACGAAGCGCAACAGCGAGTGCGCGTCGCTCTGTTGCAGGACTTTGGCGGCCACATAACGGCGGCGGCGGTGGTCCCAGGCGCGCCAGACGGCGCCGACTCCACCGCGTCCGATCGGATCGACCAGTTCGTACCGGCCGGCGAAGACCTCACCCATGGCTGTGCGTCGCTCCTCCCCCTTCGGGTACCCCCGTTGCTTCCCCCGCGACGAGCGGTCCGACTCCCCCTCGTTCCCCTTTGTGCTCTCCGGTGCGTGACGCGACCCCCTCGCGTCACGCACCGGCCGCCGGTCCCGGTCGCCGAACCCCCCGTCGGCGGCGGTACCGTGCGGCTCAGCTCTGGTGGGACTGGTAGTGCGCCACCGCGTCGGAGGTACGGCCCGCGCCGTACACCCGGAGGAACTCTGCCAGTTCGGGGTGGGTCGGTGCGAGAGTGTCGGCCGCGTCGATGATGTCTCCCGCGGCGGCCACGGAACGCAGCAGCGACTGGATCTCGCGGACCACCCGCTTGACCGTGGGCGCCCCCGAACTGCTCGTCGTGGCCGTGGTGTTGCTCAGTACCGAGCCTCCCTGCGACTTCTTGATCTCGTCCATGCGCTCGGTCGCCTCGGCCGCGCTCACGCTGCCGTCCGCGACCTGCCCCGCCAGGTCCTGGAGCAACTGCACCCGCTGGACCACCGCGGGATTGCCGATCTTCGCCCGCTGACCGCTCATCAGCTGCGACAACATCGGTGCGGACAGTCCCAGTACCCCCGCGAGACGAGCCTGGTTGAGCCCAAGATCGTCGATGAGCTTACGGAAGAGCGCCCCCAAAGGCTCCCCGTACCAGTTCCGCTGCAGCTCCCGCGCTCTGGCGGTGGCTTCCTGCTGTGCGGCGTCCATTGCGTCTCCCCATCGCTTCCCCAAAACCGTGGTTCGCTCCAGCGAACCACGCCGTGCATCTTACGGAGAGTGGTCGCCCACCGGGACCCCCATCTTTTTGCGAGAACCCCCGGGTGACCCGGTACTCTGGTGTGCGGCGCCCACCGGGATCAGCTTTCTCCGGCGGACGTTTCTCATGAGGGGCCTTAGCTCAGTTGGTAGAGCGCTGTCTTTGCATGGCAGATGTCAGGGGTTCGACTCCCCTAGGCTCCACTCCCAGAACCCCTTCGACCTGCGGAAACGTGGGCGGAGGGGTTTTTCGTGCGCCCCTCGCCCCGCGAGGGAGGCAGTGGACCGCTCCCGGGGACACGGCGGGAGAACACGGCCAGGCACGGGCCCGGAACCCACGTCGACGGCCGCGGGACGCCCCGGCTCCTTGCAAGGCGGCTCCGACGGTTCAAGCGCTGGGAGGCGGGTTCTATGCCGTACGCCCAACCCTCCCGCCGCCCCGCCTTCCCACGCCCCACCCGGCCGGCACCCGGACTGCCGTGCCCGGGCGGGCAGTGCGCCGCCCCTTCGGATCGCGGGACGGCGGGGGCGGCGGCGGTCCGGCTGCGGGTCGGCCATTGCGTGGGTGAACGTGAAGATCACCTCGGGGGCCATTTCGACGGCCGGGGGAACCGCGGAAGACGCCGATCTGTTTGCTCCGGGAAAGACCGCTCTCGTCGAGTGAGCGCCCTGACGCCCGCGTGTCTTCAAGGTGTCTTCCGCCGCCCGCATGTTTCACGTGAAACAGCGCCGTGGGGCGGAAGACCCCTCAAGGTCTTCCGCCCCACGGCGACTTGCTGTTCTGCGGAGTGCTGGGCGTCGGAGACGTCAGAGACGCTCGTCGCGCTCGGCGGCCTCCTCTTCGGCCTGCTTGGCCGCGACCTCGGGGTCGAGTCCCGGCGCCTGGGCGTCGAGCACGGCCTGGTCGCTGCCGTCTACCGACTCCAGCCGGCCCGGCTCGGGCACCTCCGTCGCGGCGGGCGGTTCGACCAGCCAGTCGGGGTTGGCCTGCTTGTCCCACCACTTCCAGGCGGCGTAGGCGCCGCCCGCGAGGAGTCCCGCGACGGCGAGGCCCTTCGCGAGCCGTCCGGCCCTGGCCCGCCGGTTGTGCTTGCGGACCAGCTTCCGGATCTCGGCGGGCGAGACCTGCCCACGCAGCGCGGCCAGTGCGGCCACACCTCGCGCGGCCGCCTCGTCCTTGACCGGGCCGGCCGCGGCAACGGCCTGCTCGATCCTCGGCTTTGAGTAGTCGGCGGCCTGCCGGGCCGCCTGACGGGTACGGACGGCCACCTCATGGGCGGCCTGGTCGACCTTCGGCGGTACGTGCGTGCGGGCCTGCTCCACGCGCGGTGCGACGTAGGCGCCATACTGCACAAGCGCCTGGCCGGCCGCCTGCGACACCTTGGGCGCGAGCCGTACGCGTGCTTCGTTGGCGTAGTGAGCGGCCCTGTCCTTGGCCGTGTCGGCGTAGGGCGCCACCACTTCCGCGGCGTGCAGCACGCTCTCCTTCGCCGAGCCGGTCGCGGCGCGCACGCTGTCGATGCGGGTCACGGGTTCCTCCTCCTCGGTGGCGTACGGTAATTCGTCTTTCCACCCAAGTACGGATCATGCCTGGCAACGGGCCAAGTGGCATGTGCGGGCGGGCATCCGGGTCACAATCACGTGCGATAAAGGATGAACAAGCGGTAACAGGGGCTTGTCATCGACAATGCCACGGATCGTCGCTCCACGCCCCTGTCCTGTATCCACTCGGCCGGATCGCGCGGGCTAAACCCCGGGACGCGGCCCGGAAGCGGCCGCCGGGCGACGCATGCCGCCGACCGTGCGAGGATTCTGGCGTCACAGGCGCACAACGGAAGGCAGACCGTGGCTGAGCAGCTTTACGCCACCCTGAAGACCAGTCTCGGCGACATCGAAGTCCGGCTCCTGCCGAACCACGCGCCCAAGACGGTCCGGAACTTCGTCGAGCTCGCCACGGGTGAGCGAGAGTGGACCAACCCCGCCACGGGGGAGAAGTCCACGGCCAGGCTCTACGACGGCACGGTCTTCCACCGGGTGATCAGCGGCTTCATGATCCAGGGCGGCGACCCGCTCGGCAACGGAACCGGCGGCCCGGGCTACCAGTTCGAGGACGAGTTCCATCCCGAACTCGGCTTCACCAAGCCCTACTTGCTGGCGATGGCCAACGCCGGCCCCGGCACCAACGGCTCGCAGTTCTTCATCACCGTCTCCCCGACGGCCTGGCTGACCCGCAAGCACACCATCTTCGGCGAGGTCACCGGCCCGGCCGGCCAGAAGGTCGTGGACGCCATCGCGACCACCCCGGCCAACCCGCGCACCGACCGTCCCCTCCAGGACGTCGTGATCGAGTCGGTCGTCGTCGAAACCCGCTAGGGAACCAAACGCCCCGCTCGTCCGTAGGGATGGGCGGGGCGGTGCATTGTGCGTACGGAGAATGAGGGGACCCCATGGACCAGGCGTCAGGCAGCCCGCAGGGGCCGGAGGAGCAGCGCCCCGCGCAGGCGCCGAGCCTGCCCGGCTGCTACCGCCACCCGGACCGCGGGACGGGCATCACCTGCACCCGCTGCGAGCGCCCGATCTGCCCCGAGTGCATGATCAGCGCCTCGGTCGGCTTCCAGTGCCCCGAATGCGTCCGTAAGGGCTCCGGCACGGGTCATCCCCCGGCCGCGGCCCAGCCCCGTACCCTGGCCGGCGGTTCCCTCGCCGCCGACCCCCGGCTCCTGACCAAGATCCTGATCGGCGTCTGTGTCGCCGTCTACCTGGTCCAGCTGAAGGTGGGGGACGGTTTCACCGACCGCCTGGACCTCCTCGGCCAGGCGTACGTCCCGTCCTCCGGCTCGGTCGAGGGCATCGCCCAGGGGCAGCCCTACCGGCTGCTGACCGCGATGTTCCTGCACGCCGGCCCGATGCACATCATCGCCAACATGCTCAGCCTCTGGTGGATCGGCGGCCCCCTGGAGGCCGCCCTCGGCCGGGTCCGTTACCTCGCCCTGTACTTCGTCTCGGGCCTCGCGGGCAGCGCGCTCACCTACCTGATCGCGGCGCCGAACCAGCCCTCGCTGGGCGCGTCCGGCGCCATCTTCGGCCTCTTCGGCGCGACCGCCGTCCTGATGCGTCGGCTCAACTACGACATGCGGCCGATCATCGCGCTGCTGGTGATCAACCTGATCCTCACCTTCGGCTGGTCAGGCATCGCCTGGCAGGCCCATATCGGCGGGCTCGTCGCCGGTGTCGTGCTGGGCTACGCGATGGTCCACGCCCCGCGGGAGCGCCGGGCGCTGGTCCAGTGGGGCACCTGCGCGGTGCTCCTGGTCGCGGTCGTGGTCATGACGCTGATCAGGACGGGTCAGCTCAGCTGAGACCCCGCTGTTGTCCACAGCGAGTGCCGGATCTTGTGCATACCGTGCGGGAACAGCTGTGCCCCCTGCCGCTGACCGGTGTTCGCGCAGGTCAGGCAGGGGGCCTGCTGGTTCGTCGGAACCGGTGTGTCAGTCATACCGGCGTCAACCTCCGATGAGTTATCCACAGATCGTCGTTCTTTTTCCCCACTGTGTGGAAAGAAGGCCCAGACCTGTGGATAACTCAGTGGATAGCCCTGGGCAGAGCTACTTCCACTGGGTGGAGACGCCGAACCCGGCGGCGATGAAGCCGAAGCCCACGACAATGTTCCAGTTGTCCAGCTGGTCGATGGGCAGGGAACCGTCGGTGACGTAGAAGACGACGATCCAGGCCAGGCCGATGACGAACATGGCCAGCATCACCGGGGCGACCCAGGCGCGGCTGTTCAGCTTGATGGCGGTCGCCTGCTTCGCCGGCGGCGGCGTGTAGTCGGCCTTCTTGCGGATACGTGACTTCGGCACGAGGGTCTCTCCTGTCGATGCGCTGCGTGGCCGCGCAGGGAACTGGGGCGGGCTCCGGGGCAGCGTACAAGGGGACACTGAGTGCTCCCCCGGGCGTCCGTTAGCGTAGTGCTTCCGCGGCGCCGAAGGAGATAAGGGTACGTTGAGCAATTCCGCCGACTCCCCCGGGACGGGTGCCAGTCCCGCCCGAACCCGCCGATTCCGGCCCGTACGGATCCTCACGGCCGCCGTGTTCGCTCTGGCCGGGCTCATTTTCTTCACCAGCTTCGACACGGCCAAGGGCACCAACATCCGTACGGACTCGTCCTTGCTGAAGCTGTCCGACCTCATTCAGGAGCGCAGCCACAAGAATGGTCAGCTGGACGAGTCCAACGGCGTCCTGCGCGACGACGTGGAGTCCCTCGCCGAGCGGGACGACGGCAGCACGCGGGCCGAGGACAAGAAGCTCGCCGGGCTGGAGCTGAGCGCGGGCACGCAGAGACTCAAGGGGCAGGCCGTCTCGGTCACCCTCAACGACGCGCCGCCCAACGCCACCGCCAAGCTCCCCGGCTACCCCGAGCCGCAGCCCGACTACCTCGTCATCCACCAGCAGGACCTCCAGGCCGTGGTGAACGCCCTCTGGCAGGGCGGCGCCAAGGGCATCAAGGTCATGGACCAGCGGCTGATCGCGACCAGCGCGGTGCGCTGCGTCGGCAACACCCTGATCCTCCAGGGCCGCGTCTACTCACCGCCGTACAAGATCACGGCGGTCGGTGACCCGGAGAAGCTGAAGAACGCGCTCGCCGCGTCCAAGGCGATCCAGAACTACATGGTGTACGTCAACGTCTACGGGCTCGGCTGGAAAGTCGCCGAGGACGGGGCGGTGACTCTGCCCGGCTACTCGGGCACAGTGGATCTGCACTACGCGAAGCCCGTGGAGTAGGCGTCCGTACAGGAGCTGCCGGTGCGCGTGATCGTCAGGACCGTCAGTGAACTCTGCATCACCGTGGGCGGCCTGATCGTGCTGTTCGTGGCGTATGTGCTGTTCTGGACCGGTGTGCAGGCCGACCACTCCATGGACGACCAGATCGACCAGCTGCACAGCCAGTGGTCGCGGCAGACCGCCCGGCCGAAGGCGACGGCGGCGGCGAAGCCCACCGGCGCCCCCCGCGGGCCGGTGCCGTACCGGAACGGCAAGCCGTTCGCGATCATGTACATCCCGCGGCTTGGTTTCACGTGGAACAAGCCCGTCCTCCAGGACACCGCCGTCGCCACCCTGAAAAAGGGGCTGGGCCACTACACGGGTACCGCGAAGCTGGGACAGGTCGGCAACTTCGCGGTCGCCGGCCACCGGCGCACCTACGGCGATCCGTTCGAGGACTTTCCCCGGCTGCGGCGGGGGGACGCGGTCGTACTGACGGACGGGACGACCTGGTTCACGTATCGGATCGACAAAGGGCCCTACAAAACCGTTCCCACCGACATTGAGGTGATCGATCCTGTCCCACGTAAGTCGGGGTACACGGCTTCGGGCCGCTATCTCACGCTGACCACGTGCGATCCGGAGTGGGGCCACAGCCACCGGCTGATCGTCTGGGCCCATCTCGACTCCACACAGCCTGTGGAGGCCGGTAAACCAGCGGCCCTCCGCCGTTAGTCTGGTGCCGTACGGCGTGAGTCCGGTGCCGTGGCACGACGGAAGGGACGGCATGTACGGCTGGATCTGGCGGCATCTGCCGGGGAACGCGTGGATCAGGGCCCTGATCTCGCTCGTCCTGTTCCTGGCCGCGGTCTACGTCCTCTTCCAGTACGTCTTCCCCTGGGCCGAACCGCTGCTTCCCTTCAACGATGTGACGGTGGACAACCAGTGAGCACGCGGATTCTCGTCGTCGACAACTACGACAGCTTCGTCTTCAACCTGGTTCAGTACCTGTACCAGCTCGGCGCCGAGTGCGAGGTGCTGCGCAACGACGAGGTGTCGACGGCGCACGCGCAGGACGGCTTCGACGGCGTCCTGCTCTCGCCCGGCCCCGGCACCCCCGAGGAGGCCGGGGTCTGCGTCGAGATGGTGCGCCACTGCGCCTCGACCGGAGTGCCCGTCTTCGGCGTCTGCCTCGGCATGCAGTCGATGCAGGTGGCGTACGGCGGCGTCGTGGACCGGGCGCCCGAGCTGCTGCACGGCAAGACCTCGCTCGTCGAACATGCCGGCCAGGGCGTCTTCGCCGGCCTGCCGTCGCCCTTCACCGCGACCCGCTACCACTCGCTGGCGGCCGAGCCGGGAACGGTCCCGGCCGAGCTGGACGTCACCGCCCGGACGCACGACGGCATCATCATGGGGCTGCGCCACCGCGAACTGCCCGTCGAGGGCGTGCAGTTCCATCCGGAGTCGGTGCTCACCGAGCACGGACACCGGATGCTGGCCAACTGGCTGGTGGAGTGCGGCGACCAGGGTGCCGTGGCGAGGTCGGCGGGGCTCGCGCCGGTGGTGGGCAGGGCCACGGCGTGACCGCACTGCGCCCCGAGCGCGCGTCCGGTACCTCGTACGGGGAGCAGGCGTACGGGGCGTCGGGCGCGTTCGAGGAGCGGCACGGCGGTCCGGCCCCGGGCGGTCCCGGGGCACCGCCCGCACGTCCCCTCGACGACGAGACCGTGGCGCTGCGGCTCGCCGATCTCACACCCGGGCCGCGCCTGGGCGACGCCGGGTCCAGATCGGCTTCTGACGCCCCGTCCGCCTCGTCCGTCACCGGTGCCACCCCTGGCGGCCGCGCGGCCCGCAGGAAGGCGGCCAAGGGGCGGCACGGGCGTCATGGGGGCGTGGCGAAGGCTGCGGACTTCGAGGAGGCACCGGATTCCCTGACGGATGCGGGTGCCGGGGCCCCGATGTCACGGCTGGAGGCGCGGCGGCAGGCGCGGGCGAGCAAGCCGGGCGCGGCGGTGCTCGTCAGCCGGGCCGTCGGCGAGCTGTTCATCACGACGGGTGTCCTGATGCTGCTCTTCGTCAGTTACCAACTGTGGTGGACGAACGTCCGGGCGCACGCGCAGGCGGGCAGCGAGACGAACCAGTTGCAGAACGACTGGGCGACCGGCAAACGCAACCCGGGGGAGTTCGAGCCCGGCCAGGGCTTCGCCATCCTGCACATTCCGAAGCTGGACGTGGTGGCGCCGATCGCGGAGGGCGTCAGCAACAAGAAGGTGCTCGACAAGGGCATGGTGGGGCACTACGCGGAGGGCGCGCTGAAGACCGCGATGCCGGACGCGAAGACGGGCAACTTCGGGCTCGCCGCGCACCGCAACACGCATGGCGAGCCGTTCCGGTACATCAACCAGTTGAAGCCGGGCGACGAGGTCGTCGTCGAGACACAGGACACGTACTTCGTCTACAAGATGACGTCGATGCTGCCGGTGACGGCGCCGAGCAACACGAGCGTGCTCGATCCCGTCCCCAAGGGATCGGGTTTCACCGCGCCGGGCCGCTACATCACCCTCACCACGTGCACCCCGGAGTTCACCAGCAAGTACCGGCTGATCGTCTGGGGCAAGATGGTCGAGGAACGGCCGCGCAGCAAGGGCAAGCCGGATGCGCTCGTCGAATAGGGACAGATGAACGTGGCAGCGACCGCCGGCGACACCGACCACACCGAACACGAGGAGCGGACCGGGACGGACGAGGCCCCCACGCCCGCCGGGCGCCGCCGGCCGGGCCCGCTCTCCACGGCGGTCGGCGTCTTCGGTGAACTCCTCATCACGGCGGGCCTGGTCCTGGGGCTGTTCGTCGTCTACTCCCTGTGGTGGACGAACGTCGTCGCCGACCGCACGGCCGGCAGACAGGCCGACAAGGTGCGCGACGACTGGGCCCACGGCGGCGCCGGCGGCAGCGGGCCCGGCGCGCTGGACACCAGGGACGGCATCGGTTTCCTGCACGTCCCGGCGATGAAGAACGGCGAGGTCCTGGTCAAGAAGGGCACGTCCACGGCCGTCCTCAACGACGGCGTCGCCGGCTACTACACCGACCCCGTCAAGGCCGCCCTCCCCACCACCGGCAAGGACGGCAACTTCGCCCTCGCCGCCCACCGCGACGGCCACGGCGCCAAGTTCCACAACATCGACAAGATCAGGACCGGCGACCCGATCGTCTTCGAGACGAAGGACAAGTGGTACGTCTACAAGGTCTACGACATCCTTCCCGAGACCTCGAAGTTCGACGTGAAGGTCCTCACCCGGATCCCCGGGGAGTCCGGCCGGAAGAAGGCCGGCCACTACATCACCCTGACCACCTGCACGCCGGTGTACACCTCCCGGTACCGGTACGTGGTCTGGGGCGAGCTGGTCCGGGTGGACAAGGTCGACAGCAAGCGCACCCCGCCGAAGGAACTGGGCTAGGCCAGGGCCGGGCCACTGGGTCCGGCAGTGCCCGGGCGGCGTCAGCAGGCCGGGGCGGGGACGGCCACGGCCGCCTGATGCCGCAGCTGCCGCCCCACGACGAAGCCCCGGTACCCCCGCGAATGTCGGGATGCCGGGGCTCCGTCGTAGGCGCGGGGTGGCTACTCCTCCGTGCGGAAGGCGGTTCCGGTGAGGCCGCCGAAGAAGCCGCCGCCGTTGTCGTTGCCTCCGTTGTTGTTGTTCCCGACGCTCACCGTGGTGAGGGTGATCGTCGCGCTGCCGGGGTCGGCCGCCGTGTTGGCGCCGGGGTCCTGCTGGGCGACGGTCGCGTTGTCGCTCTGGTCGCTGCCGTTGGCGAACTGGATGTTGTTGAAGCCGGCCGCCTGAAGCGCCTTCTTGGCGTCCTTGACGTTCTGGCCGATGACGCTCGGCACCTGGACCTGGGTCGACTTGCCGATCTGGATGGTCACCGTGGAGTTCTTGTCGACCTTGGTGTTGGCCTGCGGTGAGGTGGCGACGACCTTGCCCACCAGATTGGCGTCGGTGGTGTCGACCTCGGTGCAGTTGCCGACGAGGTTGTTCTGCGTCATCTGCGTCTTGGCGTCGTCACAGCTCTTGCCGCTGACGTCCGGGACGGTGGACTTCTCCTCCGCCTTGGCGACCGTGAGGGTGATCGTGGTGCCCTTCTCCACCTCGGTGCCGAGCGCCGGGTCCTGCTGCAGGACGGTGCCCGGGTCCTCGCCGGAGACCTTCTGCTCGGTCTTCACGACGAACTTGTACTTGTCGCCTTCGAGCTGGGTCCTGGCGTCGTCGATGCTCTGGCCGAGCACGCTCGGTACGGCCACCTTGGGCGCCCCGGTCGACACCACCACGTTGATGGTGGAGTCCTTCTTGACCGACGTGGCGGCGGCCGGGTCCTGCGAACAGATCTTGCCCTTGGGTTCGTTGTCGCAGGGCTTGCTGGTGGGCGACAGCTTCACGCCGATGTTGTCCGCCCTGGTCTGGGCCTCGGCGAGGGTCAGGTCCTTGAAGTTGGGCGCGCTGACCGTGTCCTTGCTCGCGCCGCCGTTGCCGCCGAACGCCCACATGCCGATGAGGATCGCGCCGACGAGCACCAGTACCGCCGCCACCACCAGCAGGATCGTGGAGGTGTTGGACTTCTTCTGGTTCTTCTGGCGCCGCCGGTCGGGGCGGTCGTCGTAGCCGAAGCCGCCGTCGTCGGGGTTCATCGGGGGGAGCATCGAGGTGGCGCCGGCGTCCGAGCGCAGGGCCGTGGTCGCCTGGTCGTCGCCGTAGCCGCCGTAGCCGGCCGAACCCATCGACGCAGTGGCCGCGACCGGCTGGCCGTCGAGGCAGGCCTCGATGTCGAGGCGCATCTCGTCGGCCGACTGGTAGCGGTAGTCGGGGTCCTTGGTGAGCGCCTTCAGCACGATCGCGTCCATCTCGGGCGTGATCTCGGGGTCGAAGACGGAAGGCGGCTGCGCCTCCTCCCGCACGTGCTGGTAGGCCACCGCGACCGGGGAGTCGCCGACGAACGGCGGCCGTACGGTGAGGAGTTCGTAGAGGAGGCAGCCGGTGGAGTAGAGGTCGCTGCGGGCGTCCACCTGCTCGCCCTTCGCCTGCTCCGGCGAGAGGTACTGGGCGGTGCCGATCACCGCGGACGTCTGGGTCATCGTCATACCGGAGTCGCCCATGGCGCGGGCGATGCCGAAGTCCATCACCTTGACCTGGCCGTTGCGCGTCAGCATGACGTTGGCCGGCTTGATGTCGCGGTGGACGATCCCGCTGCGGTGGGAGTACTCCAGGGCCTGGAGGATGCCGATGGTCATCTCCATGGAGCGCTCCGGCAGCAGCTTGCGGCCGCTGTGGAGCAGTTCGCGCAGCGTGGAGCCGTCCACGTACTCCATGACGATGTACGGGATCGAGACCTGGTCGACGTAGTCCTCGCCCGTGTCGTAGACCGCCACGATCGCGGGATGGTTGAGCGAGGCGGCCGACTGGGCCTCCCGGCGGAACCGGGCCTGGAAGGAAGGGTCGCGCGCGAGGTCGACGCGCAGCGTCTTCACCGCCACGGTGCGGCCGAGGCGGGTGTCATGCGCGAGGTAGACCTCGGCCATGCCACCACGTCCGAGCACGTGGCCCAGCTCGTACCGGCCGCCTAGGCGACGCGGCTCTTCCATAGTTCCCTACCAGCCCTCTCCGTCGGTCCCGACCGGCACGGGTGTGCGGTCGGAGGCTGCCGTCCGGGCCTACCGTACCCGGCTGGCTCTGTGTGACCTGGCCAAGCCCGTCACCCGATACAGGACCGGTATCGCTACGTGCGGCGATACATGGGGGACGTGATCGGGGTCACTACTTGTTGTTGATGACCGCCTCCATCACGCTCTTCGCGATGGGGGCCGCGAGGCCGCCGCCGGAGATGTCGTCACGGTTGGCGTTGTCGTCCTCGATGACCACGGCCACGGCGACCGGAGAGCTGCCGTCGGAGGTCTTGGCGTAGGAGAGGAACCAGGCGTACGGGTTCTCGCTGTTGTCGACGCCGTGCTGGGCGGTGCCGGTCTTGCCGCCGACGGTGACGCCGTTGATCTTCGCGCTGGTGCCGGTGCCCTTCTGGACGACCGTCTCCATCATCGACTGCAGGATCTGCGCGTTGTTCGACGACAGCGGCTGGCTCAGCTCCTGCGGTTCGGTCTGCGCGATGGTGTCGAGGTTCGAGGACTGAAGCTTGTCGATCATGTACGGCTTCATCAGCTTGCCGTCGTTGGCGACCGCGGAGGCGACCATGGCCATCTGGAGCGGCGTCGCGGCGGTGTTGTACTGGCCGATCGAGGAGAGCGCGGTCTGTGACGCGTTCATGTTGTCGGAGAAGACCGAGGCGTTGGAGCGGATCGGGGTGAACTGCTCGGAGCCGAACCCGTACTTCTTCGCCTCGGCGAGCATCTTGTCGTTGCCGAGGTCGGCGCCGATCTTGCCGAAGACGCTGTTGCACGACACCCGCAGCGCCTCCCGCAGGGTGGCGTTCTTGCAGGGGAGGTTGCCCTCGTTCTTCAGCGGGGTCGTGGTGCCCGGCATGGTCCACGGCAGCGGGGAGTCGGTGGCCTCGTCGGCGGAGGAGTACAGCCCGTTCTGCAGCGCGGCCGAGGCGGTGACGATCTTGAAGGTGGAGCCTGGCGGGTAGGTCTCGCGCAGCGCCCGGTTGAGCATCGGGTCGTTCGGGTCGTACTTCTTCTGCAGCTTCTTCCAGGCGGCGGCGTCCGTGTTCGATGTCCCGGCGAAGACCGACGGGTCGTAGGACGGGTAGGAGGCGAGCGCCAGGATCTTGCCGGTGGAGGGGTCGAGGGCGACGACGGCGCCCTTGCCGCCCTGGGACTTCAGACCGTTGTACGCGGCCTTCTGGGCGGCCGCGTTGAGGGTGGTGACGATGTTGCCGCCGGACTTCGGCTTGCCGGTGATCATGTCGAGGGTGTTGCGGAAGAAGAGCCGGTCGTCGTTGCCGGTGAGGATGCCGTCCTCGAGGGACTCCAGCTGGTTGGCGCCGTAGGCCTGCGAGGCGTAGCCGGTGACCGGGGCCCACATGGCGCCGTTCTTGTACGTGCGCTTGTACTTGAGGTCGTTCAGCCCGGAGGTGCTGGTCTGGGCGGAGCCGGTGATGGGGTTGCCGTCCACGATGATGTCGCCGCGCGGGGTGGAGTAGCGGGCGATGGTGACGCGGCGGTTCTTCGGGTCGTCCTTGAGGCTGTCGGCCTTCAGGTACTGGAGCCAGTTGTCGCGGACGAGCAGCGTGAGGACCAGCAGGCCGCAGAAGATCGCGATCCGGCGCAGGGGCTTGTTCACGGGCGGACCACCTGGGTCATCTCGGCGTCGGGGTTGGGGGCGGGCGCGGGGGCCGGGCGGCGGGCGGTGTCGCTGATCCGGATCAGGATGCCGATCAGGGCCCAGTTGGCGATGACGGACGAACCGCCGTACGCCACGAAGGGCATCGTCATACCGGTCAGCGGGATCAGGCCCATGACGCCGCCGGCGACCACGAAGACCTGGAGCGCCATGGCGCCGGAGAGGCCCACGGCGAGGAGCTTGCCGAAGGGGTCGCGGGCGGCGAGGGCGGTGCGGACACCGCGTTCGACGATCAGGCCGTAGATGAGCAGGAGCGCCATGATGCCGGCCAGGCCGAGTTCCTCGCCGAAGGTGGCGAGGATGAAGTCGGAGTTGGCGGCGAAGCGGATGAGGTCGGAGTGGCCCTGGCCGAGACCGCTGCCGAGGGTGCCACCGGAACCGAACGCCCACAGGGCCTGCATCGACTGCTCGGAGTGGCCGGCCACGCCCTGCTGGCTGAGCGCGTACTCCTTCATCGGGTCGAGCCAGGCCTGTACACGCTGCTGGACGTGCGGTTCGAAGCTGGCGACGCCGACGGCGCCGGCCCCCGACATCAGCAGACCGAAGACGATCCAGCTGGTCCGCTCGGTGGCGACGTACAGCATGATCACGAACATGCCGAAGAAGAGCAGCGACGTTCCGAGGTCGGTCTCGAAGACCAGGATCAGGATCGAGATGAACCAGACGACCAGGATCGGTCCGAGGTCACGGCCGCGCGGCAGGTAAAGGCCCATGAAGCGGCGGCTGGCGAGCGCGAGCGCGTCCCGCTTCACCATCAGGTAGCCGGCGAAGAAGATCGCGAGGACGATCTTGGCGAACTCACCGGGCTGGATGGAGAAACCGGCGATCGAGATCCAGATCTTCGCGCCGTAGATGTTGGCGCCGAGGCCCGGCACGAGCGGCAGCAGCAGCAGGACGAGCGCGCCGACCATGGAGATGTACGTGTAGCGCTGCAGGACGCGGTGGTCCTTGAGGAAGACCAGCACCACGATGAACAGGGCGATACCCATCGCCGTGTACAGCAGCTGACGCGGCGCCGCGGTGCCCGCCTGGTGGATGGACTGGAGCAGCTTGGACTGGTCCAGCCGCCAGATGATGACGAGACCGAGCCCGTTCAGCAGGGTGGCCAGCGGCAGCAGCAGCGGGTCCGCGTACGGCGCGAACTTCCGTACGGCCAGGTGACCGACGGCGGCCAGCAGGCCGAGGCCGAAGCCGTAGCTCAGCAGACCGGCGGGGACCGAGCCGTTCAGGGCGAGGCCCACGTTGGCGTAGGCGAACACCGGGATGACGACCGCGAAGACCAGCAGCGCGAGCTCGGTGTTGCGCCGGCTCGGCGTGCCGATGGAACCGATCGTGGACGTGTGGTGCGTCGACGTGTTGGAAGTACTGCTCATCGTGTGACAGGGCCTCTCACGGCTTGCCTACTGCTTGCTGCACTGCGAGACGACCTTCTGCTCTTCGTCCGAGAGGCTGGGGCCGGGGCTGGGAGTGGCGGAGGGGGACGGGGAGGTGGACGAGGACGGGGACGGGGTGGAGCCCGACGCCGAGGGGTTCGGGGTCGGCGAGGCCTTGGACGTGAGGGAGGTGGTGGTGGTTCCCGTGGTGCCCGTGGTCTTCTTCTTGTCCGTCTTCGGGCTGTTGCTCACCTCGGCCTCCTTCTTGCAGGCGGAGGCCTGTACGGCGAGTTCGCCGATCTTCGTCTGGGCATCGGTGCGTCCGCCCTCGGCGATCGTCGCCTTGACCTGCTTCTGCTGGTACGCGGGCAGGTACTTGAGTTCGATCTCGGGGTGGTCCGTCTCGACCTTCGAGAGGGAGACCCAGGCGAGGTCCTGGCTGATGCCCCGGTAGAGCGCGATGTGCTCCCCGTTGGCGCCGACGTAGTACTGCGTCTGCGTCCACCGCCAGCCGCCGTAGAGGCTGCCGCCGATGACGGCGAGCGCGAGCACGCTGTAGAAGGATCTCTTCAGCCACTTGCGGCCGCCGCGCGGTTTCACGAAGTCGTCGTCGGTGTAGTCCCCGAAACTGCCCGCCGGGATGTAACCGGTGGTGTCGCCGGAGCCGGGCGGGCCGAACTCGCCGCCCCCGCCGCCCTGTCCGGGCACCTGGCGGCCGAGGCCGGAGGCGCGGCCGGCCGGGGTCTGCATGATGTTGTTGTCGTTCGCGTGGAGCTGGTTCTCGGCGACCGCGCCGACCACGACGGGCGTGTCGGACAGCTGCCCGGCGAGGGTGTCCCCGGTGTCGAGGTCGAGGACGTCGGCGATGATGACCGTGATGTTGTCGGGGCCGCCGCCGCGCAGCGCGAGCTGGATCAGCTCCTGCACGGTCTCCTCGGGGCCCTGGTAACTGGCCAGGGTGTCTTCCATCGTCTGGTGGGAGACGACTCCGGACAGCCCGTCGGAGCAGATCAAGTACCGGTCGCCGGCGCGGACTTCACGGATCGACAGATCGGGTTCGACGTGGTCGCCGCTGCCCAGCGCGCGCATCAGCAGGGCGCGCTGCGGGTGGGTGGTGGCCTCTTCCTCGGTGATCCGGCCCTCGTCGACGAGGCGCTGCACCCAGGTGTGGTCCTGGGTGATCTGGGTGAGGACGCCGTCGCGCAGCAGATAGGCGCGGGAGTCGCCGACGTGCACGAGGCCGAGGCGCTGGCCGGTCCAGAGCAGGGCGGTGAGCGTGGTGCCCATCCCCTCCAGCTGGGGGTCCTCCTCGACCATCATGCGCAACTGGTCGTTGGCCCGCTGCACGGCGGTGCCGAGCGAGGTGAGGATGTCGGAGCCGGGCACGTCGTCGTCGAGGGAGACGATGGTGGAGATCACCTCGGAGGAGGCGACCTCACCGGCGGCCTGGCCGCCCATGCCGTCGGCGATCGCGAGGAGCCGGGGACCGGCGTAGCCGGAGTCCTCGTTGCCCTCGCGGATCATGCCTTTGTGCGATCCGGCGGCGAAGCGCAGTGACAGACTCATGCGCACCTCGCCCGTCGGCTCCGGGTACATCCGCACGGTGCCCACCCTCCGGTCGGGAGCGCGCCGGGGCCCGTCAGGCGGTCCGCCGCTGCGTGCTCGCTCCGCTCGCGCTCATTCATGACGTGGTACTACTTCCGCAGCTCGATGACGGTCTTGCCGATGCGGATCGGCGCGCCCAGCGGAATCGGTGTGGGGGTCGTCAGCCGGGACCGGTCCAGATAGGTGCCGTTGGTGGATCCGAGGTCCTCGACGATCCACTGGCCGTCGCGGTCCGGGTAGATCCTGGCATGACGGCTGGAGGCGTAGTCGTCGTCCAGCACGATCGTCGAGTCGTGCGCCCGGCCCAGGGTGACGGTCTGGCCCTGGAGGGCGACCGTCGTGCCCGTCAGGGTGCCTTCGCTGACGACGAGTTTGGTCGGGGCGCCGCGGCGCTGGCGGCCGCCGCCGGACTGCTGGCGCTGGGGCGGGGGTGCCGCCGCCGGCGTCTGCTGCCGGGCGGCCTGCTGCGGCCGTCCCGCGTCCCGTCGGGCCCCGCGCTGTGTGACACGCGTTCCGAACAGGTCGCTGCGGATGACCTGCACGGCCACGATCACGAACAGCCACAGTACGGCCAGGAAACCCAGCCGCATGACCGTGAGGGTCAGCTCTGACATTGCCCCCGCTTCACCCTTCGGCTTGCCGGTAAATGATGGTGGTGCTGCCCACGACGATCCGCGAGCCGTCGCGGAGCGTAGCGCGGGTGGTGTGCTGTCCGTCCACCACGATGCCGTTGGTGGACCCCAGATCCTGGATCGTCGAGGGCGTTCCGGTCCGGATCTCACAGTGCCGGCGCGATACGCCGGGGTCGTCGATCCGCACGTCGGCTTCGGTGCTGCGGCCCATCACCAGCGTCGGGCGGGAGATCTGGTGGCGGGCACCGTTGATCTCGACCCAGTAGCGGGTGCGTCCGCCGGCCGCCGGAGCGGCCGGGACGGGCTGGAGGTAGGGCGCGGAGCCGCCGCGGGCGCCCGCCGGCGGTGGTGCGGCCGGCATGGGCGGGGCGGCGGCCGGCGGGTAGCCGTAGCCGCCGGGACGGCCCGCGACCGGGGCGGCGGGGCCGGGGCCCGCGGGTGCGGGAGCCTGCTGGTTGGCGGTGGAGGCGAGCGTACGGCTGCGCACCCGGTACAGACCGGTGTCGAGGTCGTCCGCCTTCTCCAGGTGGACCTTGATGGGTCCCATGAAGGTGTAGCGCTGCTGCTTGGCGTAGTCGCGGACCATGCCGGCGAGCTCGTCGCCGAGCTGGCCGGAGTAGGGGCTGAGCCGGTCGAAGTCCGGCGTGCTCAGCTCCACGATGAAGTCGTTGGGTACGACGGTCCGGTCGCGGTTCCAGATGGTCGCGTTGTTGTCGCACTCCCGCTGGAGCGCGCCGGCGATCTCCACGGGCTGGACCTCGGACTTGAACACCTTGGCGAAGGTGCCGTTGACCAGACCTTCGAGGCGCTGCTCGAACTTCTTCAGGACTCCCATGGGGCACCTCCTCCGTCGTTTCCCTGGTACTGCTTACTGATCGTATCCACGCGCCGGTAAATCGGCTGGTTCCCCCTCGTCGGCCCGGTCGAACGGTGTCGACGCCTGCGGAGTTCCCTCCGCGGGGCCTCTTCGAACTCCTTCAGCACTACTCCTGCCCAGGATCGTAGAGGTGGCCGCAGACCAGTGTCCCGCACCTGACTGTGGACCTTGCCCGCCTCCTGGTGAGATGGCCCGGACCGGTACGAGGTTGATACGTGAAGCAGTACTCCTCGTCACGTATCCGGAGCCGCCGGCGGTTCAACGGCGGTCCGGGGCGTCCCGGGCGTCCCCAGCGCTGTTCCGGGCGGCCACCCGGAGGAGCTCTTCCACCGGACCGCTTCGCGGGGCGGTGCAGGTGACGGGGGGTGCGAGGGAGCGCGAGGGGGTTCGGACGGCGGCCGGCGGGCCCCGCGCGGCAGGGGGCCGAGGCCCCGGGCGGGGGGCGGATAAGGGATGTGAACCCACCCCATCCACCGTGCTAATCTTCTGCATGTCGGAAGGCGCCAGCCCGCAAGGGGGAAGGGCCCGAGGACACACCCAATGCGCGGGTGGCGGAATAGGCAGACGCGCTGGATTCAGGTTCCAGTGCCCGAAAGGGCGTGGGGGTTCAACTCCCCCCTCGCGCACAGCGGAGCACCGAAGCTGGTGCTCAGGCAGCAACGACGAACGGTCGGCATCGTGATCACGATGCCGACCGTTTTGTTGTGCTCACTGTGGCGCTCGTGTCCTGTGTTTGCGGGAGAGCGGGGCCGCCGAGGGTCGGGATCGGGCCTACGGCGGTCCCGTTTCTCTCAGGTGCTGACTTCCGGTCGCGCTGCCGTGCCGGGTGTGCCGGGTGTTCCGGCGTGAGTCGCTGGTGCCCGCCCCTTGTGAGGAAGGTCTCAGGGGTCGAGGCGTCGCGCCGGGGCGGCGCGGCCGGTGCGGGCCGGCGTGAGGTGGTCAGGCGGCGAGGCGTTCGGCGAGTTCCTTGGCCTTGGTGGTGGCGTCGTCGAGCGCGCGTTGGCGGGAGGCCTCGAAGAGCGGGATCAGGTCGGTCATCGCCGGGTTGTGAGGGGCCATGGTCAGTTCCGGGACGATGAAGTGCACGTCCGCGCCGAGGGCGTCGGCGAGGATCGTCCGCAGGTAGTTCTGGACGTACTCGGAGCCCTCGCGCGGGGTGCCCGGCGCGTAGGAGCCGCCGCGGCTGGCGATCACGGTGACCGGGGTCCCCTTGACCTTCGACTCCTCGGTGGCGGCGGTGCGTCCTATCAGGATCACGTTGTCCAGCCATGCCTTCAGGGTCGAGGGGATCGTGAAGTTGTACATGGGGGCGCCGATCAACACCGCGTCCGCCTGCTCCAGTTCCTCGATCAGTCGCACACGCTCGGCGAAGGCCGCCGCCTGCTCGGGGGTGTGGGTGGCCGGGTCGGCGAAACCGGCGCTGTGGGCGTCGGCGGTGATGTGGGGGACGGGGTGCGCGTCGAGATCGCGGTGGATCACCGTGCCCTCCGGGTGCTGCTCCTCCCAGGCCGCGCGGAAGGCGTCGGCGACGATGCGGGAGGTGGAAATGCCGGCGGGGGACACGGAGGAGTCGATGTGCAGAAGCGTGGCCATGGGGGTCTCCGGAAAAGGGCGCAGCGGGGCGAAGCCTCGTGGGAACGAGGCCGGGCAGGGGCTAAAGATTCGTACTCGACTATGGATAACACAGGTACTTACTTTTTTTCATCCCTATGGGGTAGGGCAGTACTCTGAAGCCATGGCGGTCGAGCAGGGACATGGCATCGGTGTGTGCAAGAAGGTCGACGACGGCATCACCCGTGTCTTCCAGCTGCTCGGAAAGCGCTGGACCGGCCCGATCGTCGCCGTGCTGCAAGGCGAGCCCGTGCACTTCGCCGATCTGCGCAGAGCCATCCCCGGCATCAGCGAGCGCATGCTCTCCGACCGGCTCACCGAACTCGGCGCCGCGGGCCTGCTGGTGCGCGAGGTCGACGAGGGCCCGCCGCTGCGCGTCTGCTACCGCCTGACGGAGTCGGGAACCGCCCTGGAACCGGCGCTCCGCGAACTCGGCGAGTGGGCGAAGGCGCATCTGCCCGAAGGACGGCAGCCGGGGAGCTGTTGATCTGTCCCGCCGGGGCCGCGGTTGACGGCAGGGCGCGGCTGCCGTCGCGGCACCCGGTTTTCCACAGCTGTGGAGTTGTCCACAGGGTCTGACGCGCATCCACCACCGGCTGTACCGTCATGGCCAGTTGATGTTCGTCCAGCTGTGCGCTGGGCTCACGGGGGAGGCGGTCGTCATGACCGAGGTCGGTGTACACGCGGATGTGAGACGGCGGCTGCCGAAGGTGCGGGGCTTCGCCGAATGGCCCGTCGAGGGGTCGCCCAAGGAAGAGGGAAAGGCACTGCGCGCCCGGATCCCGCGCCGCTCGCACGCGGCGCTCGACACGGACGGCTCCCGCCCCGGCGCGGTGAGCGCCGTCGAGGAATCCGGCCGCGGACGCATAGCGGGACTCACCCCGATCCGGGTCGGCAGAATGGCGGCCACACCGTTCGCCTTCCTGCGCGGCTCCGCCGGCCTCATGGCCTACGACCTCGCGCGCACCCCCATGACCCGGATCGGCGCCCAGATCTGCGGCGACGCCCACGCGGCCAACTTCGGCCTCTACGGCGACGCGCGCGGCGGCCTGGTCATCGACCTCAACGACTTCGACGAAACCGTCCACGGCCCCTGGGAATGGGACCTCAAGCGGCTCGCCGCCTCGCTGGTGCTCGCGGGCCGGGAGGCGGGCGCGGACGAGGACATCTGCCGCCAGGCGGCGCACGGCGCGGTCGGCGCCTACCGCCGCACGATGCGACTCCTGGCCAGACTCTCCGTACTGGACGCGTGGAACGCCATCGCGGACGAGGAACTCGTCTCCCACACCGACGCCCACGACCTGCTCGGCACGCTGGAACGGGTCTCGGAGAAAGCGCGGGCCAACACCAGCGGGCGCTTCGCCGCCAAGTCGACCGAAGCCGTCGAGGACGGCGGGCGCCGCTTCGTCGACGCCTCACCGGTGCTGCGCCGCATACCCGACACGGAGGCGGCGGCGGTGGCCGCCTCCCTGGAGCACTACCTGGCCACGCTCTCCGAAGACCGCCTCCCGCTACTGGCCCGCCACACCGTGCACGACGTCGCCTTCCGGGTCGTCGGCACCGGCAGCGTGGGCACCCGGTCCTACGTCGTCCTGCTCCTCGACCACCGCGGCGAACCCCTCGTCCTCCAAGTGAAGGAGGCCCGCCCCTCCGCCCTGGTACCGCATCTGGCGACCGCCGGGTTCGACACGCCGTCCGTCGAACACGAAGGACGCCGCGTGGTCCTCGGACAGAAGCGCATGCAGGTCGTCAGCGACATCCTGCTGGGCTGGACCACGGTCGACGGACTGCCGTTCCAGGTACGGCAGTTCCGCAACCGCAAAGGCAGCGTCGACCCGGCCGCCCTCGCCGCCGACCAGATCGACGACTACGGCCGGATGACCGGCGCCCTGCTGGCCCGCGCCCACGCCCACAGCGCCGACCCGCGGCTCATCGCCGGCTACTGCGGCAAGAACGAGGAACTCGACGACGCCATAGCCGAGTTCGCCGTCGCCTACGCCGACCGCACGGAGGCGGACCACGCGGAACTCGTGACAGCGGTGCGATCCGGCCGGATCGCGGCCGAGCTGGGCGTCTGAGCGGGGCGGAGAGCGGGGCGGGGGGCTGCGTTGCATGGGAGTTGTTCCGGTGGGGGCAGCCGTCAGGGTGAGACAGCCGTTGTGGCGGGGTCGGCCGTTCTGGTGGGCGCGGAGCTGACGATGGGGGAGGGGGACGGAGGACGGAGGGAGGGGGGAGGGGGAGGGGCCCCTAGCGGACGCAGACCGTTTCCGGGTCGGCGTGCCGGTCTCCGTCTTCTGACAGCCCCACCAGGCGGCACCGGTCGGCATCGGCGTGTGGCCTAGGCTGGGCGGGTGACGACCCCGGAAGAGCAGTTTCCCTCCGCGCCCGTTGATGAACCGGTGCGGGAGCAGGTGGGCGCCGAGAACGGCGTGACCGCGTCCGCCGGCGGAGCTGAGCCGGGGGTTGACGCGGTCGACGCGGAGACGCCGTCGGCGCCCGAGGAGAGTGCGGCGCCGCGGCCCGAAGCGCGGTTGGAGCGGGCTGTGCGCGCCGCCGAGCAGGCACTGATCGAATACGAGATCGCGGTGGAGACGTTCCGCGTCGAGGTCGAGAACTTCTCGCGGCTGCACCACCAGAAGCTCGGCCCGATGTACTCCCGGCTCGATGAGCTGGACGCCCAGATCGCGGAAGTGACGGCCGCCCGCACCGGTGACCCGGAGGACATCCGCAAGGCGGACGAGGCTCGGGCCCGGGTGATGCCGATGCCCGCAGTGGAGGAACTGTTCCACGGCTGGATGGATGGCGACGGACTCTTCCCGGAGGCCGCCGCGATGCTCACCGAGCAGCCGGTTCGGCCCCCGCAGCGGGTGCGCCCGAGTGAGGAGGCGCGCAAGCTCTACCGCGAACTGGCCCGTAAGGCCCACCCGGACCTGGCGCAGGACGACGGGGAACGCAAGCGGCGCGAGGAGTTCATCACCCGGGTCAACGCGGCCTACAGCCGTGGCGACGCGCCGCTCTTGCGCGAGCTGGCCGAGGAGTGGGCGGCGGGGCCGGCGCCCGAGGAGCGGGGCCCGACCCCCAGCGAGGAGTTGTACGCCCGCCTCGAGTGGCTCGCCCAGCGCAAGGAACTGCTCAGCTACGTAGCCCGGGAACTGGAGGAGGGCGCGATCGGCGGGATGCTCCGGCTCGCTCCGGACGACCCCGACCGGCTGCTCGACGAGATCGCCGAACAACTCCTCGCCCAGGTCGCCGAGCGCGAGGCGGAACTCGCGGCGCTGCTCGCGGACCGGGAGGCCCCCGCCGACGCGTATGCCCCCGGGGTCGCGCACGCGACGGGCGCGACGGACGTCCCCGGCGTCGGGGGTGCAGCGGACGCCGGAAACGTCTCGAACGTGCCGAACGGATCGGGCGTGCCTAACGGACCGGACGGCTCGGACGCGTCGGTTGTCCCGGGAGCGCCGGGGACGCCGGAGGGTTCGGACACTCCGGCCGGGCCGGTTGACCCGTCGGGTAGCGTCGGGGCATGAGTTTCGGAGCTGGTGTGCCCACGGCCGAGGTCGGGGACCTCAAGGACGGCGACTTCCTGCTGGACGTTCGCGAGGACGACGAGTGGCAGGCGGGCCACGCCGAAGGGGCACTGCACATCCCCATCAGCGAATTCGTGGGCCGGTACGGCGAGTTGACCGAGGCGGCGCCGCAGGACGGGCGGATCCATGTGATCTGCCGCTCCGGCGGGCGTTCGGCTCAGGTCACGATGTACCTGGTCCAGCAGGGCATCGACGCCGTGAACGTCGACGGCGGTATGCAGGTGTGGCAGGCCGCGGGCCGCCCCGTAGTGACGGACGAGGGACAGCCGGGCATCGTCATCTAGTCCGCCTGGGCCGGCATCCGTCTGGGCTTTTATCCGCCTGGACTCTCGGCTGTCTCGGCCCGTTTCCGCTCGCACCTCCGTCGCACACGCCCCTGTCCGCCCGCACTTCTGCCTGCCTGGACCTGGGCTGTCCTAACCCCAGTCCTGTCCGGACCCAGGCCTGTCCCCCCCTTTGCTCGCTCGGCTCAGCCGCCCAGCGGGTGGGCGGCCAACAGGTCTCCCAGGGCTTCCTCGTGTGCCGCCGCCGGGCCGAGGGACAGTTCAAGGTGCTTGGCCCAGGCGTGGTACCGGTGCAGCGGGTAGTCCGTGTCGGCGCCGAAGCCGCCGTGCAGATGCTGTGCCGTCTGCACGACTCGTCGTACGCCCTCCGAGGCCCAGATCTTCGCCACGGCGATGTCGGCGGCGGCGGGCAGCGCGCCCTGTGCTCCCGAGGCGATGCGCCATGTCGCCTGCCACAGGGTGGCTTCCATCGCGCGCAGGTCGATGTAACGGTCGGCGGCCTGTACGGCGACGGCCTGGAAGGTGGCGACCGGGAACCCGAACTGCTCCCGCTTGCCGACGTATTCGCTCGTCATCCGCAGGACGGCGGACCCCAGTCCGAGTGCCAGCGCGCACGTGCCGCAGGCCAGCAGGGCGCGCATCCACTCCCAGGCGCCGTCCGCCTCGATGACGTCGACGGCGTCGATCCGGGCCGATTCCAGGCGTACTTCGGCGAGCCGCTCGCCGGTCGTGGAGATCTGCTCGGCCAGTACGACGCCTTGGTGGCCCGGAGCGACCAGCGCGAGGACCGTCCGGCCGCTGTCCGTGTGCGCCGGTACGAGGGTGAAGTCGGCGTTGTGCGCCCACGGGACGGCCGTCTGTACGCCGTCCAGCACCCATCCGGCGCCGTCTCCAGTTCCGTTCTCAGCCGCGTCCCGAGACCTGTCCCCTGTCCCATCCCCAGTCCTGTCTCCGACCTCCCCTTCATCCCTCTCGCGGCTTCCCTCGTCGGCTCCGTCTCCTGCCCGCTCCTGCGGTTCGTCCCGCCGTGCGGTGACGGCGAGTTCGGCCCGATCGTGGCCTGTGCGGCCGTGGGCGGCGGCTGTCAGTACGAGTTCGCCGCGGCCGGCACGGGCGAGGATCCGGGACTTCAACTCCGCGTCGCCGTAGGCCTGTACGGTCGCCGCGGCGGCGCTGTGCTCCAGCAGCGGCACCCGGGCCAGTACCGTCGCGGACTCGCGCAGGACCAGGGACAGGGCGATGGCGTCGAGCCCCGCTCCGCCGTACTGCGGGTCGAGCAGCAGGCTGAGGAGGTCGGCGTCGGCGAGCTTGGTCCACAGGAGGCGGTCGAAGTCGTCGGCGACGGCGCCCGTGGTGTCCGACGGGCTGGGCACGCCGTCCGGCGCGACCCCCGCGAACACCCCCTTCGCCGCTTCCGCCGCCGCCTGCTGCTCCTCGGTGAAGGTGAAGTCCACGGTCCCTGTCCTCCCACGCGCACACCGGTCAACACCCCGGTCCCCGACCAGATCTGACGGAGCGTCAAGATAGAACAGGTTCTAGGAGAAGGGAACGGGTCGCAGCCCGGGGTCCGTGGTTCGCGTAGGCCGGTTGTCGCCGTTACCGGTCGAAGTCCACCTCCACGCGCTCCGTCGCCGGACGCGACTGGCAGGCCAGTACGTAGCCGGCCGCCGTCTCCTCCGGTTCCAGCGCGAAATTGCGGTCCATGCGGACCTCGCCGGAGACCAGGAAGGCCCGGCAGGTGCCGCAGACGCCGCCCTTGCACGCGTAGGGCGCGTCGGGCCGGTTGCGCAGCACGGCGTCCAGCACGGATTCGCCCTCCCGTACGGGCCAGGTCCCGCCGCGTCCGTCGAGCCGGGCGGTCACCGTACTGTGGGCGGGTATCGCGGTGGTGACGACGGGTGCGGGGTCCACGTGGAAGATCTCCTCGTGAATGCGCGTACGCGGCACTCCCAGTTCCCGCAGCGCCTGTTCCGCGCCCTGCACCAGTCCGAACGGCCCGCACAGGAACCATCCCGCGACGGCCGCCGTCGGCAGCAGCGCCGGCAGGAGTTCGGTCAGCCGCTCCCGGTCGAGCCGGCCGGACGGCAGTCCTGCCTGTTGTTCCTCCCGGGAGACCACGGTGACCAGCTGGAACCGCTCCGGATACCGGTCCTTCAGGTCGGCGACCTCCTCCAGGAACATCGTCGAAGCGGCCGTGCGGTCGCTGCGGAGCAGACAGAACCGGGCCCGGGGCTCGCTCGCCAGCAAGGTGGTGACGATCGACAGCACCGGTGTGATGCCGCTGCCGCCGACGATCGCCGCGTACAGCGCGGGAGCGGGCTCCAGGGTGAAACGGCCGGCCGGGGTCATCACCTCCAGCTCGTCCCCGACGGCGATCTCCTTGAGCGCGTACGTCGAGAAGGCGCCGCCCTCGACCAGCCGCACCCCGATCCGCAGGGTGTGCGGGCCGTCGGCGGCGGGGGCCGGGGAGCAGATCGAGTAGGTGCGCCTGATCTCCGTGCCGTCGATCGTGCGCCGCAGGGCGAGATGCTGGCCCGGCGCGTGCCGGAACTCCTCGCGCAGCTCCGGTGGCACGGTCAGCGTCAGGGCCACGGCGTCGTCGGTGAGCCGGTCGACCGCGGCCACCGGGAGCGGGTGGAAGCGGGCCATCACAACTCCTTGAAGTGGTCGAACGGTTCGCGGCAGGCAAGGCAGCGCCGCAGCGCCTTGCACGCGGTGGAGGAGAACCGGCTGAGCAGCTCCGTCCGGGCCGAGTCGCAGTACGGGCAGCGCACGGGGTCCGGCTCGGCGGCGGCCGTGCGCGTCGGGCCCAGGTCGAGCGCGACGGGTCCCGACGACACCAGCCCCGGGCGGGGTGGCGCGATGCCGAACTCCCTGAGTTTGCGGCGCCCTTCGGCGGAGATGTCGTCCGTGGACCAGGCGGGGGCGAGCACCGTGCGGACGGTGACCTCCCGTATGCCGTGGGCGTGCAGGACCCGCTCTATGTCCGAGGACATGGCTTCGATCGCGGGGCAGCCGGTGTAGGTCGGCGTCAGTTCGACCTCGACCGTGTCGGCGTCGTGCACCCGCACCGCGCGTACGACGCCCAGTTCCTGGAGGGTGAGCACGGGCAGCTCGGGGTCGGGCACCGAACCGGCGACCTCCAGCAGCTCCGCCTCCAGCGGGGTGATCGTCACCATGACGCCCCCGGGTGGCTGCGGTGCAGATGCTGCATCTCGGCGAGCATCCGCCCGAAGGGCTCGGTGTGCAGCCCCTGGCGGCCGGCGCCGGCCGCCCATCCGCCGTACCGGGGCCCTTCGGGGAGGGTCAGGGTGGCCCGGCGCAGGATGTCCTCGACGGACTCCAGCCAGACCGCGTCCAGGGTCTTCCAGTCGATGTCCACTCCGTCGACGGGCTGGAACATCTCGCCGGTGTACCGCCACAGGGCTTCGCAGGCCTGCCGCACGCGCGCGTGGCTGACGTCGGTGCCGTCGCCGAGCCGCAGCGTCCACTGCTCGGCGTGGTCGCGGTGGTAGGCGACCTCCTTGACGGCTTTCGCGGCGAGCGGGGTGAACGGGCCGTGCCCTGCGGCCAGTTCGGCGTACAGCAGGTGCTGGTAGGTGGAGAAGTACAGCTGGCGGACGATGGTGTGGGCGAAGTCGCCGTTGGGCCGTTCCACCAGTTGGAGGTTGCGGAAGGCGCGCTCCTCGCGCAGGTACGCCAGTTCGTCCTCGTCGCCGGCCATCGACAGCAGGACGCGGGCCTGGCCCAGCAGGTCCAGCGCGATGTTGGCGAGGGCGACCTCCTCCTCCAGGACGGGGGCATGGCCGGCCCACTCCCCCAGGCGGTGGGAGAGCACCAGGGCGTCGTCACCCAGCGCGAGGGCGGCCGTCGTAGGGGCCGTGGTGGTGGGGTCGGGGGCGGTCACAGGTGTTTCACCCCCTCCGGGATCTCGTAGAACGTCGGGTGGCGGTAGGGCTTGTCGGCGGACGGGTCGAAGAACGGGTCCTTCTCGTCGGGCGAGGAGGCGGTGATCCCGGCCGAGGGGACGACCCAGATCGAGACGCCCTCGCCGCGCCGGGTGTACAGGTCGCGGGCGTTGCGCAGGGCGAACTCCGCGTCCGGTGCGTGCAGGCTGCCGGCGTGGGTGTGGGAGAGGCCGCGGCGTGAGCGGACGAAGACCTCCCACAGAGGCCAGTCGTTGTCGGTCATGCCTGCTCTCCTTCTGCCCCGCCGGGCGCTGTCGTCCCGGTGTGTCCCGTTGTCGCGGCGTGCCTGGCCGCGTAGGCGGCGGCCGCCTCGCGTACCCAGGCGCCCTCCTCGTGGGCGCGCCTGCGTTGGGTGATCCGTTGTTCGTTGCACGGGCCGTTGCCCCTGAGGACCTGGTGGAACTCGGTCCAGTCGATCGCCCCGAAGTCGTGTCTGGCGAGCTCCTCGTTCCACTTCAGGTCCGGGTCGGGCAGGGTCAGGCCGAGGGAGTCGGCCTGGGGGACGCAGATGTCGACGAAGCGCTGGCGCAGTTCGTCGTTGGAATGGCGCTTGATCTTCCACGCCATCGACTGCGCCGAGTGCGCGGACTCGTCGTCGGGCGGCCCGAACATCATCAGGGACGGCCACCACCAGCGGTCGACCGCGTCCTGCGCCATCGCGTGCTGTTCGGGGGTGCCGCGGCTGAGGGCGAGCAGCAGCTCGTATCCCTGGCGCTGGTGGAAGGACTCCTCCTTGCACACGCGGACCATCGCCCGCGCGTAGGGCCCGTAGGAGCAGCGGCACAAGGGGACCTGGTTGGTGATCGCGGCGCCGTCCACCAGCCAGCCGATGGCGCCGACGTCCGCCCAGGTCAACGTCGGGTAGTTGAAGATCGAGGAGTATTTCTGGCGGCCGCTGTGCAGTTTGTCGAGCAGTTCGTCGCGGCCGGTGCCGAGCGTTTCGGCGGCGCTGTAGAGGTACAGACCGTGGCCGGCCTCGTCCTGGACCTTGGCCATCAGGATCGCCTTGCGGCGCAGGGAGGGTGCGCGCGTGATCCAGTTGGCCTCCGGCTGCATGCCGATGATCTCGGAGTGCGCGTGCTGGGCGATCTGCCGGACGAGTGTGGCGCGGTACGCGTCGGGCATCCAGTCGCGGGGCTCGATGCGCTCGTCCGCGGCCACGGCGGCGTCGAAGGCGCGCTGGTAGCCGTCGGTGTCGACGTCGTCCTGTGCGCCGTACGCCTGTGTACGGGCCGTCTGGTGCGCGGCTGCTGTCGCCATGCGGTCCCCCTTGACCTCGGGCTCTGCCTGAACACTCTCCCGACCGATCGTTCGGTTCGGCGATTCAATGGTGAGGCGGGGCGCCGTAAAGTGTCAACCGCTGTGGATAACCTGCGGGCGTCGGCTGTGGACAACCGGAGGAACGCCTGTGCCGTCGGGGCTGTGCCGGGCCGACCGGTCTGAGTACGGTTCCCCCGTGCGAGCGTCGTCGAACGGTGGCGCGGGGGTGATTCGACGCCCTCCGTCCGTCCGGGAGCCGGAAGGACGAGCGGCATCGGGAGACGAGGCGGAGCGGAATGGACGCGCACGACGGGGGCCCGAACGCTCCGCGGAAGCCGGGCCGGACGGACGCGGCAGACCCAGCGCAACCCTCGGGCCCAGCGAAACCCTCGGCCCCCGCGGACTCTGCGGCTCCTGCGGAGGCGCCGGACGCCTCGGACGCCCCTCCCGCGCCCACTGCTCCGACCGTGCCGCCCACGCCGGGCGCGCCACGTGACACGCACACGCCGGGCCACACCGGCACACCGGCGCTACCCAGCACGCTGACCGGACCGGACACATCGACCGGATCGGACATGTCGGCCGCACCGGACAGGTTGGACAGGTCCGTCCCGCCCCAGTCCCGGTCCCCCTGGCCCTCTCCCGTGCCCCCTGCCGCTCCCACCTCGGCCGTCGGGCCTGTCCCCGCTCTGACTCCCGCGCCCCGGCCTGTGATCGCAGCCCTCTCCCTGCGCTATCAGATCGGTGCCGCGCTGACGGTCGCGGTCGTGGCTGTCGTGGTCGTGGTGCATCTGGGGATGGTGTTCCTGCATGTGGCACCGGCGAACACGGTGACCAAGCAGCACGGCAAGGCGATAGAGGAGTGGGTCTACCCGGAGTTCGAGCAGAACTGGAAGCTCTTCGCGCCGAACCCGTTGCAGCAGAACATCGCGGTCCAGGTCCGCGCCCAGGTCCGCTCCGCGGCCGGTGTGAGCAGTACGACGGGCTGGTACGACCTGTCGGCCGAGGACGGCCGGTCCATCGACGGCAACTTGGTGCCGTCCCACACCCAGCAGAACGAGCTGCGCCGGTCCCTGGACTTCTACCTCGCCACGCACGACGCCGACAACCGCCCGGCCGGGCTGCGGGGTTCGCTCGCGGAGCAGTATCTGCGGCGGATCGTCGTGCTGCGCCTCGGCCGTGACGACGCGGCCGGCGCGGGGGGTGCCGTCGCGCGCGTGCAGGTCCGTTCCGTCACCACCAACGTGCCCCCGCCCGACTGGAGCGACGAGCAGGTGTCCCCCACGCCCGTGTACCGCGTGCTGCCCTGGTGGTCCGTTCCGGCCGACGAGGCCCGGGGAGGTGTCCGGTGAACCGCTTCGCCCTGTCGGTCTCCCGGGGCGTCGCCCGTGTCACCGAGTCGGCGCTCGGCCCCCACCAGGCCGCCGTGATCCGTATCGGCTTCAGCGCCACCTGGCTGCTGTTCCTGCTGCGCGAGCTGCCCCACCGCCAGGAGCTGTACGGCCCCGACGGACCGTGGAGCTGGGACCTGGCCCGTCAACTGACGGCGGACAACGGGGCGTTCACGGTCCTGATGTGGTCCGACGGCCGGTTCTGGTTCGAGACGGTCTACGCGCTGGCCCTTCTGTCGAGCGTCCTGCTGCTGCTCGGCTGGCGCACCCGCACCCTGTCCGTGCTCTTCATGGTGGGCGTGCTCTCGTTGCAGAACCGCAGCATCTTCGTGGGGGACGGCGGCGACAACGTCCTGCACCTGATGTCCCTCTACCTGGTCTTCACGCGCTGCGGCCAGGTCTGGTCCCTGGACGCCCGGCGGGCCCGGGTCGCGGCGGCACGCGCGCGTGGGGAGCGTTCCGCGGACCGGGTCGGTCCCGGTCTGTGGATCGTGTCCGGCGCGGTGCTGACGGCGGTGACGGCGGGAGGCGCGTTCGACGGCGACTGGTTCGTGCCCGCGCTCCTGTGGGCCGTGTGGGGGGCGCAGACCCTGCGGTGGGTGGTGATGCGGCGCACGCGTACGGCGGAGCCCAGGATCCTGCTCGACGTCGCCGCGAACGTGCTCCACAACGGCGCGCTGTTCGTGATCGCGGCCGAGGCGTGCCTGATCTACGCCACGGCCGGCTGGTACAAGATCCAGGGGTCGCGCTGGCAGGACGGTACGGCGGTCTACTACCCGCTGCACCTCGACTCCTTCTCGCCCTGGCCCGGCCTCGCCGATCTGCTGTCCTCCAGCGGCACGATGGTGCTGCTGGTGACCTACGGGACGGTGATCGTGCAGGTCGCCTTCCCGTTCACGCTGTTCAACCGGCGGGTGAAGAACGTGCTGCTCGCCGTGATGATGACCGAGCACGCGGTGATCGCCGTGGTCCTCGGGCTGCCGTTCTTCTCGCTGGCGATGATCTCGGCGGACGCCGTGTTCCTGCCGACGGCGTTCCTGCTGCTCCTGGGCGGCTGGACGGCACGCGCGCGTGGACGGCTGTTTCCCCGGGCCGGCCGTACGCTGCCGGGCGCCCCCGGGGGACCGCCGCGCATCCCGGAGAACCCCGAGACCGGCCACGTAGGCTCATCGGCATGAGCGATCCCGCGGCAAGCGCCTGGCACCGGCCGGCCGACACCTCGGTGCTGCTCGACGGCTTCCACGCCCTCAAGCACGCGGTGCGCTTCGGGGCCGAGGTCACGTCGGCGGTCACCACCGATCGGCGCGCCACCCTCGCCCTCGCCGACGAACTGGCCCCGGACGTACGGGACACCCTGGACGCCCTGCTGACCGAGGTCGCGGAGGACACGTACCGCTCCCTGGTGCCGCGTCCGCATCCGACAGGGGTGGCGGCCCTGGCCGTACGTCCCTCCAGGGAGGGCAATCTGGAGCGGCTCCGGCGCACGCCCCGGAGTGCGCCTGTCGTGGTTCTCGACCATCCGCGCAACCTGGGGAACGCGGGCGCGGTGATCCGGCTGGCGGCCGGCTTCGCGGCGACCGGGGTGGTCACCACCGGCACGCTCGACCCGTGGCATCCGACCGTGGTGCGCGGCGGGGCCGGGCTGCACTTCGCGACCGCCGTGGAGCGGCTGGCCGTGGACGAGCTGCCGTCCGGGCCGGTGTTCGCCCTCGACCCGGAGGGTGAGGACATCCGGGGGCTGGAGTTTCCGGACGACGCAGTGCTCGCCTTCGGCTCCGAGCGCAGTGGTCTCTCCGCCGAACTCCGGTCGCGCGCCGACCGGTTGGTGGCGCTGCCGATGCGCCCCCAGGTCTCCAGCTACAACCTCGCGACCAGTGTGGCCATGACGCTGTACCACTGGAGCGCCACCGGGGGCGCACCACCCGCCTCCTAGTACCACCGGGAGGCGCTGCGCGCGCTACGCGTCCCGGCGTACCTCGACGATCCGGAAGCGGTTTGCGACGAAGGCGCCGTCGCACAGGGCCGCGTTGGCCGCCGGGTTGCCGCCGGAGCCGTGGAAGTCGGAGAAGGCTGCGGTCTGGTTGACGTACACCCCGCCCGTGAGGTTCAGCGACAGCTGGGCGGCCTCCTCCAGGCAGACCTCCTCGACGGCCCGCTCGACCTCCTCGTCGGCCGTGTAGGCGCCCACCGTCATGGCGCCCTTCTCCCGGACCGTCCGCCGCAGCAGGTCCACCGCGTGGGCCGCGGAGTCGACCGCGACGGCGAAGGAGACCGGGCCGAAGCACTCGCTGGTGTAGGCGGCCTCGTCGTCGGGCTTGGCGCCGTCCAGCTTCACGATCACGGGCGTACGGACGACCGCGTCGGGGTACTCCGGGTTGTTGATCCGCCGTGAGGCGAGGGCGACTTCGCCGAGGCCTGCCGCGGCGTCCAGGCGGGCCTTCACGTCCGGGTTCACCAGCGCGCCGAGCAGCCCGTTGGCGCGCGCGTCGTCGCCGAGGAGACCGTCGACCGCGCGCGCGAGGTCGGCGACCACGTCGTCGAAGGACCGGGGGCCCTCGTCGGTGCGGATGCCGTCCCGGGGGATCAGCAGGTTCTGCGGGGTGGTGCACATCTGGCCGCTGTACAGCGACAGGGAGAACGCCAGGTTGGCCAGCATGCCCCGGTAGTCGTCGGTCGACTCCACGATCACCGTGTTGACGCCGGCCTTCTCCGTGTAGACCTGTGCCTGGCGGGCGTTGGCCTCCAGCCAGTCCCCGAATTGCGTCGACCCGGTGTAGTCGATGATGCGGATCTCGGGGCGGGTGGCCAGCGTCTTGGCGATGCCCTCGCCGGGGCGCTCGGCGGCCAGCGCCACCAGGTTCGGGTCGAAGCCGGCCTCGCCGAGCACCTCGCGGGCGATCCGCACGGTGAGCGCGAGCGGCAGTACCGCGCGCGGGTGGGGCTTCACCAGCACGGCGTTGCCGGTCGCCAGGGAGGCGAACAGGCCCGGATAGCCGTTCCAGGTGGGGAAGGTGTTGCAGCCGATCACCAGGGCGATCCCGCGCGGCACCGGGGTGAACTGCTTGTTCATCGCCAGCGGCGGGCGCTTGCCCTGGGGTTTGGCCCACTCCGCGCTGTCCGGGGTGCGGACCTGCTCCACGTACGCGTAGGCCACCGCCTCCAGGCCGCGGTCCTGGGCGTGCGGGCCGCCCGCCTGGAACGCCATCATGAAGGCCTGGCCGCTGGTGTGCATGACAGCGTGCGCGAACTCGTGCGTCCGGTCGCCGATCCGCTTGAGGATCTCCACGCAGACCAGGGCCCGGACCTCGGCGCCCGCGTCCCGCCAGGCACGCTGCCCGGCGCGCATGTCCGGCAGCAGCACGTCGAGGTCGGCGTGCGGGTAGGTGATGCCCAACTCGATTCCGTAGGGCGAGACTTCGCCGCCCACCCAGTCGTCGGTGCCGGGCTGGCCGAGGTCGAGCCGGCTGCCGAGGAGGGCGTCGAAGGCGGCCTTGCCCGCCGCCGCGTCCAGGCTGCCGTTCTCGCCGTACGCCTTGGGGTGTTCGGGGTGCGGTGACCAGTACGCGCGCGTGCGGATCGCTTCCAGGGCCTGGTCGAGCGTGGGCCGGTGCTGGGCGATCAGCTCGTGCGCGGTCAGTTCGGCGGCCATGCGGGACCAACTCCTCGTCTCAGGAACTCTTCTTCGAGCTCATGACCTGGGCGGAAACAGCCGGACAGAGTTAGAGTAACCGAACGATCGGTCGGGACAAGGGGGTCCGCCGCATCTGTGGAAAACCCCGTGCGGGAGGATCGCGCGCATGACAGGAATCGACCTCAGCAGCCCCGTGGCCGTCGTCGGCACCGGCACCATGGGCCAGGGCATCGCCCAGGTCGCGCTGGTCGCCGGCCACCTCGTGCGGCTCTACGACGCCGTGCCCGGACGCGCCCGGGAAGCCGCCGACGCGATCGGCGCCCGCCTCGACCGGCTCGTCGAGAAGGACCGGCTGTCCGGCGCCGACCGGGACGCCGCACGCGCCCGGCTGCTGCCCGCCGGGAACCTCGCCGAGCTCGCGGACTGTGCCTTGGTCGTCGAGGCCGTACAGGAGCGGCTGGACGTCAAACAGCAGCTCCTGCGTGACCTGGAGGACCTCGTCGACGAGGACTGTCTGCTCGCCACCAACACCTCGTCCCTCTCGGTGACCGCCATCGGCGCCGTCCTGCGCAACCCCGGCCGCTTCGTCGGCCTGCACTTCTTCAACCCGGCACCGCTGCTGCCGCTGGTCGAGGTCGTCTCCGGGTTCGCCACCGACGTCACGTCGGCCACGCGCGCGTACGAGATGGCCCGCGCCTGGGGCAAGACCCCCGTGGCCTGTGCGGACACTCCGGGGTTCATCGTCAACCGCATCGCCCGGCCGTTCTACGCCGAGGCCTTCGCGGTCCACGAGGCCCAGGCCGCCGACCCGGCCACCATCGACGCGGTCCTGCGCGAGTCGGGCGGCTTCCGGATGGGCGCGTTCGAGCTGACCGACCTGATCGGCCAGGACGTCAACGAGTCCGTCACGCACTCGGTGTGGCAGTCGTTCTTCCAGGACGTGCGCTTCACGCCCTCGCTCGCCCAGCGCCGCCTCGTGGAGTCCGGCCGCCTGGGCCGCAAGACCGGACACGGCTGGTTCGACCACGGGGCCGACGCCGAGCGCCCCGAGCCACACACCGCGGAGCCCGCCCAGCCGCCCGCCTACGTCGTCGCCGAGGGCGACCTGGGCCCGGCCGCCGAGGTGCTCGCGCTGATCCGCGAGGCGGGCATCGGCGTACGCGAGGAGGACGAGGACCACGGCACCCGCCTGGTGCTGCCCAGCGGCGGCCAACTGGTCCTCACCGACGGCCAGACCTCCGTCGAGTTCCGAGACGTCGTCTACTTCGACCTCGCGCTCGACTACCGCCGGGCCACCCGTATCGCCCTGTCCGCCTCCCAGGACACCGGTTCGCAGACCCTCTCCGAGGCCATCGGCCTCTTCCAGGCGCTCGGCAAGGACGTCAGCGTCATCGGTGACGTCCCGGGGATGATCGTCGCCCGCACGGTGGCCCGGGTCGTCGACCTGGCGCACGACGCCGTCGCCAAGGGCGTGGCCACCGAGGAGGACATCGACACCGCGATGCGCCTGGGCGTCAACTACCCTCTGGGGCCCTTCGAATGGAGCCGCCAGCTCGGCCGCAGCTGGGCCTACGACGTCCTCGACGACCTGCATCTGCGCGACCCCTCCGGGCGGTACGCGCCGTCTCTCGCGCTCTACCGCCACGCGTACGCCACCGAGAAGCGGGAGGGCACCCCATGACCGCCCCGAAGCGCGACACGTACACCCCGGAGACCCTGCTGTCGGTCGCCGTCCAGGTCTTCATCGAGCGCGGCTACGACGGCACCTCCATGGAGCACCTCTCCAAGGCGGCGGGCATCTCCAAGTCGTCGATATACCACCACGTCACCGGCAAGGAGGAACTGCTGCGCCGGGCCGTCAGCAGGGCCCTGGACGGACTCTTCGGAATCCTCGACGAGGAGCACGCGCGCGTGGGGAGCGCCGAGGGGCGCCTGGAGTACGTCGTACGGCGCATGGTCGAGGTGCTCACCTCCGAACTGCCCTACGTGACACTGCTGTTGCGCGTGCGCGGCAACACGGACACCGAGCGGTGGGCGCTGGAGCGGCGCCGTGACTTCGACCACCGGGTGGCCGAACTGCTGAAGGCCGCGGCGGCCGAGGGTGAGGTGCGCGGTGACGTGGAGGTGCGGCTCGCCACCCGGCTGGTCTTCGGGATGATCAACTCGATCGTGGAGTGGTACCGGCCCGACGGCCGCGGCATGGGCGAGCGGGAGGTGGCCGACGCCGTGGTGCACCTGGTCTTCGAAGGGCTGCGGAACCAGCCGTAGGGTCGTGGCGCGGGGCCCTGTGAGGACCGGGGCCGCCGGGTCAGCCCTGGGGCTCCAGGTCCTCCTCCTCGAAGACCAGCAGCGTGCGGGTGCTGAGCACCTCGGGGATCGCCTGGAGCCGGGTGAGGACGACCTCGCGCAGTGCCCTGTTGTCCGGGGTGTGCACCAGCAGCAGAACGTCGAAGTCGCCGCCCACCAGCGCGATGTGCGAGGCGCCCGGCAACTCCCGGAGCTGCTCGCGGACCGTGCGCCAGGAGTTCTGCACGATCTTCAACGTGATGTACGCGGAGGTCCCCTGACCGGCGCGTTCGTGGTCGACGCGGGCACCGAAACCGCGGATGACGCCGTCCTCGACGAGACGGTTGATACGGGCGTAGGCGTTGGCACGCGAGACATGCACCCGTTCGGCGACCGACCTTATCGACGCGCGGCCGTCCGCCTGGAGCATCCGCAGGATGTCCTGGTCGATGGCGTCGAGCGGACGCGGGGGCGGCAGGGCACTCACCGAGGCCGGGCCCTCGGCCATTTGTTCAGGTGCCATGTCCCCCCGCCTCCCTACCATGGACGTCCTGCGTTCATTTAGGGCTGTGGAGAACCGTTTGTCCACAGGCTGGAGGTGTCAGTAGCCAAATTGTGCCGACGACCGAACAATCGGTAGGTGGGGCGCCTCACATCCGGATGTGCCTCTTCGAGCCACTCCCACGAGGAGGCGCCGTCATGACGGTCATGGAGCAGCGGGGCGCTTACCGGCCCGCACCGCCGCCCGCCTGGCAGCCCCGCACGGACCCCGCGCCGCTGCTGCCCGACGCGACGCCGTACCGCGTGCTCGGCACCGAGGCGGCGGCGCAGGCCGATCCGGAGCTGCTACGGCGGCTCTACGCCCAACTGGTGCGCGGGCGCCGGTACAACACGCAGGCCACCGCCCTCACCAAGCAGGGCCGGCTCGCCGTGTACCCCTCCAGTACCGGTCAGGAGGCCTGTGAGGTCGCCGCCGCGCTGGTCCTCCATGAGCAGGACTGGCTCTTCCCCAGCTACCGCGACACGCTCGCCGCCGTCGCCCGCGGCCTCGACCCCGTCGAGGCCCTCACCCTGCTGCGCGGCGACTGGCACACCGGCTACGACCCGCGCGAGCACCGCATCGCGCCCCTGTGCACCCCGCTCGCGACCCAGCTGCCGCACGCGGTGGGCCTCGCCCACGCGGCCCGCCTCCGGGGTGACGACGTGGTGGCGCTCGCCATGGTCGGTGACGGCGGCACCAGCGAGGGCGACTTCCACGAGGCACTGAACTTCGCCGCTGTCTGGCAGGCACCGGTCGTCTTCCTCGTCCAGAACAACGGCTTCGCCATCTCCGTCCCGCTCGCCAAGCAGACCGCGGCCCCGTCGCTGGCCCACAAGGCCGTCGGCTACGGGATGCCCGGCCGCCTGGTCGACGGCAACGACGCGGTCGCCGTGCACCAGGTGCTGAGCGACTCCGTACGACACGCGCGCGAGGGCGGCGGCCCCACGCTCGTCGAAGCGGTCACCTACCGGGTCGACGCCCACACCAACGCCGACGACGCCACCCGCTACCGCGGCGACGCCGAGGTCGAGGCCTGGCGGGCGCACGACCCGATCGCGCTCCTGGAGCACGAACTGACCACCCGGGGGCTGCTCGACGAGGACGGCGTCGGCGCCGCGCGGGACGCGGCCGAGGCCATGGCAGCCGACCTGCGCGAGCGGATGAACCAGGACCCGGTGCTCGACCCCATGGACCTGTTCGCCCACGTCTACGCCGAGCCCACCCCACAACTGCGCGAACAAGAAGCCCAGTTGAGGGCCGAGCTGACGGCCGAGCAGGAGGGGGAGCAGCGATGACCACCGTCGCTCTCAAGCCGGCCACCATGGCGCAGGCCCTCACGCGCGCGTTGCGGGACGCCATGGCCGCCGACCCCGCCGTGCACGTCATGGGCGAGGACGTCGGCACCCTCGGCGGTGTCTTCCGGGTCACCGACGGACTCGCCAAGGAGTTCGGCGAGGACCGCTGCACGGACACCCCGCTCGCCGAGGCGGGCATCCTGGGGGCGGCCGTAGGCATGGCGATGTACGGACTGCGCCCGGTCGTGGAGATGCAGTTCGACGCGTTCGCCTACCCGGCGTTCGAGCAGCTCGTCAGCCACGTCGCCCGTATGCGCAACCGCACCCGCGGCGCGCTGCCCCTGCCGATCACCATCCGGGTTCCCTACGGCGGCGGCATCGGCGGCGTCGAGCACCACAGCGACTCCTCCGAGGCGTACTACATGGCCACTCCGGGGCTCCATGTCGTACTCCCCGCGACCGTCGCGGACGCCTACGGGCTGCTGCGCGCCGCGATCGCCTCCGACGACCCGGTCGTCTTCCTGGAGCCCAAGCGGCTGTACTGGTCGAAGGACTCCTGGAACCCGGACGAGCCCTCCCCCGTCGACCCGATCGGCCGCGCGGTCGTCCGCCGCCCCGGCCGCACCGCCACGCTCATCACCTACGGCCCGTCCGTGCCCGTCTGTCTGGAGGCCGCCGAGGCCGCCGTGGCGGAGGGCTGGGACCTCGAAGTCATCGATCTGCGCTCCCTGGTGCCGTTCGACGACGAGACGGTCGCCGCGTCGGTTCGGCGCACCGGGCGGGCGGTCGTCGTCCACGAGTCGGGCGGTTTCGGCGGCCCGGGCGGGGAGATCGCGGCCCGTGTCACCGAGCGCTGCTTCCACCACCTGGAGGCACCGGTGCTGCGGGTCGCCGGGTTCGACATCCCGTATCCGCCGCCGATGCTGGAGCGCCACCATCTGCCCGGCGTCGACCGCGTCCTGGACGCCGTGGGACGACTCCAGTGGGAGGCCGGGAACTGATGGCACAGGTGCTGGAGTTCAAGCTGCCCGACCTCGGCGAGGGCCTCACCGAGGCGGAGATCGTGCGCTGGCTGGTCCAGGTCGGTGACGTCGTCGCGATCGACCAGCCGGTCGTCGAGGTCGAGACGGCCAAGGCGATGGTCGAGGTGCCGTGCCCCTACGGCGGCGTCGTCACGGCCCGCTACGGCGACGAGGGCACCGAAATGCCCGTCGGCGCACCCCTGTTGACGGTCGCGGTGGGCTCCTCGGCCTCCGCCGCCGACTCCGAGGGCTCGGGCAACGTGCTCGTGGGATACGGCACGGGAGCACCCCCGGCCCGCCGACGGAGAGTCCGGCCGCCGCAACCCGCGACGACCCCCCACGGCAACGGCAACGCCCCCGCCGACGGGGGCCGCGACGGCGAGGGACCCGTACCGGTGATCTCGCCCCTCGTGCGACGGCTGGCGCGGGAGAACGGGCTGGAGCTGCGGCGGCTGACGGGCTCCGGGCCCGACGGTCTCATCCTGCGGACGGACGTCGAGCAGGCGCTGCGGACGGCCGCGGCGCAGGAGGCCACCGCCCAGGACGCGACCCTCCTCCCGCCCCCCACGCTCTCCGCGCCGAAGCCCGACACCCCCTCCGGCGCCACCCGCATCCCGCTCCGGGGTATCCGGGGAGCCGTCGCCGACAAGCTCTCCCGCAGCCGTCGCGACATCCCGGACGCGACCTGCTGGGTGGACGCGGACGCGACGGAACTCCTGCGGGTGCGTACGGCGATGAACGCGGCCGGCGATCCCAAGATCTCGCTGCTCGCCCTCCTCGCGAGGATCTGCACGGCCGCGCTCTTCCGCTTCCCCGAGCTGAACTCCACCGTCGACATGGAGGCCCGGGAGATCGTCCGCCTCGACCGGGTCCACCTGGGCTTCGCCGCGCAGACCGAGCGCGGGCTCGTCGTCCCCGTCGTCCGCGACGCCCACACACGGGACGTGGAGGCGCTGAGCGCGGAGTTCGCCCGGCTGACCGAGGCGGCCAGGACCGCGACCCTCACGCCCGGCCAACTCACAGGATCCACCTTCACGTTGAACAACTACGGGGTCTTCGGCGTCGACGGCTCCACACCGATCATCAACCACCCCGAGGCGGCCATGCTCGGCGTCGGCCGCATCGTCCCCAAGCCGTGGGTGCACGAGGGTGAACTGGCCGTCCGGCAGGTCGTCCAGCTCTCGCTCACCTTCGACCACCGGGTGTGCGACGGAGGCACGGCGGGCGGTTTCCTGCGGTATGTGGCCGACTGTGTGGAACAGCCGGCGGTCCTGTTGCGCAACCTGTAAGCACGGCGGCGCGGACGCGTTCCGTGTGCTCAGGGCGGCCCGCATACTCGGGGGATGACCGTCCCCGAGCCCCCCGACCGCCCCGGCCCCGCGTACGACGCCGTCGTGCTGGCCGGCGGAGCCGCCCGGCGGCTCGGGGGCGTGGACAAGCCCGGCCTCCGGGTGGGCGGGCGCGCGCTGCTCGACCGCGTGCTCGCGGCCTGCGCCGACGCCGGGACGACGGTGGTGGTCGCCGGCCGCAGACCCACCGCGCGACCGGTGCGCTGGGCGCGTGAGGACCCGCCCGGCGCCGGACCCGTCGCAGCCCTCGACGCCGGGCTGCGTCACACCACGGCCGCGTCCGTCGTGGCGCTCTCCGCTGACCTGCCGTTCCTCGAAGCGGCCACCGTGACGCGGCTGTTGGCCGGTCTGCGAGGGGGAGCCGAGGGCGTGCTGCTCAGCGACGCGGACGGCCGCGACCAGCCCCTCGTCGCCGCGTACCGTACGTCCGCGCTCCGCCGCGAGCTGGCCGTACTCGCCGAACGGCACGGCGGCCTCGCGGGGCTGCCGCTGCGCCGGCTGACCGCCACGCTCGATCTCGTCCGCGTCCCCGACCCCGTCGCGTCGTTCGACTGCGACACCTGGGACGACCTCGCCGCCGCCAGGGCACGCATCAGGGAGCATGGGCACGTGCTGGATGAATGGATTTCCGCAGTCAAGGACGAACTCGGCATCGACCTAGACGTCGACACCGGGATGCTGCTCGACCTCGCGCGCGACGCCGCCCACGGCGTGGCCAGACCTGCCGCCCCGCTGACCACGTTCCTGGTCGGTTACGCCGCCGCGCGGGCCGAGGGCGGCCCCGAAGCCGTCGCCGAGGCCGCGCGCAAGGCCGCCGCTCTCGCCCTGCGCTGGGCGGAGGAGGACGCGGCCGGCGGCCCGTCCGTCCCGGCCCCGGACGCCGGATGACCGGGCGCGGCACCCGCGGCAGCCCGGACGCCGAGGATCTCGACGTCGAGGAAGCCCTCGCCCTGGTGCGAGCGAGCGGTGCCCGGTCCCAGCAACACGAGGGCCCCCAACGCAATGGCGCCGCCGGCACTCCCCGCATACAGGGCGGCGGCCCCCCGGCCGACGACACCGCTCGTCCAACGGACAGCACCCCCACGGCGACGCCCTGGCCCGGGGCCCGGGCCGTCGCCGCACGCGCCGCCCGCTCGGGAGGCCACCGTCCCCCGGTCTCGGTGCCGCTCGACGCGGCCCTCGGGCTCGTACTGGCCGCGCCCCTGGCTGCCCTCACCGACCTGCCCTCCTTCGACACCTCGGCGATGGACGGCTGGGCGGTGGCAGGCCCCGGCCCCTGGGACGTGCGGCCGGCCGGGCTGCTCGCCGGGCATGCCCGGCCCGAGCCGTTGACCGACGGCGAGGCCGTCCCCATCGCGACCGGTGCCCGCGTGCCCTCCGACACCACCGCCGTGCTCCGCAGCGAACACGGCCGCACCGACAGCAAAGACCGTCTGCACGCGGTGCGCGAGGTGGGACACGGCCAGGACATCCGCCCCCGCGGCCAGGAGTGCCGCAGCGGCGACCGTCTGCTGCCCGTCGGCACCCTCGTCACCCCGGCCGTACTCGGCCTGGCGGCGGCGGCCGGATATGACACCCTCACCGCCGTACCCCGCCCGCGGGTCGAAGTCCTCGTCCTGGGCGACGAGTTGCTCACCGAGGGGCTGCCCCACGACGGACTGATCCGGGACGCCCTCGGCCCGATGCTGCCGTCCTGGCTGCGCGCGCTCGGTGCCGAGGTCGTCAAGGTGCGCCGGCTCGGTGACGACGCCAAGGCGCTGCGCAAGGCCGTCACCGGCAGTGCGGCGGACCTGATCGTCACCACCGGCGGCACCGCTTCCGGCCCGGTCGACCACGTCCACTCCACCCTGCGCGGGATCGGCGCCGAGATCGTGGTCGACGGCGTCACGGTGCGCCCCGGCCACCCCATGCTGCTGGCCCGCACCAAGGAGGACCAGCACCTGGTCGGGCTGCCCGGCAATCCCCTCGCGGCCGTTTCCGGCCTGCTCACGCTCGCCGAGCCGCTGCTGCGCACCCTGGCGGGCCGCCCCGCTCGACAGCCGTACACGCTGCCCCTCGCGGAGGGGGTGCGCGGGCACAGTCACGACACCCGCCTCGTTCCCGCCGTCCTGCGTGGGGACCGGGCCGTGGCGCTGCACTACAACGGACCGGCCATGCTGCGCGGGATCGCGGCGGCCGACGCTCTCGTGATCGTGCCGCCCGGCGGTGTGCGGCCGGGCCAGGAGACCGAGCTGCTCGATCTGCCGTGGGCGGCCGACGGGATCGGGGTGTGTTTCACGTGAAACATTCCGCCGCCGACGCGAGCGGGGTGTGTTTCACGTGAAACAACCGGGCCAGGACGCGATCGCCCGCCAAGCGGACGAACACCTGGTCACCCATCGGGTGAAGCTGCCGCGGAGGGTGGTGGACCATCCTTTCCGGCAGGTCGCCAAACGACTCTCGGTCGCCCTGTTCCTACTGGTGGCTACCGCGTTGATCGTCTATGCCGACCACGGCGGCTACAACGACAACGCGGACGGCTCGGTCGGCCTCCTCGACTCCTTCTACTACGCGACGGTCACCCTCTCGACCACCGGCTACGGCGACATCACCCCGGTCAGTCACGGTGCCCGACTCACCAACATCTTCGTCATCACCCCTCTGCGTGTGCTGTTCCTGATCGTCCTCGTCGGCACCACCCTTGAGGTCCTCACCGAACGCACCCGGGAGGAATGGCGCTTGAACCGCTGGAGTCAAGGATTTGGCGGATGTACCACAAGGTGCCCGGCCGGGATTGATGCTCAAGGCGGCGGCGTTCGCTGGGCCACGATCGACTCCTTAATCACCATCGGATAACCAAGGATCAACCCTTTGATTTCCTTGATTGAGTAAAGAGGGGATGGGAAAGGCAATATTTTCACGCGTGCGTGGTCGAGCTGTGTCGAAGGTCCGGAGGATTCTGCTTACTTGCTCGCAAGCGGCGCAGCATGAAAAGTAACCCCCGAGTGAATCGTCAAGCTCAAGTCTCGCTCAGAATGTTCGATTTTCCTTGACGATCAACTAGGCGCTCGACGATTGTTCTGTCCATGCCGCTCCCGGAGGGGGCGAAACGGAGGGAACCATGAACGCCACGCTCACTCGCGCATGCACAGCCGCTGTACTGACTGCCTTTCTCGCTTTAGGAGTGGGAGGAGCGGGCACCGCCTTCGCGGAGGACGCGCCGACGACGGTCAATGCCGACAATGCAGACCAGGACGGGAACCCGATTCCGCAAGCGCCGGCCGACGCCGACGTTGATGGTTCGGTCCACCCGGACGGTTGCCCGGCCGACCCGGGCTTCTCCTTCTCCAAGGTCAAGAGCACGTTCGTCGGTGACAAGTCCAAGACCGTCTATGGACAGTCCGGCATTTTGCTCTCGGTCTCGGTGGCCAAGGGGCACACCTGGACCGGCACCGTCACGTATGCGACCAAGTTCAGTGAGGGGATCCTCTTCGCGTCCGCCGAGGAGACCATCAGCGCCTCGATCTCCTACGCCAAGACCACCACCGTCACCCTTGGCGGGTCGTGGAAGGTTCCCGCGAACCAGGCGGATGGATGGCTTGCCCTTGGTTCGAAGGGCTACTCCTTCAACTGGGAGCACGGTTCTTACAACGGTGGCTGCAAATGGATCGTCTCGAACCACGGGACCGCCAAGCTCCCGGCGCTCTCGCCCTACATCGCCCACTCGTGAGCTGAGGACGATCTGATGAAGCGCTCTCTGCTGGCCGCATCCCTGTCGGCCCTGGCCCTGGTTTCGGCCTGTTCCGGCAGCTCACATTCCCAGGCGACTGCCACCCACGGGTCGACGTCATCACCGGCGAAAGTGACGAGGGGGTCCGACGCGACCACCCCCTCTTCGGCGCAGACCCCGACGAGTCCGGACCGCCTTCCCAATCCGGTCCAGTCGTCACTCCCTGTCGGGTCGAAGACGTTGTACACGGGGTCGGGACATGGTGCGGGCGGCGTCACGCTTCCGGCGTCGGCGGGGAAAGCCTCATCCGTCGCGGTGATGTGGACATGCGCCGGTCCCTCCAAGTTCAACGTAATCGCCGCTGGAAAGTCCCTCATCGGTTCTCAGTGCGGTGACGGGAGCGGCGTGTTCACCGCCGAGATACCGCACGCCAAGATGCGCGAACTGGCGTGGAAGTTCTCAGCGGCCAATTCGGTGATCTGGCGGATCGTCGTCACCCAGCCGTCCGGGGACTGAACAGTTCACCATGAGCATTACGGTTGACCGCGCCGATCTCGCGCGCCCGTTTTAGGCGTGCAGTGCTTCTGGCTGACATCAAGTTTCGGCCAGAAGCACTGCACGCACGCATGTCGTAAATTAACGGGTGCCTTGAACCGCTGGAGATCCACCTTGCGAGATCACACCGTCGTCGTGGGTTTCGGCACCAAGGGGCGGTCCGCGGTCCAGACCGTGTGCGCGACCGGCCTGAGGAAGGAACAGGTCGTCGTGGTCGACCCCAGCGAGAAGGTGATCGAGGCGGCAGCCGCGGAGGGGTACGCGGGAGTCGTCGGGGACGCCACCCGCAGCGATGTCCTCAAGCGGGCCGAGGTGCACAGGGCGCGGCAGATCGTCATCGCGACGCAGCGCGACGACACGGCCGTCCTCGTGACACTGACGGCCCGGCAGCTCAACCGTGGCGCGAAGATCGTGGCCTCGGTGCGTGAGGAGGAGAACGCGCCGCTGCTGAAGCAGTCCGGCGCCGACGCCGTGATCACCAGTTCCGGCGCGGCCGGCCGGCTGCTCGGCCTCTCCGTGCTCAGCCCCGTCGCCGGCATGGTCATGGAGGACCTCATCCAGCAGGGCAGCGGCCTCGACATGATCGAACGGCCGGTCGCGGCGGCCGAGGTCGGCAGGGGCCCGCGCGAGACGGACGACCTGGTGGTGAGCGTCGTCCGCGACCACCGGGTGCTCGGCTACGACGACCCGGCCGTCGGGACGCTCCAGCCGGACGATCGGCTCGTCGCCATCGTCCGGGTCTCACCCGGCACGCGGGTCACGCCCGAGGCGCGGCCGTCGCCGGAGTGACGAGGAGTAGCGTCGCCTCCATGTATGCGATCACGATTCCCGAACCTGGTGGGCCCGAGGCGCTGGTGTGGGCCGAGGTCCCCGATCCCGTTCCGGCGGAGGGCGAGGTCCTGGTCGAGGTGGTGGCCAGCGCCGTCAACCGTGCCGACATCATGCAACGGCAGGGCTTCTACAACCCGCCCCCCGGCGCGTCCGTGTACCCCGGCCTCGAATGCTCCGGCCGGATCACCGCGCTCGGCCCCGGGGTGTCGGGCTGGTCGGTCGGGGACGAGGTGTGCGCGCTGCTCGCGGGCGGCGGCTACGCCGAGAAGGTCGTCGTACCCGCCGGTCAGCTGCTGCCCGTGCCCCAGGGCATCGATCTCAAGCAGGCCGCGGCGCTGCCCGAGGTGACCTGCACGGTCTGGTCGAACGTCTTCATGGTGGCCCACCTCCGCCCCGCCGAGACGCTGCTCGTGCACGGCGGTTCCAGCGGCATCGGCACCATGGCGATCCAGCTCGCCAAGGCCGTGGGCGCGAAGATCGCCGTCACGGCCGGCAGCAAGGAGAAGCTCGACTACTGCGCGGAGCTGGGCGCCGACGTGCTGATCAACTACCGCGAACAGGACTTCGTGGCCGAGATCGAGCGGGCCACCGACGGCGCCGGTGCCGACGTCATCCTCGACAACATGGGCGCCAAGTACCTTGACCGCAACGTCCAGGCCCTCGCCGTCAACGGCCGGCTGGCCATCATCGGACTGCAGGGCGGCAGCAAGGCCGAGCTGAACATCGGCGTACTCCTGGGCAAGCGGGCCGCGGTCAGTGCGACCTCGCTGCGGGCCCGCCCGCTCGGCGAGAAGGCGGCCATCGTCGCCGCCGTGCGGGAGCACGTGTGGCCACTGCTCGTCGCCGGTCACGTCCGTCCGGTCGTCGACCGTGAACTGCCCATGAGCGACGCGGCCACCGCTCACCAGGTCGTGGAGGACAGCGGACATATCGGAAAGGTGCTCCTGGTCGCACCGGGGGCCTGACCGGCGGGCCGCTTGAGGCGGCCGGGGACAGCGCGGCTAGCCGCGCCGTACCCGCAGTCCGGCGAAGGCGAAGCCCAGGCCGAGGCCGATGAGGAGCAGTCCGCTGCCGAGCGGCAGGATTCTCAGTGCGGGCTCGGCCGGACGCTCGGCGACGGTCTGGCCCATGCGCCCCAGCGCGGGCGCCGAGGGCGCGGTACCGGCCTCCTGGGAGGCTTCCGGCGCGGTGGGCAGGGAAGGGTCCGGAATCTCGCCGTCGGCCTGTTCCGGGGCGGCCGGGTCCTCCTCCGCCGTAGCCGGATCATCCGGACGGCCGGGTCGTGCCCGCCCCTCACCGGCCCGGCTCCCGGCCCGGGACGGCGCGGCCGAGGCGGTGGGAGGCGGGGACGCGGAGGGGGACGTAGCGGCGGAGTCGTCGTTCTTGTCCCTCGCTGGGCCGGCCGCGGAGGCGGGTGTGGAGGCGGAGGGGGCGTGAGGGGTGGCGGTGGCCGCGGGGGCGGGGGGCGTCGGGGGCGGGCCGGAGGGGGTGCCGTAGGACGGTGTGCCGCCGAGCGGGCCGAGGAGTGCGGCCGCCGTGAGCATCAGCAGCAGGCCCGTGGTGCGCGGTGAGCGCGGGGCGGGCGGGACGCGCAGTGATGGAGTCATGTGGGTGACCCCCTCCCGGAACCGAGTCGGCAGGATCGACGGGACAAGCCTCACATCCGATGCGCATACCGGCATTCCGGGTTCCGCCAAGCGGAGCGCGGCGCGCGGATCCGGTCGGCGGGCGGCGGATGATCAGCTTCCACGGGGGGCACCACGCTGACCGGTGCGGGTGTGCGAGACAATGGCCGTATGGAGATGCCGAGGAACGAAAGGTCACCGGAGAACCCCCAGATCCTGGTCGTGGGACAGGACGGGATGGCGCTCGGTGGGAGCGGGGACGAGGGTTCCCGCGAGATTCCCGTGACGGAGATGGTGGCTCAGCCGGCCAAGGTCATGCGGATCGGCAGCATGATCAAGCAGCTCCTGGAGGAGGTGCGGGCGGCTCCTCTCGACGAGGCGAGCAGGGCCCGGCTCAAGCAGATCCACCGCAGTTCGGTGGCGGAGCTCGAGGACGGTCTCGCCCCGGAGCTGGTCGAGGAGCTGGAGCGGATCTCCCTGCCCTTCATGGACGACGTGACCCCCAGCGACTCGGAACTGCGCATCGCGCAGGCCCAGTTGGTGGGCTGGCTGGAGGGTCTCTTCCACGGGATCCAGACAACGCTCTTCGCCCAGCAGATGGCGGCGCGCGCTCAGCTGGAGCAGATGCGCCGGGCGCTGCCGCCGGGTGTCGGTGACGGCGGCGGGGCCGAGGAAGGCCAGCCGGGCGGTCGCGTCGGCGGGCCCTACCTGTAGAAACAGCAGCTCCGCACGCACGTACAAGGGCCCGGCGGCCTCGGCCGCCGGGCCGTTCTCATACGGTCGGGCTCAGGACGGGTTGCCCGTCGAGACGCTCAGCTCGATCTCGGGCACGTCCTTGGGGCTGACGTCCGTACCGGCCGACGGGAACTGGTCCATGACCGCGCCCTGGCCGTAGGTGTTCTCGTCCACGGTCTTGACCTTCACCTTCCAGCCGGCGGCCCGGAGGCAGGACTTGACCGAGTCGATGTACTTGAACTGGAAGTTCGGGATCTGGATCTTGTCCGCGTCGTCGTACGCCTCCTGGGGCTCGGTGCACGCGGTCGTCTCGATCGTCTTCGACGTGTCCGGACCGCGGTGGCCCTCCACCGCCGTCGCCGAGGCACTGCCGCTGGTGCTGCTGCCGCCGCCCTTGGTGTCGTCGTTGCTGCCGCCGTTCAACGACAGGGCCACGACCAGGGCGCCGACCGCGACCACGGCCACCACGATCGACCCGATGATCACCGGCCTGTTGCTCCGGCCCCCGCCGCCGCCCGTCGCCGTCGTCACTGGCTGCGGTGACAGGTTGTACGGCGGCGAGGTCGTGCTCCTGTGCTGCCCGTGATGTCCGTACCCGGCCGAGGCCGGCGTCTGGTAGCCCGGCTGCTGCGGATACCCGTACGCCGGGGAGGGCGTCGGAGCGCCGTAGGGACCCGGCTGGTAGGGCGTCTGCACGGGGCCGGTGGGTGCCGGGGCCGCCTGGTCGACCGGCGGGAACACCGCCGAGGCGACGCCCGCGCCGCTCTGCGTGGGCACGCCCGGCACGATGTTCGGGGCGGCCGCCTGGAGCGACGCCGCCACCCGGAGGCACTCGTCGCGCATGGCTTCGGCGTTCGGGAAGCGCTCGTTCGGGTTCTTCTTCAGCGCGCGGGCGATCAGCGCGTCCACGGCCGGCGGCAGCGAGCGGTTGATCGAGGAGGGCGCGACCGGCTCCTCCTGGACGTGCGCGTACGCGATGGCCAGCGGTGAGTCAGCGTCGAACGGGAGCCGCCCGGTGACCAGTTGGAAGAGCATGATGCCGACGGAGTAGAGGTCGCTGCGCGCGTCCACGCCCCGGCCGAGCGCCTGCTCGGGCGAGAGGTACTGCGGGGTGCCGACGACCATGCCGGTCTGGGTCATCGAGGTGACGCCGGACTGCATGGCGCGGGCGATGCCGAAGTCCATGACCTTCACGACACCGCGCTTGGTCATCATCACGTTGCCCGGCTTGATGTCCCGGTGGACCAGGCCCATCTCGTGGCTGATCTCCAGGGCGGCCAGCACGTCCGCGGTGATCTTCAGCGCCTTGTCGGCGGGCATCGCGCCGTGCTGCCGTACGTCCTGGTCGAGCACGGAGCCCAGCGGTCGGCCCTCGACGTACTCCATGACGATGTACGGCATCGTCGTGCCGTCCAGGGCGTCCTCGCCGGTGTCGAAGACCGAGACGATGTTGGTGTGCGTGAGCTTGGCCACCGACTGGGCCTCACGGCGGAAGCGCTCACGGAAGGCCTGTTCGCGGCCGAGTTCGGTGTGGAGAGTCTTGATCGCGACCTGCCGGTCGAGCACGGAGTCGTAGGCGAGGTGCACCGAGGCCATGCCGCCCTCGCCGAGCAAGTCCCGCAGCTGGTAGCGGCCGCCGGCGAGCGCCCGCCCCGCATACCGGCCCTGCGCGCCGTCCTGGCTCATGTTCTGCGTCCCCCATCGGCGCCGGCGGCAGCGGCAGCTGTGCCCGCGTCGACTGTCCAGCGACCGCTCGTCGGTGATCGAATGTGCTATTCCCGGCCAAGTCTGCCCCAGGGCACGGACACGTCAAGCTCGGTGCCCGTTCCGTGACCGTACGCGAAAGAAGAGTCGTGGAAGCGTTACAGGTGCTGTACCGGCGGTACACCGAATTTGCACGGGGGCGTGCGCCGGCGGTTTGATGGCCGGTCTGTCCCGGGCGGGGCCGGGCGGTCTTCCCGGATCGGATGCTTGCGCGGAGGCTGTAGCGTGGCCGACGGAGACCGTGACAACACCGCGCGTACCGCGGGCAGAATTGACGGCGAGGACTGATGGCACAGCAGCAGCGCGCTCAGGGCCCGTCCGACCCCGAGGCGACTGGCGGCGGTATGTCGGACGCGCCGGAGCTGTGGGGCAACGGCGGGCTGGTCGGCGACGGCCGGTACCGGCTGACCCACAGACTGGGTCGGGGCGGTATGGCCGAGGTTTTCGCGGCCGAGGACGTACGCCTGGGACGCACGGTCGCGGTCAAACTGCTCCGGGGCGACCTGGCCGAGGACCCGGTCTCCAAGGCCCGCTTCACCCGCGAGGCACAGTCGGTGGCCGGCCTCAACCACCACGCCATCGTCGCCGTGTACGACTCCGGCGAGGACTTCGTGGGCGGCCAGAGCGTGCCGTACATCGTCATGGAGATCGTCGAGGGCCGGACCATCCGTGACCTCCTGCTCAACGCCGAGGCGCCCGGGCCCGAGCAGGCGCTGATCATCGTCTCCGGGGTGCTGGAGGCGCTCGCCTACTCGCACCAGCACGGCATCGTGCACCGCGACATCAAGCCGGCGAACGTGATCATCACGCACAACGGCGCCGTGAAGGTCATGGACTTCGGCATCGCGCGCGCTCTGCACGGCGCCTCCACCACGATGACGCAGACCGGCATGGTGATGGGCACCCCGCAGTACCTCTCCCCGGAGCAGGCGCTCGGCAAGGCCGTCGACCACCGCTCCGACCTCTACGCGACCGGCTGCCTGCTCTACGAACTCCTCGCGCTGCGGCCCCCGTTCACCGGTGAGACGCCCCTGTCGGTGGTCTACCAGCACGTCCAGGACATCCCCGTACCGCCGTCCACGACGTCCGACGGCGTCTGCCCGCCGGAGCTCGACGGCCTCGTCATGCGCTCCCTCGCCAAGGACCCGGACGACCGCTTCCAGACCGCCGAGGAGATGCGCGGGCTGGTCCAGTACGGCCTCCAGATGCTCTACGACCAGGGTGGCCACACCGGCACCTGGAACACCGGCCCCGTCACCGCGGCCGCCGGACGGAACACCCCGTCGGCGGGCTTCGCCGGCACCACCGTGATGCCCCAGGACGCCTCCGGCACCACCCAGATCCCGCAGCCGATCCTGCCCTCGGGCTACGGCAACGGCGACGACGGCGGCTTCGAGGGGCACGGCAACCAGGGCAGCGGCCGGGGCAAGCTGTGGATCCTCGCCGTCCTCGCGGTCATCGCCATCGCGGCGGGCGTCGCGCTGGCCCTGAACACCACCGGGAGTGGCGGCAGCGGGGACGCGGGCACCACCCACTCGCCCACGACCTCGAAGTCCGCGACGCACGACCGCACCAGTAAGTCGCCGAGCGACGAGGCGAGCACCAGCCCCTCGGACACCTCGGCGGACAACAGCGGCTCCAACTCCGGTTCCCACTACACGCCGTCCTCCACGCCGTCGTACACGCCCTCGTCGACGCCGTCCGATGAGCCGTCCGACGAGCCCTCGGCCCCGGTGACCACGCCGCAGGAGTCGACGCCGGTGAGTCAGCCCGCGTCGCCGTCGACTTCCAGTGACCCGACGGGCGACGAGAGCAGCGCCGGCGGCCTGACCGGCGTCGGCGGGGTCGGCTGACCCGCTCGGCGCTCCTCGGGGCGGGCGGGGGCGTGAGTGGCGCATCGTGCGCCGGGTGCGCTCCCGCGCACTTCGGTCGGTCCGCTCGGGGTCACATCGCTCAACGCCGGCGCGCCCGCCCGGGTCAGTCCGCGAAGGCCTCGCACACCGCGTCGTACTCCCGGGTCCACCACACGGAGAGCGCGGAGGCCGCCGGGAACTGGGGATCGGCGCGTGTGTCGCCGCGTTCGTAGTGCCAGCGGAGCATCCAGAAGTCGTTGAGCCGCTCCCACCACACGCGGTGCACGGCCGCCGTCAGTTCGGAGGGCGCGGCGCCCGCCGTCCGCCGGTACGCCCGCGCGTACGCCCGCACTTTCGGCAGATCGAGGGTGCCGCCCGGTCGTACGAAGAAGATCGCGGCGGCGCGGACCGCCTCCTCCGCGCGCGGGTGTACGCCGAGCCGGTCCCAGTCGACGATCGCGGCGGGCGCGTCGCCCCGGTAGAGCAGGTTGAACGGGTGGAAGTCGCCGTGCACCCACCCCACGGAGCCGCCGCGCGGCGGGCGCCGGTCGGCGTGCCGTTCCAGGAGTTCCCGCCGCTCCAGCAGTCGGTGGCGGGCCAGTTCGTCGAAGGCGTCGGCGGGGCGGTGCCGTCGGACCTGCGTGAGCAGGTCGTCGATCAGTGCGAAGGTGTCGGCCGGGTTCGCGCTCTCCGGACGCCCGGCGCACCCGGGGCTCTCCGGGCGCCCGGCCGAGGAACGCGCCGCCGGGAAGACGTCCGACAGGTGCCCTTCGGACGCTGTCCGCCCCTGCCCGGGCATCACCCGCTCCAGACTCGCGTGCACGACTCCCAGGAGTGTGCCCAGCCGCCCGCACTGGGCGGTGGTGAGCTGGCCGCCGTGGCGGTGCCGGCCGTCGACCCAGGGGTGCAGGGCGTAGGCGTGACCGCCGACGACGGCGACCGTACGGCCGTCCCGGCCGGGCAGCGGCGGTGCCACAGGAACGCCCAGGTCGGCGAGGCGCTGGGTGGCGCGGTGCTGGCGGGCGATCGACTCGGGAGCGGCGGTCTCCGGGTCGAAGTGGTGCTTGAGGAAGTAGCGGCCGCGGGTCGTACGGAGCCGGTAACCGCGGTTCAGCAGCCCTTGGTCGACGGGTTCGCAAGTGAGGGCGGAACCGGCGGCGTACTGGCGGAGGAGGGCGCCCAGAGGGGGCGCGTGAGGCACGAGGGGTGGTACACGTAAGGGCGGCACGCTGCCAGATGCTAGGGCACCGACAGGGCCTGTGAACTGGGCATTGTCACAATCAGTCACCGATGCTCAGGGTGAAGTCACATACGGTCGTCCGGGGTGTGCAGGGTGCTGAACCGGGGCTCTATTCGCAGAGAGACCGGTCCGGGCGGCGCGCGGCCCGCTCCGCGTGATACAGGGCGTCCCGGGTGGGCAGGTAAGCGATGTCGGGCACCCGGGGAGGCGGAAAACGGAGAACCCCGGCCGCCGTACCGGCTTCGCCGGCCACCTCGAAATCGCCCTCACGGGGGTGCCTCTCGTGTGGACACCGCGACGGACGACTTCATGGTCATCGAGAAGAAGAACCGCAATTCTCCCCTTTTGGCGCCCGATCACGGACTCGCCCGTCACTCTTCCCGCGCCCGGGGTGACCGGGATAACGTGCCGTTGTTCCGGCCCCCTGCAAGGCTGTGACCAGCAACTGTTCCCGACTTCGCCGATTTACTTGGATATCCAAGCAAAATCGCAGGTCAGGAGGGGTTTCACAGAATTGTGGAGCACTGGGTAACGTGCCTGTTGCAGGGCGCTCGCCGGGGCACCTGTCACGCCTGTTCCCGACGAACCGCACCCACCCTGTGCGTCCGTGGGGCGACAGGTGAGCCGCACTGGCACCCGGCGAACCCGGGGGCCGGACCGACGGAGGAGCACACGTGACCGTGGAGAGCACTGCCGCGCGCAAGCCGCGACGCAGCGCCGCAGGCAAGGCCGGCACCACCGGCACCCAGCGTGCCGCCGGCGCCGCCGCGCAGAAGGGCGCCGACCCCGACCTCGTCCAGTTGCTGACGCCCGAGGGCAAGCGCGTCAAGAACGCGAAGAACGCCGCGTACGGCAAGTACGTCGCCGACATCACCCCCGATGAGCTGCGCGGTCTCTACCGCGACATGGTGCTCACCCGCCGCTTCGACGCCGAGGCCACCGCCCTCCAGCGCCAGGGCGAGCTGGGCCTGTGGGCGTCGCTGCTGGGCCAGGAGGCGGCTCAGATCGGCTCTGGGCGGGCCACCCGGGAGGACGACTACGTCTTCCCGACTTACCGCGAGCACGGCGTCGCCTGGTGCCGCGGGGTCGACCCGACCAATCTGCTCGGCATGTTCCGCGGGGTCAACAACGGCGGCTGGGACCCCAACAGCAACAACTTCCACCTGTACACGATCGTCATCGGCTCCCAGGCCCTGCACGCCACGGGCTACGCGATGGGCATCACCAAGGACGGCGCGGACAGCGCGGTGATCGCCTACTTCGGCGACGGCGCGTCCAGCCAGGGCGACGTCGCCGAGTCGTTCACCTTCTCGGCTGTGTACAACGCCCCGGTCGTCTTCTTCTGCCAGAACAACCAGTGGGCGATCTCCGAGCCGACCGAGAAGCAGACCCGGGTCCCGCTCTACCAGCGCGCCCAGGGCTACGGCTTCCCGGGCGTCCGGGTCGACGGCAACGACGTACTGGCCTGTCTCGCTGTCACCAAGTGGGCGCTGGAGCGCGCCCGCAACGGCGAGGGGCCCACGCTGGTGGAGGCGTACACCTACCGGATGGGCGCCCACACCACCTCCGACGACCCGACCAAGTACCGGGCCGACGAGGAGCGGGAGTCCTGGGAGGCGAAGGACCCGATCCTGCGCCTGCGCGCCTACCTCGAGGCCTCAAACCACGCGGACGAGGGATTTTTCGCGGAACTCGAAGTCGAGAGCGAGGCGTTGGGAAGACGAGTGCGCGAAGCGGTCCGCGCCATGCCGGACCCGGACCGTTTCGCCATCTTCGACAACGCGTACGCGGACGGACATGCGCTCGTCGACGAGGAGCGAGCCCAGTTCGCCGCCTACCAGGCGTCGTTCACGGACGAAGAAGGGGGCAAGTGACATGGCGGAGACCGCCACATCCAAGACCATGGCACTGGCCAAGGCGATCAACGAATCGCTGCGCACCGCCCTGGAGTCCGACCCCAAGGTTCTCGTCATGGGCGAGGACGTCGGCAAGCTGGGCGGTGTCTTCCGGGTCACCGACGGCCTCCAGAAGGACTTCGGCGAGGGCCGCGTCATCGACACCCCGCTCGCCGAGTCGGGCATCGTCGGCACCGCCATCGGCCTGGCCCTGCGCGGCTACCGCCCGGTGGTGGAGATCCAGTTCGACGGCTTCGTCTTCCCGGCCTACGACCAGATCGTCACCCAGCTCGCGAAGATGCACGCGCGCGCCCTGGGCAAGATCAAACTCCCGGTCGTCATCCGCATCCCGTACGGCGGCGGTATCGGCGCGGTCGAGCACCACTCGGAGTCCCCGGAGTCGCTCTTCGCGCACGTGGCCGGCCTCAAGGTCGTCTCGCCGTCGAACGCGTCGGACGCCTACTGGATGATGCAGCAGGCCATCCTGAGCGACGACCCGGTGATCTTCTTCGAGCCCAAGCGCCGCTACTGGGACAAGGGCGAGGTCGACGCCGAGGCGATCCCGGGCCCGCTCCACAAGGCGCGCGTGGTCCGCGAGGGCACGGACCTCACGCTCGTCGCCTACGGCCCCATGGTCAAGCTCTGCCAGGAGGTGGCCGACGCGGCCGCCGAGGAGGGCAGGTCGCTGGAGGTCCTGGACCTGCGCTCGATCTCCCCCATGGACTTCGACGCGATCCAGACCTCGGTCCAGAAGACCCGGCGCCTGGTCGTGGTCCATGAGGCGCCGGTGTTCTTCGGCTCCGGCGCGGAAATCGCGGCCCGGATCACGGAGCGCTGCTTCTACCACCTGGAGGCCCCGGTGATCCGGGTCGGCGGCTACCACGCCCCGTATCCCCCGGCCCGCCTGGAGGACGAGTACCTGCCTGGCCTGGACCGGGTGCTCGACGCTGTCGACCGCGCCCTGGCGTACTGAGGAGAGGGACGTGACGACGATGACTGACGCGTCCGTACGCGAGTTCAAGATGCCGGACGTCGGCGAGGGACTCACCGAGGCAGAGATCCTCAAGTGGTACGTCCGGCCCGGCGACACCGTGACCGACGGCCAGGTCGTCTGCGAGGTCGAGACGGCGAAGGCCGCGGTGGAACTGCCGATCCCCTACGACGGAGTGGTCCGTGAACTGCGGTTCCCCGAGGGGACCACGGTGGACGTGGGCACATCCATCATCACGGTGGCCGTGGCGGGAGGCGCGGCCCCGGCGGAGGCACCGGCCGCCCCCGCCCAGGAAGCGCCGCGACCGGAGCCGGAGGCGAAGCCCCAGACCCGTACCCCGGTACTGGTGGGCTACGGCGTCGCCGTCTCCTCCACGAAGCGCCGCCCGCGCAGGGGCGCGGAGACACCGGCCCGGAAACCGTCGCCCGCTCAGCAGGGCGTCCAGGCCGAGCTGAACGGCCACGGCTCCGCACCCGCGCCGACCACGGCGGCGGCCCCCGCCACGGAGCGCCCGCTGGCCAAGCCGCCCGTGCGCAAGCTGGCGAAGGACCTGGGCGTCGACCTGGCGACGGTGACCGCGTCGGGCCCGGACGGAGTCATCACCCGGGAGGACGTCCACGCGGCCGTGAGCCTGACGGCGACCCCGGCCACCACGGCGACATCCGCTCCCGCTCCCACCGCCGTTCCCGCGCCGGCTCCGGTGGCGACGTACGACGGGACCCGCGAGACCCGCATCCCCGTCAAGGGCGTCCGCAGGGCGACGGCGGCGGCGATGGTCGGCTCGGCGTTCACGGCACCGCACGTCACGGAGTTCGTCACCGTGGACGTGACGCGCACGATGAAGCTGGTCGAGGAGTTGAAGGGGTCCGACAAGTACGGGATGCAGGGCCTGCGGGTGAACCCGCTGCTGTTGATCGCCAAGGCCCTGCTGGTCGCCATCAAGCGCAACCCCGACGTCAACGCGTCCTGGGACGAGGCGAACCAGGAGATCGTGCTCAAGCACTACGTCAACCTGGGCATCGCGGCGGCGACCCCGCGCGGCCTGATCGTCCCGAACATCAAGGACGCGCACGAGAAGACGCTGCCCCAACTGGCGGCCTCCTTGAGCGAGTTGGTCTCCACGGCCCGTGAGGGCAAGACCTCGCCCGCCGCGATGCAGGGCGGCACGGTCACCATGACGAACGTCGGCGTCTTCGGCGTCGACACCGGCACCCCGATCCTCAACCCCGGAGAGTCCGCGATCCTCGCGATCGGCGCGATCAAACTCCAGCCGTGGGTCCACAAGGGCAAGGTGAAGCCCCGCCAGGTCACCACCCTGGCCCTCTCCTTCGACCACCGCCTGGTCGACGGGGAACTGGGCTCCAAGGTACTGGCGGACGTGGCGGCCATCCTGGAGGAGCCGAAGCGGTTGATCACCTGGGGGTAGGGAGGGGGGGCCGCGCGGTCCGTTCGGGAGCGCGGCCACTTCCCTCGCCCACCGGCGAGTTCACGTCGGCGGCCCGTACTCCGCTCGCGGAGCGGTGAGGCGTTCCGCGGTCACGGCCAGCCAGCCGCTCGGTGAGTACGGGGCCGGGGCGTCGACCTCCATGCCCAACTCGGCGACGGCGAGGGCGTAGTCGGACTCGCCGAGGTCCAGGGCGAGGAGTTCGTGCAGTTCACCGGTGAGACGGGCGACGAGGTGCGGGTCGGTCGAGGCGCGGTAGTCGTCGATCACCGCGTCGTGGTCGGCGAACTCGTCCGGCATGTCCTGGGAGAACCAGCCCCCGAGGAACTGCCCGGTCTCGGGGAAGCGGGCGTGCCACTCCCAATGGGTACCGGGAGCGGCCGGGGGCGGGACCTCGCCCTCCTCGACGCTGTGCTTGATGTGGTCGGCGAGGCAGTGCAGCCACCGCTGGATCTCGCCCTCGGGCAGCCCCACGTCCGGGATCGCGTAGAACTCGCCGAGCCGCAGGCGCAGTCGGCCCGGCGGGTGCTCGGCGTACTCCCGTAGCTGTCGTTCGGCGATCGCGAGGGCCCAGGGGCGGGTGTGCCAGGTGTGGCGGAGGTACGCGGTGAGGGCCAGGCTCGGCTTGTCCGGGGTGTCGTCGGCGGGCTGACCGGCGTAGGCGCGGATCACCTGGTCCAACTCGCCGTAGCGGCGGTCGTGTTCGAGGGGGCTCAGGGGCACGGGGATCAGCCTCTACGGAGTCGGGTCGCTGGGGGACGCGCTACAGGTGGACGGGGAAGGTGGCGTGCACGGCGAACCCGTGCGGCCGGGACGCGTCCCGCTTCAGGACGACGCGGGCCGCCCGCACGTCGACGGGCCCCCGCCCGGCCAGCATCATCGCCTGCAACAGCACCCGCCCGACGGGTTCGGCGCGGGAGGGCCAGGACGCCTCGATGGTCAGCCGGGACCGTGTCGCCTGGGCGAGCCAGCGGTGAATCACCTGCTCATTGGCGGTGACGACCTGTTGGGTGGCCCACTGGGCGGTCTCACGATCGGGGTAGGTGGCGGTGCGGGTGGGCATGTCCTGACTCCTGGTGGTGCGGATTACGCGGAGATCCAGTGCGGGGGGTGCTGTTCGCGCATATGGGTGGAGAAGGTCTCGACGATGAGAGGCAGCCAGTCCGACCAGGCGAGGGCGCCGGATCCCAGGCCGTGTTCGACTTCGAAGAACCGGTGCAGGGATTCCTCGCTGTGGAAGATGGCCATCGCTTCCGCGCACTCCGCTACGACAGGAGGCAAATTCCACAGACAGATCGGATGGCGGTGACATTCCTCGATGAACAGCTGAAGACCCTCGGACTCGGTCAGGTCGTCCTCGGTGGCGATCCCGTCCTGGCCGAAGTAGTTCGACAGCAGTTCGTTCAACCTGGGGAAGCGGTCGGCGAGTTCTTGGCTGGTGGGGACGGCTTCGGAAAGTTTGGTCACGAAGCCGGACTTCCACGACTCGGTGTGCGCGGCGACTGCCCGCAGTGTCGTCCACGGTTGGGCTCCATCCCACCCGGCCGTCATCTCCCGCAGGTCCTCGGGCAACGCGGCTGTGTCGCCGTGGCCGGATTCGAGGACGTCGGCCATCAGGCGCACTTCGGCGGCCACCTCGTAGAGATTTCCTCCGCCTCGCTCGCCGGCAAGCCACAGGGACCGTAGCGCCGGCTCCAGCGCCGCGGCGCGTTCCTCGGCCGGACCGGGGACGCCATGCCGGAATACCGACAGCAGGGTTCGCGCGCCCGCGAACCGGAAGTAGGTGAGCGTCTCTTCCTCAAGCATGCTGTTCTGCCGTTTCTCAGGTATCTGTAGGCGTGGACGTGATGAGCGTGAACGGAGGATCCATTCCCGGGGCGGGTTTCACTCGAATCTGCACGCCGTGTGACTGGACGACGTTCGGTTTCCGCTGGGAAGCAAGCGCCGCCTGATACTCGGCCTTCGAGATACTGGTACCTGTCACCGGGCCCTGGGTATCACGATAGGTGAAGGTCCGGCTCGGCGGAGCATACGGAGGACCGCTGTTCACGTAATCTCTGATAGCGTCCTGATTCTTATCGATGGTCAGCTGCGTGTACTTCTGGGCTTCGGACAGGTTCACGAAGGTGGACGCGGCAGGAATATTGCTCTGGTCACGCAAGCGTTGTGCGAGCTGGTCGTCCGTCTTCCCGATGTGCTTGTCGACGCCGTGTGAGTTCTCGATGTATTCCTGGTTGGCCAAGTCGAGGGGGTATCTGTGGTTTCCGGCCGCGTCATTCGGGACCGTCCACTTGTGTTCCTTCTTGAAGTCATTGAGGGCACGCGCGCCGAAAGCCTCCGCCCTGGCCTCCTCGGCATTGAACGTGGGCGCGCTCCGCAGCGCCTCGTCCAGTTCCCATTCCAGTTCGAGGAGCGTGCTCGCCGCATCGCTGAACTTCTGCTGGTAGATCTCGACGGCTCGGTCCGCCGCCGCACGGTCCATGTGCTGGCGGAAGGCCATGACCAGTTTGCCGAACATGGCGGTGGCGGCGAGTTCCAGCAGTTCCAGGGGGTTGAGCCCGGTCGTCAGGTCCTGCACCATCCCCCTGGCCGCCGTCTTGGCGAGGTCACTGGTGGTCTCCCGGCAGGTCTTCGCGACCTGGGCCAGTTCGTCGCAGGTCCTCTGCATGGTCTCGGCGGTGTGGTGCAGGACTTCCAGGATCGGGCGGCGCTGACCGGGTGCCACGTTTCCCGAGGTTTTCCAACTCCGGGCGCCCTGCTGGGCGATGTTGCCTTGGGCGTCACGGCTGCGGCCCCACGCGGTGGTCCCCCAGATCGCCTGGCAGAACGACTTCATCGCACTCTGCCACTCGTTGTTCCCCTGCGGATCGGTGAGGTAGCCGATGTCGGACGTGAAGTTGTCCCCGGCCTTCAGCGCGGCACTCCCCGCCGCCCCCCACGCGGTGGCCATTCCCCGGAGATCGTCCTCCCGGGCCCCCGGCGTGATCTCGTGGGTCTTCCCGAGGTTCAGGCCGTACTCGATGGCCGGCCGAATGACGTCGGCCAGGAAGTCCGGGATCTCACCGAGTGCTCCCGAGATCGCCCAGGAGTCGGCGTCCTCGCCCGTCCCGCTCCACTTGATGTCGTTGATCTTCCCGTAGTCGGGCTCCTTGTCGATGACAGCCGGCGGAGTGCGGCGGGGCGGCGGACCGTACATCCCGCGCGAAGTCCAGTCCGCCTGCTGGTAGTTGTTGGCCGTCACGGTGAGACCGACCGCGACACCGCCGACGCTGACGACACTGGTCGCCCAGACCTGCATGAACTTCCCGGCGATCTTCATGTAAGCCTTGGCGAAGGAGTCCGGTCCCCAACCGGTGCCCGCCGACTGGCTGTACGCGTTGAGCGCGCTGACGAGGGTGCTCCCGCCCTTGTCGTAGTCGAACTGGCTGTCCCGTACCACCGCCGAGGTGTAGTAGAGGTGCGGCGGCCGCACGTCGAAACCACCGCCGGCGTCGGGCGCCGCCGTTCTCAGCCGGTCCCGTTCCTCCTGGCGTTCCGCGTCGCTGGGACGGTCGGCCATCAGGTCGCCCCCCACCCGCGCAGCACCGCCCGGTGGGCTGCCGTGTAGTTGGCGTGGCCGGTGGTGACGTAGGCGTGGAGCCACTGCTGGGCGGCCTGGAGGTCCTGTGCCGAGCGGTCCCACTCGTCGAGTTTGTCGACGAAGACGTCGCGGGCCTCGCCCTTCCAGGACAGGACGACGGGGACGGCACGGTCGTAGAGGTCGTCGAGTCGGCCGTTGAGCTGCTTGAGGATGTCCTCCAGCTCGGCGGTGAGGTCGTGGAGCGTGGCGAAGGACACGGCTATGTGGTCGTCGGCGGAGGCCCCGTTGGACATGATCCCCCTTGTGAACTCGGTCAGTTGGCGGTCGGCGCGCGCTGCTCAGAAGGAGTCGAGGCTGCTGCGAGGGGGTGCGGCCGGTTCCGTGCCGGGCGTCGACAGCTTGTCGACCTCGCTCGCCACGTCCACCTGGATGCTCCGCATCCGTTCCAGCACCTCGATGTCGTGCGCGGAGAAGCCGTCGCGGCTCATGCGCACGGCCTCTTCCAGCAGCTTCATCACTTCGCGGATGCGTACGGCGTCCTCGGTCGCCGCGCGGTGGAACTCGCGGTACGCCGTCCCCGCCGGGCCTCGCCAGCCGGCCTCGACGCGGTCGACGATCGCGTCCATGCGTCTGACCTGCTTGTCGAGGTGGACCTGCATTTCGTCCAGGTCACGGGCGAGCGAGGTGAGGTCCGCGGAGGTCACCCGCAGGTCCGGGCCCCCGCCGCCCTGGCCCGCCCCGATTCCAGGCACCGCCATGCCGTGTCCCGCCCCCGTCCCCGTACGTGTCTCCGCGCCCGTCGCGTCGGCGCGCTTCACGTCGCTTGCCGTCGCAATGATCCTACGGTCGGCCCCGAACCACGAAACCTTTAACCGGCGTGTGCCCAGCCTCAGTTCCGGTCACGTGAGACCACCGTGACGTCCAACTCCGCCCACACGGTCTTGCCGACGGTGAGCCGCTCGATGTCCCAACGGGCGGCAAGCGTACGGACGATGAGAAGTCCCCGGCCGAACTGGTCTTCGCTCGCTGGGTCGTTGACGGATGGCACGCGCTCTCCTCGTGGGCCCGTGACCGCGACGCGCAGCGCCGTGCCCGCGAGGGAGGTCTCCACGCGGAACAACCGGTCCCGCAGGCATCCGTGCAGCAGGGCGTTGGTGCACAACTCGCTGGCGAGCAGGGCGGCGTCGCCGGCGGAGCCGGGATGACCCCAGTCGGTGAGGAGCCGCACGACGTGTCTGCGGGCGCGGGGGACGCTGCCGGGGTACGGCGGATAACTGACGGCGTCGAAACGGTCGTAGCGCTTGGGGGGACCGGGCGGACAGGAGCCGTTCATGGGCAAGTTCGGGCCGCGGGCCTGGGGGGTGTTCGTCACGCACGTGAGGCCCGCCGCTGGTGTGCGGCGGGCCTCGTCCTGCTGGTGAGTGGGCGTCAGCCGATCGTGGCGAAGCCGTAGTTGAGGAGCTTCGTCGCGTCCGTGGCGCGCTGCGTGACCGAGCTCGACGCGAGGACCGTGCCGATGACGGTCTTGCCGTTGCGGGTGGCGGCGAAGACGAGGCAGTACTTCGCCTCGGGGCCGGAGCCCGTCTTCACACCGATCGTGCCGCTGTAACTGCTCAGCAGCGTGTTGGTGTTGGTCCAGGCGGCCATCGTGCGGGTGCTGCCGGTTTTGGTAACCGTCTTCGCCGTGTACGACTTCGTCTTGACCAGCGTTTTGAACGTGGAGTTCTTCATCGCGCTGCTGGCGAGCTTCGTCAGGTCGCGCGGCGTCGAGTAGTTGTCGCCGTTGCCGATGCCGTCGAACGAGTCGAACTTCGTCTTCGTCATGCCGAGCGTCTTCGCCGTCGAGTTCATCTTGGAGATGAACGACTTCACGCGCGCCGCCCGCGTCGAGCCGGACCCGTACTTGTCGGCCAGCGCGTACGCCGCGTCGCAGCCCGACGGGAGCATGAGCCCGTACAGCAGCTGTCGCACGGTGACCTTGTCGCCGACGATCAGGTGGGCCTGGGAGGCGTTGTTGGCGACCACGTAGTCGCTGTAGACCTTCTGGATGGTGACCTTGGCGTCGAGGTTGAGGTTCGACTGCGCCAGGACGACCTTCGCGGTCATGATCTTCGTCGTGGAGCCGGTGGAACGCGTGGTGTCCGCGGCCTTCGTGTACAGCGTCTTGCCGGTCGCGTTGTTCATCACGTAGCCGCCCTTGGCCACGATCGAGGGCGTGGCGACGGCCTGCGCGGGTGCCGTGGTCAGGGCTGTGCCCGCGAGCACCACGCCGGTGGTCAGGGTGACCGCGGCGGCTCTGCGGATACGGCTGCTCTTGGTGCCGGTGGTGGCAGTAAACAAGTGAGATACCCCGAATACGTTGAATGCCCTTGTCGTGCGGCCGAGTTGAGGGGAAGCCGGAAGGGGCCGCACATGTGTGACTCGTAAGTAGCACAGAAGGTTGTGTGAGCGCGCAACCGGGTCCCCGGAGGCGTGAGTCCGCGCCACGCCCCGCTTCTGCCCATGCCCCCGCCTACGTCCGTATTGTGGACGCCCCTCTTCACGCGTACCTGTTGTATCTATGCTGTGCACATGCCTGCCGTGTCGTCCGTGTCGCCTGTGTCGCCTGTGTCTTCCGCGTCCTCTGCGTCCTCTGCGTCTTCTGTGTCGCGCCTTCCGCTCGCCGTGAAGCAACCCCCCGCCGCCGAACGCGTCTACGCCCACGTCAAGCAGGGCGTCCTGGACCGCCGCTACGAAGGCGGCACCCTCCTCACCGAGGGCGAACTCGCCGAGGCGGTCGGGGTGTCCCGCACCCCCGTGCGGGAGGCGCTGCTGCGGCTGGAGGCGGAGGGGCTGCTCCGCCTCTACCCGAAGAAGGGCGCCCTCGTCCTGCCCGTCTCCTCCCAGGAGATCGCCGACGTCGTGGAGACCCGGCAACTCGTCGAGGCACACGCGGCCCGCAAGGCCGTACCCGCGCCGCCCGCGCTGATCCGGCGGCTCGAAGAACTCCTCGACCGGCAGAAGGCGCAGGCCGCCGCCGGAGACCTCGCCGCCGCGGCCGTCACCGACCGCAGTTTTCACGCCGAGATCGTCCGCAGCGGCGGCAACGACATCCTCTCCCGGCTCTACGACCAGCTCCGGGACCGGCAGTTGCGGATGGGTGTCGCCGTCATGCACTCGCACCCCGACCGGATCGCCAAGACGCTCACCGAGCACGAGGAGATCCTCGAAGCGCTGCGCGCCGGGGACGCCGAGGCGGCGGTGTCGGTCGTCCACCGGCACGTCAGCTGGTTCTCCCACCTGGCCCGGGGCGAGGTCCGATGAGCGCGCGGCCCCCCTCGCCCCCGTCCTCTTCCTCGTCGCTCTCGCTGCCCGGCGACCCCCCGGGCGGCCGGCGGGCCGTCGCCGTCTGGTGCATCGGCGTCTCGGTCTACTTCGTCGCCGTCATCTTCCGCACCTCCCTGGGCGTCGCCGGACTGGACGCCGCCGAGCGCTTCCACGTCGGCGCCTCCGCCCTCTCCACCTTCTCGATCCTCCAACTGCTCGTCTACGCGGGCATGCAGATACCCGTCGGCCTGCTCGTCGACCGGCTCGGCACCAAGAAGGTGCTCACCATCGGCGTGGTCCTCTTCACCGCCGGCCAGCTCGGCTTCGCCTTCTCCCCGACCTACGGCACGGCGCTCGCCTCCCGCGCCCTGCTCGGCTGCGGTGACGCGATGACGTTCATCAGCGTGCTGCGGCTCGGCACCCGCTGGTTCCCGGCCCGGCGCGGACCGCTGGTCGCCCAGCTCGCCGGCCTCGCGGGGATGGCCGGAAACCTCGTCTCCACCCTGGTGATCGCCCGGCTGCTGCACGGCATCGGCTGGACGGCGGCCTTCGCGGGCAGCGCGCTCGCCGGAGTCGTGGTCCTCGTCCTGCTGCTGCTCTTCCTCAAGGACCACCCCGAGGGCCACGAGCCGGAGCCGTTCCCGCACCTGGGTGCGGCCTACGTACGACGGCAGATCGCCGCGTCCTGGCGGGAGCCGGGGACCCGCCTCGGACTCTGGGTGCACTTCACGACCCAGTTCCCCGCGATGGTGTTCCTGCTCCTGTGGGGCCTGCCGTTCCTGGTCGAGGACCAGGGCCTCTCCCGTGCCACCGCCGGCGAACTGCTCACCCTCGTCGTCCTGTCGAACATGGTCGTCGGCCTGGTCTACGGCCAGATCGTCGCCCGGCACCACGCGGCACGGCTGCCGCTCGCCCTGGGCACGGTGGCGGCGACGGCCGTGGTCTGGGCGGTCACGCTCGTCTACCCCGGCGACCACGCGCCGATGTGGCTGCTGATCGTGCTGTGCGCGGTGCTCGGCTGCTGCGGCCCGGCCTCGATGCTCGGCTTCGACTTCGCCCGGCCCGCCAACCCGCCCGAGCGGCAGGGCACCGCCTCCGGCATCACCAACATGGGCGGCTTCGTCGCCTCGATGACCACGCTGTTCGCGGTCGGCGTGCTGCTCGACGCCACCGGCGACAACTACTCGATCGCCTTCTCCGTGGTCTTCGTGCTCCAGGCGTTCGGCGTCAGCCAGATTTTGCGCCTGCGGAGCCGGGCGGCGCGCAGGGAGCGCGAACGGCTCGTCGCGAGCCGGGTGGAGACGGTGCACGTTCCCGCATGACCACCCGGCCCCCCGCTCCTCACCCGCGTACCCGCTCACCGGGCTCACCACGCCGGGCGGCGCGGGCGTAGCTTCGGCACCGCGCCGCAGTCCGCCGTTCTTCACCCACGGGCCTGCGGCCCTACGGCCCCGGCGCACGGCCCGCAGGCCGTACGTCGTCCAGGTCCGTCAACGTCAGGTCACCGTCCTACGGCGTCACTGTGAAGTTGCGCAGGATCGCCGCCGTCAGTTCCGGCTCGCCCTCCGCCTTGACGCGGTCGGCGACCGACTCCAGCGAGACCCGGCCGCAGGCGAGGCGGACGTAGGTCTCCCAGTCGAGGGTGAAGGTGGCGGCCGGGCCGAGTGCGGGGGCCGTCTCCAGCGTGCCCCGGCCCTGGATGTCGACGCGGATCGTGCGGAGGAACTCGACCGGGCCGTGCACGTCGAAGACTATGGCCGAGCTGCGCGGGGCGCCGGACTCCTCGGCGACGATCCGGGGGAGCGCCGCGAGCAGCACGTCTCGGGCGATGTGCGCGCCGGGGGAGTCGAGGTTGCCGGGGCGGCCGAGGGAGGCGCGCAGATCCTGTTCGTGCACCCACACGTTGAACGCGTGGTTGCGCATCGACTCCTCAAGGGTGACCGACGCGCCGAGATGGCCGCGGACCATCGTGTCCGGTTGGCGCGACTCGTTCCGCAGCTGCCGGTTGCGCCGGATGACCGTGTACTCCAGCTCCGACGTCATCTCCGGCGCCGTGTGGTGGCGGCGGACGTCGACCTGCATCTCCATGTACCGCTGGTGCGCGTTGGTGACGTGGTAGAGGTCCCGCGGCAGGGTGTGGATCGGGCGCGGGTCGCCCAGCATCTCGTTGTCGAGCCCGATGACGTGGGACACGATGTCCCGCACCGACCAGCCGGGGCACGGGGTGCGCCGGTTCCACTCCCGCTCCGCAAGGGGCTGGACCAGCTCGGATATCGCTTCGATGGAGTGGGTCCAGGCGTCGGCGTAGGGCTGGAGAGTGGGTGGCAGACTCACGGAAACGGGACCCCTCGGCGGTCGGTACAAGGTGGCGGGTCGTGGCGGCGGTGCCAGCGGGAGGTGGCTGTCGGCAGGTGTCTTGGAACTTCCCCACTTCTCGGCTGTGCTCGAATCGGGGGGGACCCCCAAGTTACGCTGCTGTGAAGCACCCCGGCAGTGCTTTCGTGTGACGATCGTAGGCCCGAGTGAACGGCTCGAATGCCAGGACGGTGGTAGTGTGCGCGCCTCTCTGATCCAGATCGCCGTAGATGAGGACGAATCGGTCGCATCGCGACGGGAACGGGTGGCGTCCCTCGTGCGCGAGCAGGCCGGTGCCGACCTCGTCGTCCTTCCCGAGCTGTGGACCACGGGCGCGTTCGCCTACGAGCTGTTCGACCGGGAGGCCGAGCCGCTCCAGGGGCCGACCTTCGAGGCGATGGCCAAGGCGGCGACCGACGCGGGCGTGTGGCTGCACGCGGGCTCGATCCCCGAGCGTGACCCCTCCGGGTCCCTCTTCAACACGTCTCTCGTCTTCTCCCCCTCCGGTGAACTCGCCGCCGTCTACCGCAAGATCCACCGCTTCGGCTTCGACAGGGGCGAGGCCGTCCTGATGAGCGCGGGCGATGAACTGGTGACGGTCCGTCTGCCCGACACGACCATCGGTGTGGCGACCTGCTACGACCTCCGCTTCCCCGAACTCTTCCGCGGTCTCGTCGACGCCGGCGCCGAGACCTTCGTCCTCTCGGCGGGCTGGCCCGAGCGCCGCCGCTCCCACTGGACCCTGCTGGCGCAGGCGCGCGCCGTGGAGAACCAGTCGTTCGTCCTCGCGTGTGGAACGGCCGGCGACCACGCGGGAGTTCCCCAGGCCGGTCACTCGATCGTGGTGGATCCCTGGGGCGAGGTCCTCGCGGAGGCGGGGGCAGGGGAAGAGATCCTCACGGTCGACTTCGACCCCGGCCGGACCGCCACGACCCGGGACCAGTTCCCCGCCCTCAAGGACCGCGTGCTGGGCCTCGCCGCCCCCCGCCGCCCCTGACGCCCCGCCGCGGGTCAGTCCTCCCGTTCCTTCTCCGCCAGGTGGATCACGCACACCGCCACGGCGATCAGCAGCGTCGGATCCGCGTCGTCCCGGACGATGTCGACGCCGTACGTCTCCCGCACGTGCAGCCAGCGGCGGGAGATCTGGGCGAGGAGTTCGTCGTCGTACTCGATGGCGAACTCGCGGTCCAGGATCTTGCCGCTGACGTCGAGTTCCGTCCCGTCCGCCAGGGCGACCCGGTAGTGGTTGCGCAGCAGGGAGAGCCGCTTGTGTCTGATGGTCGCCAGGGTCTCGCCGTCCCGTTCGAGGACCATCGTGTCCCGCAGGGCGAGCATCTTCTTGTGGATGCTGATCAGGACGTGGCCCTGCCGGTCCTTCAACTCGAAGGTGTCCCGCAGCCGCATGGCCTTCCCGTCGACCAGGAACGCCTTGTCGCCGTGCTGGTCCTCGATCCAGTAGTCCTCACCGATGCCGAGGAGCCGATCGCGTACGAGGAATCTCATGCGGTACGGCTTCCCCGGCAGCGCGCCCGAAACGCCCCCGGTAGGCCGACGGGCGCAATCCGGCCTCACCACGCCGGCCCCACCGTGCCGGCCCGGACGGGGAGGGGCGGACGAGAGGAGGCGGACGGGGAGGGGGCGGACAGGCTGAGGGCCCGGCGCTGTCGCCGGGCCCTCAGCCGCTGAAGTCCGCACACTGCTCGTACCACTCGCCGCTTCGTCCGCGCCGCTACGGGCCTGCGCGCCTACGGGCACATGGGCCTGCGGCCTCCGGGCCTGCGAGGCTCCGGTCCTGTGGGCCGGGTCGTCGAGCACTCACCGTTGTCACTGCCGCCGGTCGCCCCTGCCGGGCCGGGGTGCGGTCACACGCCGTATCCGCCGCCGTAGCGCCGCGACTCCTCGTCCTCGACGACAGTCGTCTGGTTCGGTATGACAACTCGCCGGCGCCGGGCCATGCTGCTGAACGTCACTACACCGATCAGCCCGACAGCCATGAGAATGACGCCGACCAGGTCGAGATTGACTCCCTGCATGTGCCAGTCCGTCGCGAAAGTGAGAATCGCGCCGACGGCGATGAGGATGATGCATCCGCCCAAGCCCATGAGTGTCGCCTCCCTTTCCGGTCCGCTGCGTTCCGGTCGGCAACCGGGTACCCGGGAAGACAACACCCATGCGTTCCTTGCGAGTTACGCACCCTCCAGGAACGCCACCAGCGAGTTGGCCAGCAGGAACGGGTCCTGGTCGCCGCAGAGTTCGCGGGCGCTGTGCATGGAGAGGATGGCGACGCCGATGTCGACGGTCCTGATCCCGTGCCGGGCCGCGGTGATCGGGCCGATCGTCGTGCCGCACGGCATGGAGTTGTTGGAAACGAACGTCTGGTACTCCACCCCGGCCTTCTCGCAGGCGGCGGCGAACACCGCGCGGCCCGAACCGTCCGTGGCGTAGCGGTTGTTGACGTTCACTTTGAGGATCGGGCCGCCGTTGACCCGCGGGTGGTGGGTCGGGTCGTGCCGCTCGGCGTAGTTGGGGTGGACCGCGTGGCCCGTGTCGGAGGAGAGACAGACGGTGCCGGCGAAGGCGCGGGCCCGGTCCTCGTAGGACCCGCCGCGCGCGAAGACCGAGCGTTCCAGCACCCCGCCGAGCAGCGGTCCGTCCGCGCCGGTGTCGGACTGCGAGCCGTTCTCCTCGTGGTCGAAGCCGGCCAGGACGGGGATGTACGACAGGTTCCCGCTGCCGGCGACGGCGGTGAGCGCGGCCGTCCCGGCGTGCACGGAGAGCAGGTTGTCCATGCGCGGTCCGGCCATCAGCTCCTGGTCGCGGCCGAGGTAGGCGGGCGCCTCCACGGAGTGGACCATCAGGTCCCAGCCGGTGACCTCGCCCCGTGCGAGTCCCGACTCCTCCTCCAGGAAGGCGATGAGGTCGCCGTCGCGCACGTCGCCCATGCCCCAGATCGGCTGGAGGTGGCGCTGCTTGTCGAGCTTGAGCCCCTCGCTCGACACGGAACGGTCCAGGTGGATGGCGAGTTGGGGCACCCGGAGCAGCGGGCGGTCCACGTTCACCAGGCGGGCGGAGCCGTCCCGGAGGCTCAGCCGGCCGGCCAGGCCGAGGTCCCGGTCGAGCCAGGAGTTGAGCAGCGGGCCGCCGTAGATCTCCACGGCCACCTGGCGCCAGCCGTGCGCACCGGTGTCGGGCCGCGGTTTGACCCGCAGGTTCGGGGAGTCGGTGTGCGCGCCGATGATGCGGTACGGAGTGTGCGGGTCGGCGCCCTCGGGGACGTACCACGCGACGATCGCGCCGCCGCGTGTCACGTACTTGCCGCCGCTCGTCGCGTCCCAGGCGTCCGTCTCCGCGACCTGGCGGAAGCCGGCCTTCTCCAGCCGCTCCGCGGTGTTCGCCACGGCGTGGTAGGGCGTGGGGCTCGCCGCCAGGTAGGACATCAGGTCATCGGTGAGTCCGCGGTCGAAGCGGGTGGGTGCGCTCATGGGTTCACCTTAACGACGTACGAGGGCCCGCTCCCGGGGTTGGGAGAGGGCCCTCGTGAGGGCGGTGTGGACTTTCAGCGGGCTGTGCCGATGCGTCCCGGAACGCGCCACCGGGACACCCGGCCGGGGCCGGCCGGTGTCCCGGTCGATCAGGACACCGGTACCCCCGGGCGGGCCGCTAGAACGCGGCCTCGTCCAGCTCCATCAGGTCCAGCTCGACACCCTCGGCGATCTTGCGGGACAGGGTGACGCCGGGCAGGACGTTGGCCGCGAAGAACTTCGCCGCCGCGATCTTGCCGGTGTAGAAGGGCTTGTCCTTGACGGAGGCCGTCTCCAGCTTCTCAGCGGCGACCGCGGCCCCCTTGAGGAGCAGGTAGCCGACGACCACGTCACCGGAGGCGAGCAGCAGGCGGGTGCTGTTCAGGCCCACCTTGTAGATGTTCTTGACGTCCTGCTCGGTGGCGGCGAGGTCGGTCAGCATCAGGCCGACGATCGCCTCCAGTTCGACGGCCGCCTTGGCCAGGTGCTCGCGGGCCGCCGCGAGGTCCTCGCCACCGGTGCCCAGCGCGAGGAACTTCTTGATGTCCTCGGCAAGGGAGTTGAGGGCCGCGCCCTGGTTGCGGACGATCTTCCGGAAGAAGAAGTCCTGGCCCTGGATGGCGGTGGTGCCCTCGTAGAGGGTGTCGATCTTGGCGTCGCGGATGTACTGCTCGATCGGGTACTCCTGGAGGAAGCCGGAGCCGCCGAAGGTCTGGAGCGACTGGGCGAGCTGCTCGTACCCCTTCTCGGAGCCGTAGCCCTTCACGATCGGCAGGAGGAGGTCGTTGAGCGCGTGCTCGGTGGAGGCGTCCGCGCCCTCGGTCTCCTTGACCGCGATCGTGTCCTGGATCGAGGCGGTGTAGAGGACCAGGGCGCGCATGCCCTCGGCGTACGCCTTCTGCGTGATCAGCGAGCGGCGCACGTCCGGGTGGTGCGTGATGGTGACCTTCGGCGCGGTCTTGTCCATGAACTGCGCGAGGTCGGGACCCTGCACGCGCTCCTTGGCGTACTCCAGGGCGTTGAGGTAGCCGGTGGAGAGCGTGGAGATGGCCTTCGTGCCGACCATCATGCGGGCGAACTCGATGATCCGGAACATCTGGCGGATGCCGTCGTGCTTGTCGCCGATCAGCCAGCCCTTGGCGGGGGTGCGGTCGCCGAAGGTCATCTCGCAGGTGTTGGAGGCCTTGAGGCCCATCTTGTGCTCGACGTTCGTCGCGTAGACGCCGTTGCGCTCGCCCAGCTCGCCGGTCTCGAAGTCGAAGAGGAACTTGGGGACGAGGAAGAGGGAGAGGCCCTTGGTGCCGGGGCCGGCGCCCTCGGGGCGGGCGAGGACGTAGTGGAGGATGTTCTCCTCCATGTCGTGCTCACCGGAGGTGATGAAGCGCTTGACGCCCTCGATGTGCCAGGAGCCGTCGTCCTGCGGGACCGCCCTGGTGCGGCCGGCGCCTACGTCCGAGCCCGCGTCGGGCTCGGTGAGGACCATGGTCGAGCCCCAGGTCTTCTCCACGGCGAGCTTGGCGATGTGCTTCTGCTGCTCGGTGCCCTCGTCGAAGAGGATGCCGGCGAAGGCCGGGCCGGAGGAGTACATCCACACGGCCGGGTTGGCGCCGAGCACCAGCTCCGCGTAGGCCCAGATCAGGGAGGGCGGCGCGTTGGTGCCGCCGATCTCCTCGGGCAGGCCCAGGCGCCAGTACTCGGCGTCCATGAAGGCCTTGTAGCTCTTCTTGAAGGAGGCGGGCACCGGCGCGGTGTTCGTCTCCGGGTCGAAGACCGGCGGGTTGCGGTCGGCATCGGCGAAGGACTCGGCCAGCTCGTTCTCCGAGAGGCGGGTCAGCTCCTCCAGGATGCTCTTGGCGGTGTCCGTGTCCATCTCCGCGAACGGACCGGTGCCGTACAGCTTGTCGCGCCCGAGGACCTCGAAGAGGTTGAACTCGATGTCGCGGAGATTGGACTTGTAGTGCCCCATGGCGACTGCTCCGTAGAGATCGGCGAGGCGCTGGCTCCTCGCGCTCGTTCGACTGCACATATCAATGACAACAAGTGCCTACGATGATGCTACCCGCCGGTAATAAGAAGCAAGCCCTCTCGGGCCATCTGTGACTCAGTACTCTTGCGGGCATGTATGGATACGGCCAGCCCATGGACGGAGGGGCTGCTCAGCAGGGGTACGTCCCGCCGCAGCAGCAGATGGCCGGCGGCTACGGCCAGCAGCCGCCGCTCTACCCCGAGCCGTCGCCGCCCTCGCTCGCGGACGCTGTGCGCGCCTTCACCACCGGCCAGATGTCCGCGGAGGACTTCCAGCAGGTCTTCGCGACCTCCAAGGTGTACTGCCCGCGTGGCGACAATCCGGGCTTCCTCGCGCTGCACAACACCCAGCAGCCGGTGATCCCGATGTTCACCTCGCTCAAGGAGCTGCGCCGGTACGCGGGCAAGGAGTCCAAGTACTTCGTGATCACCGGCGCCGAGGTGATCGATCTGCTGCCGACGGGGTACGGCTTCGTCGTCGACATGGAGGGCGAGCACCGGATGGTGTTCGACGCCAAGGCCGTTGAGCAGATGGTGGAGTTCGCGATGCGCCGCATGTACGGCTGACCGCCGCACCCTGTGTGAGCCCGGAGGGAATGCCCTCCGGGCTCTCTCTGTTGGGGGTAGCAGAAAGTTCAATGCTCAACTAAACTCGGAGCATCGCACCAGGAGGTCGACATGCCCGCAGTGACCGTAGAGAACCCGCTCGCCCTGCCCCGTGTGGCAGCACCGGCCGACGCCGTGGCACGTCCCGTGCTCACCGTCACCACCGCGCCGAGCGGTTTCGAGGGCGAGGGCTTCCCGGTGCGCCGAGCGTTCGCCGGGATCAACTACCGCCATCTCGACCCCTTCATCATGATGGACCAGATGGGAGAGGTGGAGTACGCGCCGGGCGAGCCCAAGGGCACCCCCTGGCACCCCCACCGCGGCTTCGAGACCGTCACCTACATCATCGACGGGATCTTCGACCACCAGGACAGCCAGGGCGGCGGCGGCACCATCACCAACGGCGACACCCAGTGGATGACGGCGGGCTCCGGCCTGCTGCACATCGAGGCGCCGCCGGAGTCCCTCGTCATGTCCGGCGGTCTCTTCCACGGCCTCCAGCTCTGGGTGAACCTCCCCGCCAAGGACAAGATGATGGCCCCCCGCTACCAGGACATCCGCGGCGGCCAGGTGCAGCTGCTCGCGTCCCCCGACGGCGGCGCGCTGATGCGCGTCATCGCCGGTGAGCTCGACGGCCACCAGGGACCCGGCATCACCCACACCCCCATCACGATGATCCACGCCACGCTGGCGCCCGGCGCGGAGATCACCCTGCCGTGGCGCGAGGACTTCAACGGCCTCGCCTACGTCCTGGCCGGCAAGGGCACGGTCGGCGCCGACCGCCGTCCGGTCCACACGGGCCAGACCGCCGTCTTCGGCGCGGGCTCCTCGCTCACCGTCCGCGCGGACGAGCAGCAGGACTCCCACACCCCGGACCTGGAGGTCGTCCTCCTCGGCGGACAGCCCATCCGGGAGCCCATGGCCCACTACGGACCCTTCGTGATGAACACCCGCGAAGAGCTCCAGCAGGCCTTCGAGGACTTCCAGAAGGGCCGACTCGGCACCGTCCCGGCCGTCCACGGGATGACCGAGAGCGGACCCAGCTCCTGACACCGCGTCACCCGGGCGGGCCGTTCCGAGGGGACGGCCCGCCCTCCGCGTGATCGGCTGGGACCGTGCACCTGCTCCCCGATCCCGTACGCCGGTTCGCCGCTTGGTGCGCCGTCCTGCTCCTCCTCAGCGGGGTCGTCTACGTCGGGATCCGGCTCTGCGCCGAGCTGCGGACCGCCGTGACCCCCGTGCTGCTCGCGCTGCTCGGCAGCGCCCTGCTCGGGCCGCTGCACCGGCGGCTGGTGAAGGCCGGGGTCAACCGGTCGGTCTCCGCCGGGCTCACCTGTGTCGCCGTGGTGGCCGTGGTCGGCGGGGCCGCGTACATCGTGGTCGCCGCGCTCATCGACACCGGGGACCAGATCCTGGCCTCGCTCAAACAGGCCGGTGTCTCGCTCGCGAAGCACTTCGGGTCGGCCGGCACCTCGGTCGGCGACCTCGCCGGCAACGCCAAGGAGCTGCTCTCCAAGTTCGGCGGGACGGCCGCCTCCAACGTCATCAGCGGCGTCAGCGTCGTCGGCGAGACCCTGGCGATGGCCGTACTGGCGCTGCTCCTCGTCTTCTTCTTCCTGCGCGACTCCGACCGGGCCGCCGGCGGCCTGCGGTCCCTGGCCCCGCGCGGCACCGCCGACACCGTCGAGGCCATGGCCCGGCGGGCCTTCGAGAGCGTCGAGGGGTTCATGCGCGGGACCACCCTCATCGCCCTCATCGACGCCCTCTGCATCACCGTCGGGCTGCTCGTCCTCGGTGTGCCGGGGGCGGTGGGGCTGGGCGCGCTCGTCTTCGTCGGCGCCTACATCCCCTACCTCGGCGCGTTCATCTCGGGGGCCGTCGCGGTGCTCGTCGCGCTCGCCGACCGGGGTGTCGTCGTCGCGCTGTGGGCGCTGGGCGTGGTCCTCGCCGTACAGGTGCTGGAGGGGCACGTCCTCCAGCCGGTGATCCAGAGCCGGACGGTCCAGATGCACCCGGCCGCCGTGCTGCTCGCGATCACCGCCGGGGCGTCCGTCGCCGGAATCCTCGGCATGCTGCTCGCGGTGCCGCTGACGGCCGCGGCCCACGGGGTCGTCCACGAACTGCGCTCGCGCTACGCCCCGCCGGGAACCTCCGCCGGGCCCGCGGCCGGCCCCGGCCCGTCGGGCTCGTAGAGCTCGAACCAGATGCTCTTGCCGGCGCCCCTGGGAGCCACGCCCCAGCTCGTGGCGAGGAGTTCGATGAGGAGCAACCCCCGCCCGGAGGACGCCAGTTCACCGGGTTGCCGGCGGTGCGGGAGATCGTCGCCGGCGTCGGTGACCTCGACCCGGATCCGGCGTCCGCCCGGCTCGCCGGTCACCTCGGCGGTCAGCAGGGCGTCGGTGTCGGTGTGCACGAGGACGTTGGTGAGCATCTCGGAGACGAGCAGCACCACCGAGTCGACCTGGTCGGCGCAGGTCCAGTCGTGCAGCAGTTCGCGCAGTTGCTGCCGGGCCGCGGCCACCCGCTCGGGCTCGGCCTGGGCGACGGTGAGCATCGTGCGCCGGACCGGGGTCGCTGCCGTCATGCCCACCGGGCCGCCGCCGCGGCCGTGTTCACCGTCCTCGCGGTGCAGCAGCAGGACGGCGATGTCGTCCTCGCGGCGGTCGGCCAGCGGCCCTCTGGTGTGGTGCGAGGAGGGTCCGAGCACGCCCTGGACGAGTGCGTCGGCGAGTTCCTCCAGGTCGCCCTTGTGCTGCTCCAGGATCGTCCGGATCCGCTGCCAGCCGGTGTCCAGGTCGTGGCCGCCGGTCTCGATCAGGCCGTCGGTGCAGATCAGCATGGTCTCGCCGGGCTCCAGGGCGAGTGTCGTCGTCGGGTAGTCGGCGTCCGGATCGATGCCCAGGGGCAGGCCGCCCGCCGTGGGCCGGGTCAGCACGGTTCCGTCGGCCATACGGATCGCGGGGTCGGGATGGCCGGCCCGGGCGATCTCCAGGACGCCGGTCGCCGGGTCGGCCTCCACGTAGAGGCAGGTCGCGAAGCGCGGGTCGGGGAGCCGGGGGTCGGCGTGGGTGACGCCGTGCAGGAACCGGGAGGCCCGGGAGAGCACCGCGTCCGGCCGGTGGCCCTCGGAGGCGTAGGCGCGCAGGGCGATCCGCAGCTGGCCCATGAGACCGGCGGCGCGTACGTCGTGGCCCTGGACGTCACCGATGACCAGCGCGATCCGTCCGCCTCCGGAGGGCGTGCCGCCGGGCAGCGGGATCATGTCGTACCAGTCGCCGCCGACCTGGAGGCCGCCGCCGGTCGGGATGTAGCGGGCGGCGACGTTCATGCCCGGGATCTCGGGGCCCAGGGTGGGCAGCATGGAGCGCTGGAGCCCGTCGGTCAGCTCCCGCTCGGACTCCTGGACACCGGCGCGGGACAGGGCCTGCGCGAGCATGCGGGCCACGGTCGTCAGAACGGACCGCTCGTCAGGGGTGAACGCGACCGGATAGGTGAAGGCGGCCATCCAGGCGCCCATCGTGCGGCCGGCCACGGTCAGCGGCAGGAACGCCCAGGACTGCCGGCCGAAGCCCTGAGCGAGCGGCCAGGTGACCGGGTAGTGCGTCCTGTACTGCTCGGGCGAGGAGAGGTAGACGGCACGGCCCGTGCGGACCACCTCGGCGGCCGGGTAGTCCGTCGCCAGGGACATCTGGGCGAAGGGGCCCTCGTCGCCGGGCTGCTGCCCGTGGTGGCCGACGATCGTCAGCCGGCCGGCCTCCACCCCGAAGACCGCGAGGCCGTCCGGCGAGAAGCCCGGCATCGACAGCCCGGCCGCGACCCGCAGCACCTCCGCCGTGGACCGCGCCTCGGCCAGCGCCCGGCCCGCGTCGAGCAGGAACGCCTCCCGGGAGCGCCGCCAGTCCCCGGTGACCGCCCGCCGCCCCGCCGGGGTGCCCGGCGCCGGCTCGGTGACCTCCTGGAGGGTGCCGATCAGCTCGTAGGAGCGGTTGACGCGGTTGTACGAGGGCTTGGAACGGCTGCGGACGGTACGGATCACCCGGCCGCGTCCGTCCATGACCCTGATGCGTACCTCCGCGAGGGTGTCCTCGGCGACGGCCAGCCCGACGACACCCGTGATCTCGTTCCAGTCGACGGGGTGGAGACGGGCCCGGGTCTGGGCCTCCGTGAGGGTGGTCCGCTCGGCGGGCAGCCCGAGCAGCCGTGCCGCCTCGGCGTCGACCGTGACCAGCTTGGTGGCGGTGTTCCAGTACCACAGGCCGGTCGCGAGGGCGGCGAGTACCTCTCCCACGGCGGGCAGGGGCTCACCAGTGCGCATTGCCCCACTGTAAGAAGGTGCGATCGAACTGTGCCACCGATGGAGTACGGACTTAATGGTGGGGAGGCGATCGATGGGTGGCCGGTACCCTTGGGAGGTCCGGGCTCCGGCCTCGGACGTTTCACGTGAAACAGACCCCGATCCGCGAAGGCTGGATGAACGACGATGCATCGGTACAGGTCCCACACCTGCGGCGAGCTCCGCGCCTCTGACGTCGGCACCGACGTCCGGCTGAGTGGCTGGCTGCACAATCGGCGCGACCTGGGCGGCATCCTCTTCATCGATCTGCGCGATCACTACGGCATCACGCAACTCGTCGCCCGCCCCGGCACCCCCGCGTACGAGGCCCTCGACAAGGTCACCAAGGAGTCGACGGTCCGTGTCGACGGCCGGGTCGTCTCCCGCGGCGCCGAGAACGTGAACCCCGATCTGCCCACCGGCGAGATCGAGGTCGAGGTCGGCGAGGTCGAGTTGCTCGGCGCCGCCGCGCCGCTCCCGTTCACGATCAACACGGAGGACGGGGTCAACGAGGAGCGGCGTCTGGAGTACCGCTTCCTGGACCTGCGCCGTGAGCGCATGCACCGCAACGTCATGCTGCGTACGGCCGTCATCTCGGCCATCCGGCACAAGATGACGGCGCTGGGCTTCAACGAGATGGCGACCCCGATCCTCTCCGCGACCTCGCCCGAGGGCGCCCGTGACTTCGTGGTCCCCTCCCGCCTCAACCCGGGCAAGTTCTACGCCCTGCCGCAGGCGCCGCAGCAGTTCAAGCAGCTGCTGATGATCTCCGGCTTCGACCGCTACTTCCAGATCGCGCCCTGTTTCCGCGACGAGGACGCCCGCGCGGACCGTTCGCCGGGCGAGTTCTACCAGCTCGACGTGGAGATGAGCTTCGTAGAGCAGGAGGACGTCTTCCAGCCGATCGAGAAGCTCATGACGGAGCTGTTCGAGGAGTTCGGCGGCGGGCAGCCGGTCACCTCGCCCTTCCCCCGTATCCCCTTCCGCGAGTCGATGCTGAAGTACGGCTCCGACAAGCCGGACCTGCGCGCGAAGCTCGAACTCGTCGACATCACCGACGTGTTCGCGGGCTCGGAGTTCAAGGCGTTCGCGGGCAAGCACGTACGGGCTCTGGCGGTGCCGGACGTGTCCGGGCAGCCCCGCAAGTTCTTCGACCAGCTCGGTGACTTCGCCGTCACCCTCGGCGCGAAGGGCCTGGCCTGGGTCCGGGTCGCCGAGGACGGCTCGCTGACGGGCCCGATCGCGAAGTTCCTGACGGAGGAGAACGTCGCCGAGCTGACCAAGCGCCTGTCGCTCGCCGCCGGCCACGCGGTCTTCTTCGGCGCGGGCGAGTTCGACGAGGTCTCGAAGATCATGGGCGCGGTGCGGGTCGAGGCGGCCAAGCGCGCGGGCCACTTCGAGGAGGGCGTCTTCCGCTTCTGCTGGATCGTCGACTTCCCGATGTACGAGAAGGACGAGGAGACGGGGAAGATCGACTTCTCGCACAACCCGTTCTCGATGCCCCAGGGCGGCCTGGAGGCGCTGGAGACCCAGGACCCGCTGGATGTCCTGGGCTGGCAGTACGACATCGTCTGCAACGGTGTCGAGCTGTCCTCCGGCGCGATCCGGAACCACGAGCCCGAGATCATGCTGAAGGCCTTCGAGATCGCGGGCTACGACCGGGAGACCGTCGAGGAGCAGTTCGCGGGCATGCTCCGCGCGTTCCGCTTCGGCGCCCCGCCGCACGGCGGGATCGCCCCCGGTGTCGACCGCATCGTCATGCTGCTGGCCGACGAGCCGAACATCCGCGAGACGATCTCCTTCCCGCTCAACGGCAACGCCCAGGACCTGATGATGGGCGCGCCGACCGAGCTGGACGAGACGCGGCTGCGGGAGCTTCACCTGTCGGTGCGCAAGCCGCAGCCGAAGTAGTCCGTCCGTTCGTTGGGGCGAGGGCTCGAAACCGACGTCGGTTTCGAGCCCTTTCGCGTGTGATCCCGATTCACAGCTCTTTCTCATGTTCATGTCACGTTCGTCGCCTCTAGCGTCCGGGGCCATGACGGAATCCCAAGTACCGGAAGACAGACGAGGGTTGGCCCGGCGCACGGTCCTGGTGGCGGGCGGTGCGGCGATGACCGCGGTGGGCGTCAGCGGTGCGCTGGCCGTGAACGCGTCGGCGCAGACCGAGTCCCCCGCGCACCCGTCCGCCTCGGACGACGCCTGCTACACGCTCACCTCGGAGTTGGTGGAGGGCCCCTATTACATCGACGCCGACAAGATCCGCCGCGATGTCACCGAGGACCAGGAGGGCATCCCCCTCTCCCTCGAACTCAGGGTGATCGACGCCAAGACCTGCAAGCCGCTCAGGAACGCGGCCGTCGACATCTGGCACTGCAACGCGACCGGCGTCTACTCGGGTTACGAGAGCGGTGGCGGCGGTGGCGGCCCGGCGCCGACCGGGCCGCCGCCCTCCGGCACCCCGACCGGCACGCCCCCGACCGGCGGCCCGGGCGGCGGAGGCGGCGGCCATCAAGTGCCGACCGACAGCGACCGCTTCCTGCGCGGCACCTGGCACACGGACCGGCACGGCAAGGTGACCTTCCGGACGGTGTTCCCCGGCTGGTACCAGGGCCGCTGTGTCCACATCCACGTCAAGGTGCACGTGGACGGCGAGTGGACCGAGACCGGCTACGAGGGCGGCCACGCCTGCCACACCGGCCAGCTCTTCTTCGACGAACGGTCGGTCCTCGCCTCCGCCGTCATCGAGCCCTACGCCTCCAACACGACGACCCGCACCACGCTCACCGAGGACGGCATCTACCCGGACAACGGTCACGAGGGCGGACTCCTCTACCTCGCCTACGACCACAGGCACATCGCCAGGGGAGTCCGGGGCCGGCTGACGCTCGGGGTGACGCCGTCCGAGACGCACGACGGATCGGGCGGTCCGGGCGGTCCGGGCGGTCCGGGCGGCCCCGGCGGCCCGACCGGATCGGCGTCACCGTCCCCGTCGGCGTCGTAACAGCGCGACCGCATCCGCATCCGCATCGGTATCCGTAATCCGCGTGCGCGTTCGCGGCCGTGGTAGGGCGACCCCGGCGACCCCGTGGGCTCATGGAGGGCTCACGGGGAGCGCACAGGCGGCTCGACGGTGTCCCACAGTGGCCCGGCGTCTGATGGGGGTAGGAGATTCACTACCCCGTATGTCACCAGAGGCTGGAGGAAGCGATGGGAATGGCCGTGCTGATCGCCCTGCTGTTGATCGCGGGAGCCGTGTTCGCGGTCGCCGTCCAGCGACGCCTGCCACCGGCCCGCCGCCTGTCCGACCTGTCCGACCTGGACGCCGAGGCCGAGGCGAGCGGTTGGGTCCTGCGGCTCGGCGCGGGCCTCCCGGTCCCGGAGACGAAGGTCTGGGCGGGCGCCGACCGGACGGCGACCGAGGCCCTGACACGGGCGGCGGAGTGCCATCACGCCGCCGCCGTCCAGCTGACGGAGGCCGGCACGGCGAGCGAGTACGCCCAGGCGGGCCGCACGGCAAGGCAGGGCTTGGACCACATCGCCACGGCGCGTGAGGCCCTGGGAGCACAACCGCCCGCCGGTCCGCCGACTCCGCCCGCACGAGGCCTTGGTGCCCCGCACTTCTACGCCGACTCGGCGGCCTAGGCACGCCCCTCGGGAATCCCGCGGCGCCGGTTGGTGATCGGGGCGCTTGGTGCAGGGGGGGGTGAGGTGCGAAAGCGTGACACTTGGCGCGGAAGTGTCACGCTTTTCCGCGGAGGGTCTCCCCCCCCGGGAGAGCACCGGTACAGGACGGCGCCGCTCACCCACCGAATAGTCGGGGGCGCGCCCGCCCGGCTCGCCGCTCTCCCGCGTCAGTGGCGTCAGATGTCGTACTGGCCCTTCCACGGCGACCCGAAGCCCAGGCCGTCCGGAAGCAGTTCGGCCCAGTCGTCGTCCTCGGTGTCTTCGGCGTCGCTCTTGTCGACCACGAGGCCGAACAGGACGTTGTCGTAGGTGAGTTGGAAGGGCCGTACGGCGATGTCCGTGTAGCTGAGGCCGGGCAGGGAGGAGAGGAGCTTCGTCAGGTGGGCGCGGGCCCGGCCTACGACGGACTGGTCGCCGTAGGGGTCGCGCTGCTGTTCCGACCAGGTGCCGGCGCACCAGATCTGGGCGTCACGGTGGTGGCCGGCGGAGTCGAAGGTGTGCAGCACGGCGTAGAGACGCTTGTGGTCCTCCCAGCCGTCGTCGGGGCGGAAGCCGGTGGGGAAGGCGTACGTGACCGTCGCCAGAAACTGTCCGTCCGTGTACCGGCCGATCGTGTCGGTGCGGTGGTTGGGTTCGTATGCGATCGGGATGACCTCGGGAACTGCCATGGCGGAACTTTACGGCTTGCCGGGTCGCGCCCGATGATCCTGGGTGGCCGGAGGAACGCACAAGTACGCCTGGTACCTCAGGTGATGCTCTCTGTCGTGACCTCCGCCGTTCGGTCAGTCGGACTGCATGGCGTCGTCCATGAGGACCCGTCTGCGCACTGAGCTCAGCGACTGCCACTCGACGGCTTTGGCGAAGGCGTCGTATGTGGTGGTCTGCATCTCGTCCGGGCGCCCCGGGGCTACGACGGCGAGGGCCGCGCGGAGGGCGTCAGGGTCTGCTCGGGGCGGGGGATCAGCTGGCGCCCGTCGGGTGTCCGGGCCCTACGGTTCGAGTGGTAGTGCCGTCTGCTCCGCGGCCACAGAACGTCCCGTGAGGGAGTCATGTGCCGGCGCAGCTGCTCGGTGGTGCGCCTTTAACCGGTCGGTTCGGTGCCGTGGCACGTCACCGGGTCAGGCCTGCGGAACCTGGGACGGGTCTCCGCCGAAGCGTTCCTTGTACGTCTCCAGGTCCTCGTCCGTGAGCTTCGCGAAGAGGACCGGGGGGACGGTGAAGGGGGTGCCCGCGGGGACCGCGGTGAGCGACTTCGCCTCGGCCGGGGACACCCAGGCCGCCGTGTCCTCGGTGAGGGCGAAGGCGGCGCGCATGACGGCCGCCGTGGCCGGGATGAAGGGTTCCGAGACGACCGCGTAGAGGTGGATCAGGTTCATCGCGGTGCGCAGGGTGAGGGCCGCCGCGTCCTGGTCCGTCTTGATCTCCAGCCAGGGGGCCTTCTCCTCCAGATAGGAGTTGCCCGCCGACCAGAGCGCGCGGAGCGCCGCCGCCGCCTTGCGGAACTGGAGGGACTCCATCTGCGTCTCGTACTCGGCGAGCAGGGCGGCGATCTCCTCGCCCAGCCTCGTCTCCGCCTCACCGGCCTCGGCGCCCGCCGGGACCTGCTCGCCGAACCGCTTCTTGGAGAAGGACAGGACGCGGTTGACGAAGTTGCCGAGGGTGTCGGCCAGGTCCTTGTTCACCGTGGCGGTGAAGTGCTCCCAGGTGAACGACGAGTCGTCGGACTCGGGCGCGTTGGCGATCAGGAAGTAGCGCCAGTAGTCCGCCGGGAGGATGTCCAGGGCCTGGTCGGTGAAGACGCCCCGCTTCTGCGACGTGGAGAACTTCCCGCCGTAGTACGTCAGCCAGTTGAAGGCCTTGACGTAGTCGACCTTCTTCCACGGCTCGCGTACGCCCAGTTCGGTGGCCGGGAACATCACCGTGTGGAACGGGACGTTGTCCTTCGCCATGAACTCCGTGTAGCGGACGGTCGCGTCCGCCTCGTACCACCAGGACTTCCAGTCGCGGTTCGCCGGGTCCTGGTCCGCCCACTCCTTCGTCGCGCCGATGTACTCGATCGGGGCGTCGAACCAGACGTAGAAGACCTTGCCCTCGGCGGCCAGCTCGGGCCAGGTGTCGGCGGGGACGGGGACACCCCAGTCGAGGTCGCGGGTGATCGCGCGGTCGTGCAGGCCCTCGGTGAGCCACTTGCGGGCGATGGAGGAGGCGAGCTGCGGCCACTCGTCCTCGTGGGCGGCGACCCACTCCTCGACCTCGTGCTGGAGCTTCGACTGGAGGAGGAAGAGGTGCTTCGTCTCCCGCACCTCGAGCTCCGTGGAGCCGGAGATCGCGGACCGGGGGTTGATCAGGTCGGTGGGGTCGAGGACGCGGGTGCAGTTCTCGCACTGGTCGCCGCGGGCCTTGTCGTAGCCGCAGTGGGGGCAGGTGCCCTCGACGTAACGGTCCGGGAGGAAGCGGCCGTCCGCCGGGCTGTAGACCTGGCGGATCGCGCGCTCCTCGATGAAACCGTTCTCGTTGAGGCGGCGGGCGAAGTGCTGCGTGATCTCCACGTTCTGCTCGCTGGAGCTGCGCCCGAAGTAGTCGAAGGCGAGCGCGAACCCGTCGTAGACCGCCTTCTGCGCGTCGTGCGCCTGCGCGCAGAAGGCGGCCACCGGCACGCCCTGTTCCTTCGCGGCGAGTTCGGCGGGGGTGCCGTGTTCGTCCGTCGCGCAGATGTAGAGGACGTCGTGGCCGCGCTGGCGCAGATAGCGGGAGTACACGTCCGCCGGGAGCATGGACCCCACCATGTTGCCCAGGTGCTTGATTCCGTTGATGTACGGAAGGGCGCTGGTGATGAGGTGTCGAGCCATCGGGGGCTGCTCCCAGGTCGGTCTGCTGGTGTCTGTGTCGCGCGAACCCAGAAATCGTATCCGACATGGGTGGGCCGCCCGCTTCCCGTTTTACTGGGTGGGAAGGGTCCGATGCGGCGGTCGTCGTCCTCGAACGGGACGCCGCCCGTCTCCGGACCCGTGACGGCTCGCGTGACCCACACCCGTGGGAGTGCTGGGGGTCAGCGCCACTCCTCCAGATCGCCGACGAAGTCGGTGTACGAGCGGTTCGTTCCCTGGGGTGACGGGATCAGACCGTGCCGCAAGGCCTCGCGGGCGACCAGCGGGCCGTCGCTTTCGCGGAAGGCCGGGCGTCCGAGGACGCGCTTGAGTTTCTCCTTGGGCTCCTGCACGCGTCCGGTGTCCCTTCCGCGCGACTGTGCGGGGACCGTCCACCGGGGACGTACGTGCGGGAAGGCCTCCGGAAACAGGAGCAGCCATCCCTCCGATTCCCACGCCGCGAGAGCGAGGGCGGTCGGAAAGCCGGAGCTTTGATGATCAAGCTCGTCGGATACCGCCTTGCGGATTCTGTCGTAGGCGCTGTCCGTGAAGCCGTCCAGATCCTCGTGCACCACGAATCCGCGCAGGAGCGCCCTTTGCTGGAGAGCCTTGGCCCGGGCTTTGCCCACGAGTGTTCTGACCGCCGCCGTGAGATCGGGACCCGTCTTGCGGCGCAGACGCACGGGATCGTTGATACGGACGAGTTTGGCGGCGGCTCCCAGGTCGGGCCGGTGCGCCCGTATCAACGCGGCCATGATGTCGCAGTCGTTCTTGTCCTCTCCCGCCAGCACGATCACTCCCGGCTGTGGTGCCCGGGTTCGTCCGGCGCCGCTGCCCTTTCCGCCGGAGCTCACAGTTCGCCTCCGGTGAGATCGCCGCCGAGGACCCCGGAGAACCACAGCTCTCCCAGCGGCTGGTCCCCGGACTCCTCGACGATGTCCTTCACTTCTTGGGTCGTCAGGGCCGGGATGATGGAGGCACCCTCGTCGTTGCGGTCGCAGACGAGGAACTCCTCAGGGCGGAGCCGGTTGACCAGAGCGGGGGAGTGCGTGGCCACGATGAACTGCGTCCGGTCGGACGCCTCGCGCAGCCGCTGTACGACGAGTTCCAACGCCTGCGGGTGCAGACCGTGGTCGATCTCCTCGATGCAGGTGAAAGCCGGCGGGTTCGGGTCGTAGAGCAGGGCGAGCAGCCCCAGCAGGCGGACCGTCCCGTAGGACGCGTCGGCCAGGGGCGTCGTGCGGCGCAGGCCACGTTCGCGCAGGACGACGGTGAGTTGGTCGGTGGAACCGCCGACCTCTTCGAATTCGATGTCCTCCAGCTGCGGGAGGACGGTGCGCGCGTCCTCGACCAGGTCCTGCCACGTCTCCTCGCGGCCGCTGAGGTGGATCAGAAACGCCGCCAGATTCTCGGCGTGAGACGACAACGTGGGGAAGTCCGCACCGGTCAGGCGGGTGGGCAGGCGCGCGGCGGCCACATCGACGTCGAACACGCGGAAGGACGACAGCCGGTCGGCGACACGCGTGACCTCGTCACCGCCATCGGCGGGCCCGAGGCGCGGAAGCGTGGACAGCCCGCTGCTCAGTCTCCTGATCCCGAAGCTGCTGTCCTTCTCCTTGTCCGCGCGGCTGTCGATCACCCGCGCCTCCACCCCCGAGATGGTGATGCGTCTGCCGCGGCCCTGGGTCCGCTTGAACAGAAAGCTCTCCTCGCGGGACAAGGTGTAGGGCGCCTTGTTGCGATCCCGATTCGAGGGCAGGGAACGGCGTTTGATGGTGAGGCTGTACTCATCCGGAGCGTTGAGGGTGGAATTACTCGTCCAGGTGGCCTTCAGCTGGATGCGCATGGACGTGGGAGGCCTGCCCCCACCCCAGAAGGCGACCTCGTCGAACCCATCACGTGAGTCGAGTGCGGGTTGGAGGTCCGTGCGGATGATGTCGGCCAAGAAATCGAAAACCTCCAGCACGTTGCTCTTGCCCACACCGTTCGGCCCCACCAGCACAGTGAGCGGACCGAGCGGGATGGTCACGTCTCGGAGACTTCGGAAGTTCTCGACGTGGAGTTCGAGAAGGCGGCCTGGCATGAAGTGAATCTATCGGGTGGGCGATAGCGGCGGAGGGCCGTGTGGAAGAGATCGCCGCGGCAGAGGAAAGAACGGCGGGGCCCGGCTGTCTGCCGGGCCCCGCCGCTGATGGTGAACGTGTTTGTTACGGGCGCCAGTTGGCCAGTAGGCCCTCGTAGAGTTCCGCGTCGGTGAGTTCGCGGGGGGCCGGGCCGGCGTGGAAGAAGGACGTGTTGTCCGACTTCAGCCTGCGGAGGTAGTCGAAGACCTTGTTGTCGTGCTCCCCGAAGGCGACGAAGGAGAAGAACACGCTGGGGTGGTTCTTCGCGGCCTCGGTGAGGGAGCGGGTGGCGGGGGTCTTCGCGTCGGGGGCGCCGTCCGTCTGGAAGACGACCAGCGCGGGGGCGGAGGGGGTGGCCGACTTCTCGTGGTGGGCGAGTACGGCCTCCACAGCGACGTGGTAACTGGTTCGGCCCATGCGGCCCAGGCCGGCGTGCAGGCGGTCGATCTTGTTCTCGTGGTCGGTGAGGGTCAGCTCGCCGGTGCCGTCGAGGTCGGTGGAGTAGAAGACGACGTGGACGGTGGGTGCCGCCGCCGGGGACAGGTGGGCGGCGAGGGCGAGGGTCTGCTCGCCGAGGGACTGGGCCGAGCCGTCCTTGTAGTACGGGCGCATGCTCGAGGAGCGGTCCAGCACCAGGTAGACGGCGGCGGCCGTGCCGGTCAGCCCCTGCGCGGCGAGGGTCTCGGCGGCGGCGGTGTAGGCGGTGAGGAGGCTGGGGGGAAGGTCGGCCCCGGCGGCTCCGCCGGTCTCCTCAGCCGTCTCGGGTGCCTCGGTTGTCTCGGCCGCCTCAGCCGTGGCGTCCGTCCCGACCGTGCTGCTAGCGGAGAGGGCGAGGGCGGGTGCGGGGGTGGGCGCGAGTGCGGGTGCGGGCGCGGGGGTGGTCTCGGCGACCGGGGCGGGGGCGGCTTCGGTCGTCGGCTCGGGCTCGGGCTCCGGCTCGGGTTCCGGCTGCGCCTCGGCCTCGGGCTCCAGCTTGGCCTCGGGTTCCGGGGTGGCTTCCGGTGCCGGTGCCGTTTCAGTCTCCGGTTCCGGCTGTACCTCGGCGGCGGGCTCCGGCTCGGCGGCGGGGACAGCCTCCGTTACGGCTTCGGGTTCCGGGGCCGTCGCGGCGACGGGCTCCGGCTCGGCCTCCGGGGCGGGCTCGACCTCGGCGGCGGGTACCGCGACCGTCTCCGGCGCGGGTACGGGTGCCGGTACCGGTACGGGTACGCGTGAAGCCTCCGGCTCCGCCTCGGCGGCAGGCTCGGTGACCGTCTCCGTCAGGGGTGCCTCGGATACAGCGGCAGCGGGCACCGCAGGGGTTTCGGCCTCGGCCTCGGCCTCGGTAGTCGTCTCCGCCGCCGTGGACTTGGTGGCCGCCGGTTCCTCGGCTGCCTCCGCCTCGGGCTCGGCGACGGTCTCCGCGGCCGGCTCGACCTCGGTCTCCGGCTCGGTCTCTGGGACCGCCTCCGCAGGCACCGCAGGCACCGCAGGCACCGCAGTCACCGTGGGCTCAGCGGCCTGCGGTGCTTCGGCGGGTTCCGTGACCGGCGTCTCCGCTACGTCAGCACCCGCGTCCGGCGCCTCAGCGGTCCCGGCCTCGGCGTCATCCCCGTCCGACCCGGCACCGGTCGGGGAACCCGTCTCCCCCACCGGCTTCGCCGGCCGCGGCACGCTGACGTTGTCGAACGCCGCCGCTACCAACTCGTGTTCGTCAGTGTCATCGGCGTCATCGGCGGCATCGGTGTCGTCCGCCGCGGACGACCGGGGCTCGGGGAGCGCCGCGGTCGGTGCCGGGGAGGGGGTGGGTTCCGGCGACGGGGACGGAACCCGGGGGGTCCCGGTGTCGGCGGTCGGCGAAGGAGTGGAGTCCTGGGTAGGAGCCACTTCCGCACCCTCTGCTTCGGCGGCACGCTCCTTGCGTGGCCTGCCGAACGCGTTCCGCAGGAGAGTGAGAATGCCCATGTGCGCAACCCTTCGCGTGAGTTGAAGCCGTCAATCCCTGGCCAGGACGGACACGTAAGGTTAGCGGCCTCCGGCGGTGATCTTCGGCAGGGGCGAACCCCGTGAGACGGGCCCCGCGCCCGCCCCGTGCCGGTTCCGCCCCAACCTCCCCGGATTCAGCCGCCGTTCACCCCCCCGCCGCACCCTCGCGCACTGTCGGCTCCGAGGTCAAGGCAAGACCATGTTTTCGCATGGGGGAAGTAAAGTCTCCGGTTGGTCTCGGGGGTCCTTCAGTGCGGTGAGGCGATCGACCGTGCCGCCGCCACCTCCTGGCGCAGTGGTTCCAGCACGCTGTCCGACGGGCCCGCGAGATCCGTACGGACCGCGAACAACACCTCGGACTCCCGTACGCCCTGTGCCAACTCCCGCAGTTGGAGCGTGACTTGGGAGACCTCCGCGGCGGCCGGCGGCGGGGCGCCGTGTGTCACGCGGACCCGGGCCGCCGTCGTGGCGTCCACGATCCGCTCCACGGCGACGACCAGGGGCCACCAGGCGGCGGCCCGGCGGCCGGTGGGCGGGGGTTCGGTGAGCGCACGCTGGAACTCCGTACGGACGTCGGACAGATCCCGGTACAGGCCGCGGCGCATACGGGCGCCGGCGGCCGGGTCGGCCTCCTGGACGAAGGCGGCCTCGACGTAGCGCGCGGTGTCGCCCACCGCGTCCGCGAGACGGTCGCCGACGCGGGTGTGCCAGCTCTCCGGCCAGAGGAGGTGGCCGGCCACGAGCGCGATCCCGCAGCCGATCAGTGAGTCGACCAGGCGGGGCAGGAGCAGGCCGGAACCCTGGTGGTTGAGGACGTTGGACAGGAGCAGGATCACCGGGGTGATCGCGGCCGTCTGGTAGCCGTAGCCGCGTGGGGTGAGGGCCGGGATGAGGGGGCCCAGGAGGAAGAGGACCGGTACGGCCCACCAGCCCGCGTGGCCCGTCGTGCTCTGCGGGGACCCCCAGCCGGGCACCTCGGCGAGGACCGCCGCCGCGACCACCAGCCCGACGACCGTGCCGAGGGCGCGCAGCAGGGCCCGGGAGAAGACCGAGCCGAAGTCGGGCTTCAGGACGAAGGTGATGGTCAGCGCCACCCAGTAGGAGCGCGGCACCGGCACGATCGAGACGAGGGTCTGGGCGATGCCGATGCAGAGCGCGAGGCGCAGGCCGTAGCGCCAGGAGGCGGCGGACAGGGTGGCGTTGCGCAGGGCGCGGACGGCCCGGACGCGCGGGGCGGCCGGGCGGTCGCCGGCGCCGGTCGGGTCGATGTCCGGCGCGGCGACCACCGCGGCGGCGTGCCGCAGGGCGTGGTCGAGGGCGCGGGCCGTCTCGTCGGCCGGTTCGGGCAGGGCGGCGGCGGGTACGGCGGGGCCGGTGCGGCCGGTCTCGACGGCGTCGGCGAGGAGGCGGACCGCGGCGGGGATCTGCGGGGACGGCGGGCGGCCGGCCAGCCGGGTGGCGGGGGCGGCCTCGACGACCGGGGTGACGGCGTTCAACTGGGCGATGAGGCGGGTGAGTTCGGGGCTGCGGCCGTGGTGGCGGGTGCGCCGGGCGAGGATGAGGTCGTAGGCGTGGTTGAGGGACTGGGTGACGGCGTGCCGGGCCTCGTCGTACTCCTCGGCGCGGGGGGTGCCGGAGACGCTGAGGAGGGTGGCGACGGTGCGGTAGGCGGCGGCGACCGCGGCCCGTTCGGGGACGCCGGAGCGCAGCGGCCAGGCGAGGAGGGTGAGGAGGAGGACGAGCAGGCCGCCGCCGGACAGCAGCGCGGGCGCCAGCCACCACGGGCCCGGCATGGGCAGCCCCGCGCCGATCACCGTGTTGAGGAGCAGCAGCAGTCCCGATACGGAGGCGACCGCGCCGATCGTCGAGATCATCCCGGAGACGAGCGCGACGCAGGTGACGGCGGCGACGGTCACCCAGCCGCGGCCGTGGGCCAGGGAGCCGAGGGTGACGCCGACGGCGCCGAAGAACTGGGGGATCGCGATGTTGAGGATGCGCATGCGGTAGGCGTCGGCGGTGTCGCTGATGACTCCGGAGAGGGCACCCATCGAGGCGAGCGCGCCGTAGGCGGGTTCCCCGGCGGCCAGGCCGAGGGCGAGGGGGAGGGCCATGGCGACGGCGGCGCGGACGACGGCCGGGCGGTTGACGGGAGCCTGCTGGGGCCGGAGGTTCCGCGCCAGCCAGTCGGGGGGTGTGAGGCTGTGGGGGAACTCGCGGGACATGCGGTCATTATGGGCGTCCCGCCTGCCTCATCCGCGCTGGTGGAGCGTGATGTCGACGAGGAGTGCGCGGTGGTCGGTGTGGGCGAGGTCGAGGAAGCGAGCGGTGTTCGCGGAGAAGTCCCGGGAGATCAGGACGTGGTCGATCTGGGTGCCGATCGCCGGGAGGGTACGGGCCGGCCAGCTCGGGGTGCGGTCGTGGCCGGTGAGGCGGGCGGCGTCGGAGAGGCCGGTGTCGAGGAGCTGCCGGAAGGCCGCGTGGTCCTGGGAGGCGTTGAAGTCGCCGGCCAGCACGGTGGGGGTGCCGGGGCCGGCCGCGGCGAAGTCCCGGAGGCGACCCAACTCGCGTTTCCACAGCGTTACTTGACGCGGAAGGGGCGGCATGGGGTGGGCCAGTTGCAGGCGTACGGTGTGGCCGCGTACGTCGGCGACCGCGCCGGGCATGCCCATGGTGCCGGGCACGCCCGCGGTGCCCCGGAGCGGGAAGCGGCTGAGGATGACCGAACCCCGGGAGCCGGAGCCCGCCACGGCCCGCCGGTTCGGGTAGTCGGTGCCGAACTCCCGCTCCAGTGTGGCCTGGCAGGTGTACTCGCACTCCTCCACGAAGACGATGTCCGGCCGCTGCCGCCGGATCGCCGGGACCAGGGAACCGGTGCCGTGCCCGAACTCGACGTTCGAGGTGAGCACCCGGAACTCGGCGACGGCCACCCCGTCCGGATCGCCGCTCCGGCCGTACGGCTCGATGAACCAGGCCAGCAGTCCCAGCAGGGCGGTCCCCCACACCAGCCCGGTGCGCCAGCGGGCGAGCAGCGCGCACAGCAGGGCGAGGCCGGTGGGCGCGAGGAGCCAGGGCAGGAAGGCGAGGAGCTGCGGTACCGGGGTGCGGCCGTCGGTGCCGGCGGCCCGGCAGCCGACGACCACGCTCACCGCGGCGAGGAGCAGCGCGGCCGGCCACGACCAGCGGCGTCGCCGGGGCCGCCGTAGGGGCGGGTCGTCGTAGGTGGTCCACTCGGCGGTCGCGGTCTCCACGGGACGGCCTTCCGCTCGCGGGCGTGGGGTGTCCGGATCATCCCACGCGGTGCGGAGGCGGGCAGGGCGGTTCGCACCGGAGGCGGGGGCGGGGTGGATCGGCGCCGCCTTCGCCGCGATCGCCCCGAGCCGCACCCCGGACGCGGTCAGGCTCGGGCTCGCGTCGGCTCCGGTGCCGCATCCGGCGCGGGTCCCGCCGGGGGGCGTCGCGGTCGCGGCGGACGTCGCAGACGGACGTTCCGGGTGAGCCACACCGTCAGGGCCACCGTCAGGCCCAGGGTGAACAGCAGCCAGGAGACCGTGCGCAGCGTGGCGGTGAGGGCGTCGTAGACCGCGCCGGCGGCCGGGTGGGAGACCTCGTCGGGCAGGTCGGCGAGGGTGAAGTGGCGGCCGATCGCGAGGGTGAGGGCGAGCAGCGCGCCGCCGAGGGCGGTGCCGAGCGCGGTCGCGGTGATCGCGCGGCGCCGCCGTACGGCCACGGCGATACCGGTCACGGCGAACACGACGGCGGCCGACGGCAGCCAGAATCCGGCGACTTCGAGCACGTGGAACCCTTTCCGCAGCCGGCCGAGGTCCCCGGCCGGGAGAACCGCGACCTCGGTGTGCGCGACCGGGATGCGGTTCGCCAACGGCACGTGGTCGCGGGCGAGTTGATGCTTGACCCGAGCGGTCACCGGGGCGAGGTCGACGGTGACCGGGCGGTCCCGCTCGTCCAGCAGGGCCTGAAGTACGGCCTCGTGGGTGGCCCGGTTGCCCGCGTCCCAGGCGGAGCGGAAGGCCTCGGTCTGGGTGAACGAGCGCACCGCGTCGTGCACGAAGGGCGCCACCTGGCCGTGCATCGGGCGGACGTCGGTCCGGCGGTCGGCCTCGCGCATGATGCCTTCCCCGAGGGTGTCGGCGATCGCGTTCCGTACGTCCGGATCGGCGGCCAGCGGCGCCATCGCGGTGACGTAGGCGGGCGTGTCGGTGAGGCTGTGCGTGGCCCAGGCCGCCAGCGCGCCGAGCGGCGCGAGGACGCAGGACACGGCGATGAGCAGGGCCGACAGGGCGCTCCGGAGGGGTGAGGGCACTCTTCCAGGCAAGGGCCTGGCGGTGCGGTACGCGACCGTGATGACTGCATTCGGGTGCAATGTCAAGCCGGACGGAGCGGGCGGCCCCGGAGCCCTTGGCGGGACCGGGGTCCGCGCTCTCCGGTGGAGGGGTCCCCCGAACGGGTGTTTCCTGGAGCGGGGGAAAAGGAGGCTGATCATGCGCACCACTCCGGCCCTGCGGACTCTGGCCGCGGCCCTGTTCACCGGTGGCACGCTCGCCGTCGCGGCGGCGGGCACCACGGCGGCGGCAGCACCGACCACGTACGCCGAAGGACATGGCGGTGGCGGCAGTCCGCTCTGGGGCACCATCGTCTCCCGCACGGATCTGCAAGTGCGGCAGTCGCCCACCACGCACTCTCCCGTCGTCGACTCGCTCTCCCCGGGCAGTCAGGACCGCGTGCAGTGCGTGGTCCGCGGGCAGAGGGTCAACGGAGACCCCGACTGGTACTGGCTCGTCGGCGCCCATGCCTGGGCGAGCGCGGCCTTCGTCGACACCGACGGCCGGTGGGCGCCGTCCTGCTCGGACCCCTGCCCGGGCTGGCGGGACGGCGACAGCTCCCACAACTCCCACGACTCCGGCAACTCCCACGACTCCGGCAACGCCGACCGCTCCGGCGACGGCGGCTCCCACGGGAACAACGACCCCGACCGGAGCGACAACTCGTCCTCGTGGAGCACTTCGGCCTCCGGGTCCTGGAGCGTCTCGGGCTCGTGGAGCTGGAGCGCCTCCGGCTCGTCGTCCGGCGGCGGCATCTGGAACTGGTCCCCCAGCGGCTGACCGCGGAAAGGACGGGAGAGCGACAGACACCCGGCCGACCGCACAGAGAAGTGGGCCCCGGCAGCTGTGCCGGGGCCCATTCCCTGTGCGGTGTCCGCGCGGTCAGCCGACGCGGTCACCGTCCGCCTCCTCGCGGGTGTAGTAGCGGTAGAAGAACGCCACGAAGGAGCCCGCCATGACCGCCGCGCCCAAGGCGGCGCACCTGAGCACGCTCTGCCCGCTCTGGCTGACCAGGAAGCCGACCGCCGCGCCGGCGAAGGCGGACTTCACCAGCGAGTGCAGTTCGCGCGTGAGCAGCGGCGCGAACCGGGCCACCGCGAGACACAGCACGATGAACGCGAGCGCGGTCACGACGCCGAACAGGATGTTCCAGACGGTGAGCGGCCCGCCGTCGCGGCGGTTGGTCGCCGCCCACACGCCGTAGACGAGCCCCATGACGACGGGGATCGCCACCCTCGCCGTCCGGTGGACCCGGGCGTCGAAGACGTCGGGCAGACCACTGGGCGCGCTTCCGGTGACACCGCCGGATGTAAGTGCCGCATGAGCCATGGGAGCACTCCTCTCTGTCGCCCCCGTTTCCAATGCACACCTGGACAGGGGCGGTGGCAACTCGGGGTGCGGCCCGCGCACGGCCGTGTTTCGCTGGGGCGCATGAGGTTCGTTCTCTTCGGCGCCACCGGCATGGTCGGCAGCCGGATCGCCACCGAGGCCTCGGCCCGCGGCCACCGGGTGCTGGCCGTCAGCCGCTCCGGCCAGTCGCCGCTGCCCGGGGTCGCCGCCGCGGCTGCCGACGCCGCGGACCCGGCGCAGGTCGCCGGGCTCGCGCGGGGCGCCGACGCCGTCGCCTCCGCGTGCGTGCCGCCGAGGACGGGCGGCGACCCGCGCGAGCCGTTCCTCGCCCTCAACCGGGGCCTGGTGGAGGGGGTGCGGACGGCCGGTGTCGGGCGGCTCCTCGTCGTCGGCGGGGCCGGCAGCCTGGAGGTCGCCCCCGGACAGGCCGCCGCCGACCAGCCCGGTTTCCCCGAGGCCTACCTGCCCGAGGCCCGCGCCCACGCGGACGTCCTCGCCTTCTACCGCACCCTCGACGACGACCTGGACTGGACCTACGTCTCCCCCGCCGCCGAGATCGGCCCCGGGCGGCGCACCGGCCGGTTCCGTACCGGCGGGGACGCCCTGCTCACCGACGCGGACGGGAACAGCCGGATCAGCGCCGAGGACTACGCGGTCGCCTTCGTGGACGAGCTGGAGCGGGACGCGCATCCGCGGGCCCGGATGTCGGTCGCGTACTGACGGCCGTGCGCCCGCGCGGCACCGCGGCGGCCACCCCGCCGACGACACGACGATGGACGCCGTACGGCGGTCCGGACATCTCCCTTTGCGGCAGCGGACGTTACGGTGCTGCGACGCGGCGTCGGTAAGGTCGGCTCCGTCGTCCGTACGTGGTCGATACGTGTCGGTACGTCGTCGGTGCGTCACGGGGGCACCGGCGGCCTCTATGCGGGGAGGGCGCGATGCCCGGAACGGTGCTGCTGCTCGCGGCCTCGCCCATCGGCAAGGGGTGCCTGGTGGACGCGGCGTCGGTGCTGCCGGTACTGGCGGCCGTCGAGCCCGCCGTGCTGTCCGGCACCGACACGGCCAACGTGGTGGAGATGGCCGACCCGTTGGAGCCGCAGGCGGTGCTGACCCGGCTGCGAGCCGCCGCCGCTGCCGCCGGCCCGCTCACCGTCTTCGTGACCGGACAGCTCCAACTCGACCGCAGACAGCGGCTGCCGCACCTCGCGCTGGCCCGGACGACCCCGGCGACCGTCCGCTACACCGCCCTGCCCTGGCACTGGGTCCGCGAGGAACTGCGGCTGCGGGCCCCCGGATCGACCACCCTGATCCTCGATCTGCACGCCGACGCGGCGGCCTGGGAGTGGCTGCGGGCCCGCCCGCTCGACTCGGGGCCGGGGAACGCGGTTTACGGTCGCATCGCACCGGCGCCCGCGCGGCGGGGGGTGGCCGTGCCCGCGTACATGAAGGCGGTCGCGACGATCCTGCGCAGCGGGCGGCGGCCGCCGGTCGAGCAGTTGCATCAGCGGGCGCTGGTCAAGGTGGGAGCGGAGGGGTACGCGGACGTGCTGCTCGCCACGGCCGGCCAGTCCGGGGTCACCGCCCCCGGGTCCCCGTACCGACCCGAACGACCGTACGCGCAAAGGCCGGTCGGGCCGCACGTGCCGGACGGGCTGCACGCGGCAGCCGGACCGGACGCGGCAGCGGGACCGCACGCGCCGGCCGGACCGGACGCGTCGGAGGGGCCGCACGCACCGCATGCCTCACACGTACAGAACGCGCCCCACGTACAGAACGCGCCCCACGCACACGACGCGCCCCACGCACACGACGCACCGCACGGACCCGCCCGACCGGGCGAGGCCGGCCGGAGCCCCGCCGACGACGGTGCCGACCCGCTCTCCACCGACCAGCACTCCGCCGACCCGCACTCCACCATCGCCGACGCCGTCCAGGCCGGCCGGCACGGTGAGGCCGACGCCCTCGCCGCGGAGGCGGAGCGGCTGGCACTGCGCGCCCACGGGCCGGGCTCCGCGCAGGTGCTGCACTGGACCGAGGTCCGGGCGGATCTGGCGATGTTCGCCGGGGACCCGGTGCACAGCTGCCGGGTGTGGCTCGCGGTGGCGGCGGCACGGCTGGCCGCCGGACAGGAGGCGGACGCCCCCGAGGTGGAGGCCGCCGTCGACCGCGCCCACCACCAGTGGACGGAGATCCGGGATACCGACTGCGCCCGTGAACTGGGCTTCCTGCTGGTCGAGTTGAGGAGCAGGGTGCCGGGGCGGCACCAGGGCGCCCTGGATCACGTACGGAAACAACTGCTCCACTTGCGGACGCAGCCGCTCAACTCCTGAAGCAACCCTCCCCCAGCGGCAACAGGGGTGCCATGATGTTGAGTCATGGCTAAGGGGGACGGTGTGGCCAACCAGGAGATCCGGGTACGGCTCGACGTGACCGCGGACACGCGGGACGTGGGCGCGCTGATGGCGTGGCTCGCGCGCGAGGGACCGCTCGAAGAGCGGGTGCGCGCGGGCGAGTTACGCATCGACGAGGGGCAGCCGAGCGAGCCGGAGCCGGGCGCGCCGATGGGCATGGGCGCGGAGATCGTCGTGGTGCTCGTCGGTTCCGCGGCCGGACCCGTCTTCAGCGAGCTGGTGCGGGACGTCCGACGCGCCGTGGAGGCGTGGCGGGGCAACCGGCGCGAAGTCGAGCACGGGGAATCGCCCGGGGTCCAGGTGGACGTGGTGCACTCCGACGACGACGAGTAGCCCGGTGGCCGCCTTCGACCCGCGCGGAAAGGCGAACCGGGCGCTGCTGGTCGGCGTGTCCGAGTACGACCTCACCGTGCCGCCGCACGGCGTGCCCGGTGATCTGCCGGCCGTCAAACACAACCTCAACCGGCTCCGGGACGTGCTGTCCAGGGGCCGGGTGTTCGGCGAGGACGAGATACGGGTGCTGCGGTCGCCGTCCCTCGACCGCTTCAACCGGGTGCTGCGCACCACCGCCGACGAGGCCGAGGGCCTGCTGCTGGTCTACTTCGCCGGGCACGGCGCGATACCCAGCGCCGGCGACGAACTCTTCCTCCAGATGCGCAACGCGAGCGTGGTCGCGGGCGGGAAGGCGGTCTTCCCGGGGGCGGAGATGTTCACCACCGTGCTGACCGTGCTCGCGGCCGGCCGGGCCGAGCGGATCGTGGTGGTCCTGGACTGCTGCTTCGCGGGCAACGCGGGCTGGATCTGGGAGAACTTCCGGGACAAGCGGCGCGTGCTGCTCCAGCTGGGCGTGCAGGCCAACCACCGCATCGACGCGGGCGACGGCGACACCCCGACCCCCTTCACGGAGCAGCTCGTACGGCTGCTGGACCGGGACGGCGAGGTGTGGTTCGGGGAGCTCGCCGGTGCGCTGCGGCAGCGGATGGGCGCGGCAGGCCACCGGACCGTGCGCGGCGATCCCTGGGAGCCGCGCGGGCGGGCCGAACCCGACGAGGACGTGCTGCTGTCGGCGCGGTCGGTGCCGCCCCCGCGGCGGACGGAAGTGCCCAAAGCCCAAGCGGAGCAGGGCAGTTCACTACGGCTGCGGCGGGCTGCCCTGTCGGCCCTGCCGCGCAGGGGGGCCGGCGCGGTCACCGGACGGCTGGGGCGGTGGTGGCGCGGATTACGATCCCGATCCCGATCCCGATCCGGGAGGGCGGTCCGGGTCACGCTCGTGCTGGCGCTCGGCGCCGCCGGCCTCGGCTCGTACGGCCTCTACACGCTCGCCGCCGGCAGCCCCTCCTGCGCCCCGCCGCTCGAACTGCGCGTGCTGGTCGACCCGGACCTGGAGTCCACCGTCCGTACGGGGGTCGACGCGTATCTGACGTCGGGGGCGAACACCACCGGCCACGGCTGCCGGCGCAGCGGCATCACCGTCTACAGCGCGGGATCCGCCGCCGCGATCACCGCGCTGCACCGGCAGTCGGGGGAGTGGCGGGAACCCCGCGGCGAGGACACCGACCCGCAACGGGACATCGGACCGCAGCCGGACATCTGGATCCCCGCATCGAGCGCCGACGTCGGCCGGGTGACCGCGGGGCAGGACCCGGACTCCGTCGTCACGCTGACGCCCGACAGCGGGCCCCTGGCCTACTCGCCGCTCGTCCTCGCCGTACCGGAGGGCATCGCCGCCGCCGAGCCCGCGCGCACCGACCGGGGCCTGACCGACCTGATCAAGGATCTGCGCAGCCGCGACCCGGCCGCCGAAGTACGCCGCCCCGACCCGGAGTTCACCGACGCGGCGCTGCTCGCCACGATGGGCCTCTACCAGCACTCCGACGCCGGCACCGGCGAGGGACTGGTCCGTGAGCCGGGCCCGCCCTCGCAGACCGCGGCCGACCTGCTGTGCACGCTGCCCGACGACGACGCCGTGGACAACCGGACCGCCGCGCTGGTCCCGGAGTTCCTGCTGAAGAGCGGGGTCGGCTGCGACCGTACGACGCGCAGCCCGCGGATCGCCGAGTACCCGGACGACACGTCCGGCGTCGAGCCGACCTATGTGCGGGTCGGCTGGCAGGGCGCCGACCGGGACGAGTCGGCGCGGGACACCGCGGCCGACGACTTCCACACGTGGCTCACCGGGAGCGGGGGCCGGGCCGTGTTCGCGGCGGACGGCTTCCGCTGGCCCAACGGCGCACGCAACCTGCAGGACCCCCGCTCGCCCGGCCCCGGAGTGCAGCCCACGCCGGGGATGCTGCCCGCGCCCCACGATTACACGCAGGTGGACGCCGCGCTCGGCAGGTACCGGGGCGCCAACGGGGCCGGCCGGGTGCTCTTCCTCCTCGACGACTCCGGTTCGATGGGCGCCCTCTGGCAGGGAGCGAGCGGCGGCCCCGGGCTGCTGAAGCAGTCCCTCGGCGGCCTCGGCGACAAGGACGAGTACGGGGTGTGGACGGTCTCCGGCCTGGCCGAGGGCCACTCCACCAGCCCGCTGCTCGGCTTCGGCCGGCACCGGCGCGCGGACGCCGAACGCGCCATCGACCACAAGGCCAGGGTCAAGGACGCCGAGGCCGACCCGGCCGCCGCGCTGCTCGCCGCGCTCGACGACATGGCGCACCGCAGCACCGACGACGAGCGGCCCCGGCTCATCGTCTACGTCACCGACGACGAGGACGACAACCGGCTGACCGGCGCCCGCCTGGACGCCGTACTGAAGAAGGCGCGCGCGGTGAAGGTGCCGGTGGCGATGGTGTCGCTGGTGGGCGGCGGCTGCGACCGGGGCAAGCCCGACGAGCGGGTCTCCGACGCGAGCGGCGGGCGCTGTCTGGACGCCGACACGGATCTCGGCGCGGGACTGCACGACGAGGTCGCGCGCACCGGCACGGGGGAGGACTGATGGTCCGACGACGGCGGTTCACGGCACCGGCGGCACCGCTACTGGTGGCTCTGCTGCTGGTCGCCGGGTGCGGCGGCCACCCGGTACGGCAGCCCGCCGACGACCAGGGGTCCGGCGAGATCGTGGTGGCGAGCGGCCGGGACGTCACCGGCAAGGGCGGCATCCGCGAGCAGTTGATCGACGCCTGGAACCGGCAGCAGCGGAGGAAGGGCTCCCGCTACCGGGCCCGCCTTGTCGAACTCCCCGGCAACGCCGACGAACAGCGCAGCCAGTTGCTCGGCGCCCTCCAGTCCGGGAGCGCCGACTACGACGTCGTCAACCTGGACGTGACGTGGGTGCCGGAGTTCGCCGCCGCCCGTCTGATCCGGCCGCTGCCCGCCGAGGCGGTCGACGACGACGGCGATGTCATCAACTCCGTCGCTGAGACGGCCCGTTGGGGCGGCAAGGCGTACGCGATGCCGTTCAACAGCGACGTGGGGCTGCTCTACTACCGGCCCGATCTGCTGAAGCGGGCGGGGGTGCAGCAGACCGACCTGAGCCGGGGCATCGACTGGAAGCAGCTCCAGACGTTGAGCGGCGACGTCAGCGGCGCGCTGCCCGAGGTGAAGGGCTGGACGACTCAGCTCGCCGCCTACGAGGGCCGTACCGTCAACGCGGTCGAGGCGTTCGCCTCCGCCGTACCGGGGTTCAAGTTGACCGACGGGGACGGCCATTACGACGCCTCCGTCAGGGATTTGACGACCGGCATCGACGAACTGCGCTCCCGCACGGAGACCGCGTACACCCTCCCCGACGCCTTCCACTCTGACGAGACCGGTTCCCTCAACGACTTCGCGGACGGCCGGACGGAGTTCCTGCGGCAGTGGCCCTACGCCTACCGCACCCTCCACCAGTCCTTCACCTCACAGCAGTTGGGGGTGGCGCCGCTGCCCGGGCACGCGGTGCTCGGCGGGCAGAACCTGGCGGTCACCCAGTCCTCCCAACGGGCGTACATGGCAACCAAGTTGATGACCTACCTCACCGACAGGGGCAGCGAACGCTGTCTGCTGGACGCGGGGTTCGCGGCGACCCGGGTCTCGGCGTACGAGGACGACGACGTGACCTGTCCGGTCGCCGCCGCCCCGACGCCGTCGGCGTCCTCGGGGTCCGCCACCGGCGAGAGCGCCGACCGGATGCCGCGCGACCCGGCCGGGCGCCCCGCGTACGCCCGCCGCATCCTGCTCCCCGCACTGCGCAAGGCGGTCCAGCGCCCGCGCACTCCGCTCTACGGCGCGTTCACCCAGACGTTCAGCGCCCAACTCGGCGCGCTCTTCGGGGAGAACGCGCCGAGCGACGCGGTGCTCGCGAAGCGGCTGGACGCGGCGCTGCGGAAGGCGCTGCCCGGCTGATCACTCCGTGAGGTACGCCAGCGCGCCCGACACCAGCGTCCGTACGCCCGGCGCGACCGTCGACAGATCGGGGGCGAAGCGCGGACTGTGGTTGCTGGGTACCGCCTGGAACTTCTCCATCAGGTCGGTGCCCGGGGCCGCGTCCCACACGGCGGCCGGGGTGCTCGTCACGAACCAGTACGAGTACGGCACACCCGCCGGGACCAGATGGGGGAAGTCCTCGCTGCCCATCGCCGGGCCCGGGTCGAAGACCGTGCCGGGGCCGAAGACGTCGGTGTGCACGGCGGCGACACGGCGGTCGGTCTCCGCGTCGTTGACGGTCACCGGGAAGTTGTCGCCCACGGTCACCTCGGGTTCGCGCGGGCAGCCGGCCGCGAGGCACTCGCCGGAGGCGATACGGCGGATCGCGGCGAGCATCCGCTCGCGCACCTCGGCGGACTGGGTGCGCAGGTTGAGGGCGATGCGGGCGGTGGACGGGATGATGTTGTGCCGGGTGCCGGCCTCGATCCGGCCCACGGTCAGTACGGCCGACTCGCGGGCGGCGATCTCGCGCGAGAGGACCGTCTGGAGCCGGGTGACGAGATAGGCGGCCGTGACGACCGGGTCGACCGTCGTCTCCGGACGGGAGCCGTGCCCGCCGAGCCCGTGGACGACGATGTCCACGTCCGTGGAGGCGGACATCAGCAGGCCCGGGGAGTGCGGGTAGAGCCCCACCGGTCCGGGCGCCACATGCTGGGCGAGCAGCACGTCCGGCGCCGGGAACCGTTCGTACAGTCCGTCCGCGACCATGCCGGCCGCGCCCCGGCCGGTCTCCTCGGCGGGCTGGCCCACCACCAGCAGCGTCCCGGACCAGGCGTCCCGCCCGGCGGCCAGCGCCTCGGCGGCACCGGCCAGCCAGGTCACGTGCAGATCGTGCCCGCAGGCGTGCATCACACCGGGCGTCCCGGAGGCGTACGGCAGTCCGGTCTCCTCCTGCACGGGCAGCGCGTCCATGTCGGCCCGCAGCAGTACGACGGGCCCCGCGCCGTTGCGCAGCACCCCGGCGACACCGGTGCCGCCGATGCCGCAGGCGGTCTCGAACCCGGCCCCCGTGAGGCGCTCGGCGAGCCGCCCCGCCGTGCGGTGCTCCTGGAGGGACAGCTCCGGATGCCGGTGCAGATCCCGGTAGAAGTCCTCCAGAACCGGGAGGGGCAGATCGGCGGTGAGGTCCAGCGCGGTACGCGCGGCGGAAGAGGTCACCATCTCAGCGTAAGTCCCACCGGACCGCCGGCTCCGGCCGACGAGGACGGACACGGGCGGACGGGTCCCGCCGTCGCTACGATGGATCGCACGCGAGGTCACGGGGGACGACGCCTCGGCCCGGCGCCCGGCGGACCGGGGAACCCCGTGGTTGTCCCGAAGGAGAGGCGCATGACGGAGCAGGCCGTCTACCGGCACCTGCGGGCGCTGCGCGACCACTTCACACCGCCACCGGGTTTCACCTATCCCGAGATCAGCGACGGGATGTTCGTCATGACGACGAGCCCCCGTCCCCGGCATCAGGTGACGGCCGCGGACCTGCGGGACCAACTCGCCCCGCAGGTTCCGGACGGTGTCGGGGTCTTCGAAGCCACCGACACCGACGACGCCGGTCTGGGCACACTGCGCATCCCGGACCTCATCGTCACCACGCGTGCGGCGATGCTGACGGACGATCCGCTGGACCCGCGCGAGATCCTCCTCGCCGTGGAGATCGTCTCCCCGTCGAACCCGGGCAACGACTACGAGGCGAAGAGCCGCGACTACCCGGCCATGGGCATCCCGCACTACCTCATCCTCGACCCCCGGGACGGCACCTGGACGTACCAGTGGGGGATCGACACCTGCGGCGGACGCCCCGGCTACGGGAACCGCCTGCACAGACAGCCCTACGGGACCCCGCTCGCCGTCATGACCGAGCTGGGCACCTGGAAGCTCGACACGGGCGGTCTGCCGCTCTACTCCCGCAAGGATCTGATGCTTCCGCCGGAGTCCGGCGCGTGATGCCCGGCCGCCGGGGTCACCGCGGGGGCCTCCGCGGCTCGGGCGGGGCCGGCGTTGGCCGCGATGATCAGCGCGGCGACCGCCACGACGGCGGCGCAGAATCCTCTGACGTAACGCGCGGACATGCTGTCCTGGCGCAGGGTGGGGCGTCCGAGCACGGCTACCTCACTACGACGGCGATACGACGACAGCGATGAGTTAAGCACGCTTAACGCGCTCCCTAACCTAGGGGGTGACAACGCCCAACGGGAAGAGGGCCAGGGGGAGTTGGGACCCGGAGCGGACGCTTTCGGTCATCCCGGGGCCGCTCGGGCGGCAATCATCAACTCCCTACGCGAACAAGCCAGTTAACGGCCCGGTGCTAACTCGGCTTACTGGCATGATTAACCGCATGGTGAAGCGGGACGACCCGGAGGTCATCGGGCGCAGGGTGCAGCAGTTGCGGCACGAACGTGGGCTCACACAGAAGCAGTTGGCCGAGCCCGCCTACACGCCCGCGTACATCTCCACGGTGGAGGCGGGCCGGGTCCGCCCTTCCGACGAGGCGCTGCGGCACCTCGCGGAGCGGCTCGGGGTCGCCTACGACGAGCTGGTGACCGGCCGCCCCGCCCACCTCGCCACCGAACTGCGGCTACGGCTGACGGAGGCCCAACGCACCCTCGCCATGGGCGAGTCTGAGGAGGCGGCCACGCTCTACGCCGTACTGCTCGCGGAGGCGGAGGCGCACGGGCTGGCCGACGAGGAGGCCGCCGCGCTGCTCGGCCTCGGCGAGTGCGGGCTGGACACCGGCGACCTCTCGGCGGCCCGGACGTACTTCGAGCGGGCCGAGGCCCGGCTGGCCGGCGAGCCGCTCCCGGCCCGGGTACCGGCCCTGCGCGGAAGGGCGGTGGCGCACTACCTGGGCGGTGAACTCCGTTACGCCGTATACCTGTTGGAGTCCACGCTCGACGAGCTGAACCGGGGCGGACTGCACGACCCGGACGCGCTGCTGCTGCTCTACGCGAGCGCGATCGGGCCGTACATGGACATGGGCGCGCACGCTCGCGCCGCGCAGGCCGCCGAACTCGCGCTGGCGCTGGCGCCGCAGTCCGGGGACCCGGCGCTGGTGGCACGGATGCACCGTTCCGTCGCCCGTACGCTGATAGCGGAGGGCCGGGTCGCCGAGGCCGACGCCTCCCTGGTCAAGGCCGCCGAACTGTACCGCCAGCTCCAGCTCCGTACCGAGCTCGCCAACTGCCACTGGATGCGCGGCTACATGTACGCGCAGGACGGCGATCTGGAGCGCGCCGAGGCCGAGTTGAGGAACGCGCTGGCGATGCTGGGCGCCACCCGCGCGAAGCTCTACAGCAGCCAGGCCGCCGTGGAACTCGCCGACGTACTGCACCGGCGCGCCAAGTCCGACGAGGCCGCGACCCTGCTGTACGAGGTCCTCAACGACCTCAGCTCCGAACGCGGCGCCCTGCACTCCGCCGCCGCCCACCGCCTGCTGGGCATCATCGCCGAGGACAGCCGGGACACAGAGGCCGCCGAGGAGCACTACGTCCGCGCGCTGAGCCTGCTGGAACGGGCGGGCGCCGCCGGTGACCTCGCCGACCTGTGCCGCCTCCTCGGCGATCTGCTGCGCCGCACCGGCCGCGTGGAGGCGGCGCTCGACGCCTACCGCACGGGACTCGGCCACCGTACGGCCCCCGGCACCACGACCCTCGGCCCGGCCCCCGCCCAGCCTCCCCTGTGACCGCCTGACTGCCTGACCGCCTGACCGCCTGACCGCCTGACCGGCCGACCGGTGTGCCCCCGTGCCTAGACCTGCACCCGCCCCTGCTTCCGCACCTCCGTCAGCCGGTCGGTGCCCGCTCGGGCCGCCTGCCGGGCCGTGTCCTGGGAGACGGTGCCGGGGCCGCCGTCGGTGACGGTGAGGGCGTCGTCGCCGAGGCGGACGGTGACCGTGTCGAGGGTGAGGGTGCTGGGCTCGCCGTCGGCGGTCGCGCCGGTCAGGGTGATGTGCAGGGACTGGCCCGCGTCGCCGAGAGGCGGCAGCGCGCCGTCGGTGACCTGGACCCGCTGGGGGCCGGAGCGGGTCGTCGTGGCGGTGAACTCATGGCACCTGCGCGGGAGTTCCCTCAGCCAGGCGAGGGTGTGGTCCACCTCCGCCCGTGGGCGGCCACCGACCTGGTAGCGGAGTTGGGTCCCGTCGTCCGGGTCGTCCAGGACGGTCACCGCCTGGGTCGCGGTCGGCGGCCCGAGGATCTCGTCGGCGTACAGGGCGTCCAGGAGTCGCCGGCAGTCCGGGTCCGCCGTGCTCGCCTTGAGGATGCCGTCCCGCCAGGCCGCGGTGCCCTCGGTGGGAACCCAGGGCGCGCCGAGGTCCGTCTCGGTGATCAGGGCCGCCCGGGCCTGTGCCTCGGTGAGGGCGGGGGCGGCGGCGGGGGAGGGGTGCGCTGTCGGGGTGCCGGCCGGTCCGGTCGTACGGGACGACGCGGTCCGTGTCCGCACCGCGAGGCCGCCCGAGCACGCGGCCGTCGTCAGCAGCGCGCCCGCCGAGAGAGTCGAGAGCGCCGCGAAGAGGAGGGGACGGGCCGGGGAACGGGTCATCGAGGGTCCCTCCTACGGCGGGCTGAGGCTTGGGTTGAAGTCGGGGTGGGGGCCGAGGCTCAGGTGGGGGGCGGGCGCGTCGTCGCCGCGTGCTCTCACGGCACCATCGCCCGCGCCCGCCCACCAGCGCGCCGGGCCGTCCGGGTGAGCGGCACGCCGCCGGGCGCCCCGGACGGCCCGGCGGTGTGCCGTGGCCGGATGCGTAAGGTCACCCCTGACCGACCGAACCGCCCGTGAGAGGAGCCTGCCGTGACCGGTCAGCCCATCCCCGTCGTCATCGACTGCGACACCGGGGTCGACGACGCCCTCGCGCTGCTGTTCGCCGTGCGCCACCCGGGCCTGGACGTGCGGGCGGTGACCTGTGTCGCCGGGAACACGGACGTGGACCAGGTCGTACGGAACACCCTCGTCGTCCTGGACCACGCGGGCGCCGGTGACATCCCCGTCGCGCGCGGCGCGGCCCGGCCGCTGATCGAGCCCCTCCGCACGGCCGCGCACGTCCACGGAGCCGACGGCATGGGCGACCTGGGGCTGCCCGCGTCGGCCCGCAGGCCCGTCGACGTGGACGCGGTGACCCTGCTGCGTCGCGAGATCCTCGCCTCACCGCGCCCGGTGACCCTGATCCCGACCGCGCCCCTGACCAACATCGCGCTCCTGCTGCGCACCTTCCCGGAGGTGACCCGCAACATCCAGCGGATCGTCTTCATGGGCGGTGCGGTGGCGGTCGGGAACGCCACCCCGGTCGCGGAGTTCAACGTGTGGCACGACCCCGAGGCGGCGGCGATCCTGCTCACCGCCCAGGTGCCGATCACCATGTACGGCCTGGACGTCTTCGAGCGCGTCGTGGTCCCGGCCGCCGACGTCCGACGGCTGCGGGCCAGTACGGAGCCCCGGCTGAGACTGGCGGGGGAGCTGCTCGCCCACCGCCACCCGGAGGTCTCCGGCGATCCCACCCCCACGGGCGGCCTCGGTGACGCGGGCGCGATCTGCGCGGTCGCCGACCCGGAGGGTCTGACCACCGCCCTCCTGCCCGTCGAGGTCTCCCTCGCCCCCGGGCCGTCCCGCGGCCAGACGATCGTCGACCGCCGCCCCCGCCCCGGCGAGTCCGAGATCCATCACGGCATCCGCCAACAGGCGCTGGTGGACGTGGGGTTGGACGTGGATGTGGAGCGGTACGTGCAGTTGTACCTGGCGACGGTCGAGGGCTGACGAACGTCCGTGGCCGTTCCCCGTTCCCGTGACCGATCCCCAGCAGAGGAGACCGCGTGCCCGACCTTTCCTCCCGCGACCCCGACTGGTGGCGCCAGGCCGTCGTCTACCAGGTCTATCCGCGCAGTTTCGCCGACGCCGACGGTGACGGCCTCGGGGACCTCCGGGGTGTCACCGCGCGCCTGACCCATCTGGCCGCGCTGGGCGTGGACGCCCTGTGGCTGAGCCCCTTCTACCCGTCCGAACTCGCCGACGGCGGCTACGACGTGGCCGACCACCGGGACGTGGACCCCCGCCTCGGGACGCTCGACGACTTCGACGCGATGGCCGCCGAGGCACACCGGCTGGGCCTGAAGGTGATCGTCGACATCGTGCCCAACCACACCTCGGACCGGCACGCGTGGTTCGAGGAGGCGCTGCGCGCGGACCCCGGTTCGCCCGCCCGCAACCGTTACGTCTTCCGCGACGGACGCGGCGCGGCCGGTGAACTCCCGCCCACCGACTGGCAGTCGGTGTTCGGCGGCAGCGCGTGGCGGCGGGTGGCGGACGGCCAGTGGTACCTCCATCTGTTCACCCCCGAACAGCCCGACCTGAACTGGGACAACGAGGAGATCCGCGCCGACTTCCTCGCCACCCTGCGGTTCTGGTCGGACCGGGGAGTCGACGGCTTCCGCGTCGACGTCGCCCACGCGCTGGTCAAGGATCTGGCGGACCCGTTGCGGGACCTGGGCGGCGGACCGGAGTTCACCGGAGAGGCCGCCCTGGAGTGCTTCCCGCCTGGCGCCCACCCCTTCTACGACCGCGACGAGGTCCACGCGATCTACCGCGACTGGCGCCGCCTTTTCGACACCTACAGCCCGCCCCGCACGGCCGTGGCCGAGGCCTGGGTGCCGGGCCCCCGCCGCACCCTCTACGCCCGCCCCGACGAACTGGGCCAGGCCTTCAACTTCGAGTACCTGCAAGCCGGTTGGGACGCGGAGACACTCCGCTCGGTGATCACCGGCTCACTCGCCACCGCCCGCGCGGCCGGCGCCTCGGCCACCTGGGTCCTCTCCAACCACGACGTCGTACGCCACGCCTCCCGGCTGATCCTCCCGCCGGGAACGGACGAGAACGCCTGGCTGCTCTCCGGCGGCCGTGAACCGGCGGCCGACGAGGAGGCCGGCCTGCGCCGGGCCCGGGCGGCCACCCTCCTCATGCTGGCGCTGCCCGGTTCGTCGTACGTCTACCAGGGCGAGGAACTCGGTCTGCCCGAGGTCGCCGAACTGCCCGTCGAGGTGCTCCAGGACCCGGTCTGGGAACAGACCGGCCACACCCGCAAGGGCCGCGACGGCTGCCGGGTGCCGATCCCCTGGACGACGACCGGTCCGTCGTACGGCTTCGGTCCGGCCGGTGCCTGGCTGCCGCAGCCGGCCCGGTTCGCCTCCTACGCCGTGGCGGCGCAGGACGGGAAGGAGGGCTCGACCCTGGAGCTGTACCGCACCGCGCTGCGGCTGCGCCGCAAACTGCTGGCCGGGGAGGAACTCACGTGGGCGGCCGAAGTCCCGTACGGGGTACTGGACTTCACCCGTTCCGACGGCTGGCGGTGTGTAATAAACCTGTCCGGTACGCCGGTCGTGCTGCCGCCCGGCGAGGTCCTGCTGAGCAGCGCGCCACTGGACGCCGGCCGGCTGGGCCCGGACACGACGGTCTGGCTGGGGTAACGGCCGGCACGGTCATCCGACGGTCGGGGTCGGGCTGGGAGCCGTGTTCTGCGTCGGTGTCTCGCCGGGCAGGAGCGGCGGTTGGGTGGTGCTGTTCACCGGCGGAGTGAGGACGACCTCGGGCTGGCCCGCGGCCGGGGGCGGCGGGGTCAGGTCGACGGCGGGCAGCTTCGGCGGGGTCGTCTCCTGGAAGAGGACCTGGCTGAAGTTGACCAGGCCGGTCCTCTCCATGACCGTGATGTGGTCCAGCACGGTGGCGTTGGCCTGGTCGGCCAGCGTCCGCACCAGCGTGTTCTGGGTCGTGGAGCGGATCTTCGCGATCGTGTTGAAGATCGACCCGTGCGTGACGCGCAGGATGTTGGCGAAGTCCGTGTCGAACTGCTTGCCGCTGTCCGCGTTCAGTGTGTTGATGAAGCCCTGCTGCTGCGGGCTGGGCTGGTTGGGGATCGCGACGTTGAGCATCGGACCGATCTTGCGGCAACTGGAGTCCAGTGCCGCGTGCCCGTCGATCAGGTGCTTGCTCGCCGTGATGACCGCTGTGGACTGCCCCTTCTTCAGACCCATCTGACCGACGGGGTATTCCCAGAGCCCCGCCGCGCGCACCTTGACCACGAAGTCCCGGTCGGCCTCCGTCAGTGGTCCCCACTGCGTGTTGGCGATGACACGCTCGGACGTGGTGGAGACCTTGGTGAAGCCGAGCATGGACGGGTAGACGAGAGCGGCGAGAGTCAGGCTCAGGGCACCGCCCACCACCAGAGTTCCCGTCGCGTTCCGCGAAAATCGCACCGTGCCTCCTGTGTCATGGACCGCCCGTCGGCGGTACGGACAGTGGGGAGTACGGAGCGGGGTGCCACCAGAAGTCTTTTGTTTTGGTAAAGCCCGAGTGTGAGGCGTCACACCGGGCGGGTGGGGGACCGGGGGGACCGGCGTGGCAGCACGGCACTGAGCCGGTCCCTCCGGCCGTCGTCCTGGCCGTAGTTCGACTCGTGGCCGGGGCGTCGGTCTAGCCGAACTGGCCCGGCTGGTAGTCGCCGGCGGGCATCTGGAGGATGACGTTCAGCCGGTTGAAGGTGTTGATGAGCGCGATGATCGACACCAGGGCGACGAGTTGGTCCTCGTCGTAGTGCTTGGCCGCGTTCGCCCACACCTCGTCGCTGACGCCCCCGGCGGCGTCAGCGATCCGGGTCCCCTCCTCGGCCAGCTCCAGCGCGGCACGCTCCGCGTCGGTGAAGACGGTCGCCTCCCGCCACACCGCGACCAGATTCAGCCGCTGCGCCGTCTCGCCCGCGGCGGTCGCGTCCTTGGTGTGCATGTCGGTGCAGAACCCGCACCCGTTGATCTGGCTGGCCCGGATCTTCACGAGTTCCTGCGTCGCGGCGGGCAGCGACGAGTCCTCGATCACCTTCCCCGCCGACACGATGTGCTTCAGGAACTTCCCGGCGACCGGGTTGGCGTAGGCGTTCAGTCGAGCGCTCATGGGGTCACTCCTCCGTTGCATGTCTGCGCGTACACATGACTGACGGGGCTGGACGGCGGAGTTGTGACATGCGGCGCGTGTGACGGCGGTCTCAGGGAGTGGGCAGCCCGCCGGTGCGTATGGCTTGGAGGAGGTGGGCCAACGCCGGGGCGGTGGTGGTGAGGGTGGTGGCGGGGGTGTCGCTCTCGCGGAGGTGGAGGGTGGCGGGGGTTGCGGCGAGTTCGACGCAAGCGTTGCCTTCGCCGCCGCCGGAGAAGGATGACTTCTGCCAGTGGGTGGGAGTGGCCATGGTTCGCCTCACAGTTCCTTAGCCAACTGGTGGATGGCGTCACGCGACCGATCGCAGTCGAGTGACACCCTTTGCACTTTACGGAAAAGCGTTCGAAAGTGGTCTAGTTGAGCCGCGGAGTCTATGAACATGGTGCCATGCGGTGCATCACGCACGACGGTGTCGAGCAGCGGAACAGCACCTCCCGCGTACACCATGCTGCTGCCCGCACCGGCGAAGTCGTCGAGGTCGAACGGGATAACGCGCACGGTCACGTTGTCCGCGTCCGCCAGCTCCAGGATGCGGATCAGCTGAGACCGGAAAGCGGTCCGGCCGCCGACCCTGATGTGGAGCGCGGCTTCGTGCACCACGGCCTCGTAGGGGATGGGCGCGGGGTCTTCGATGACGAGCCGTCGGCGCATGCGGTGATTCACGCATGCGTCGAGTTCGCTCTCGGGGAGTTCGGGTGTGGTGAACTCGAAGAGACGACGGGCGTAGTCCTCGGTCTGGAGAAGCCCCGGGATGTGCAGGAAATCCACGTCACGTCGATAGGTTGCGTGATGTTCAAGCTCGGACAGGTCGAGAAAGGACGTCGGCAACAGGCCTCGGTACTCTTCCCACCAGCCGTGCGTTCGGTCAGTAGCCATGGCGACTAATCCATCGACCAAGTCAGTGTCATTGCAGGCATAGTGAGCGGCCAGCCGGCGTACCCGCTCCTCGCTCACGCCCGCTGTGCCGAACTCGATCTGGCTGATCTGGGCTGAGTCCGCCCCGAGCAGGGCCGCAGCTTCACGTCCTTTGATTCCTGCGGCCTCACGCAGTTTCCGCAACTCGGCGCCCAGACGCTCCTGCCGCGCGGTTGGCTGCTTCCTGCGCGCCACGGCTTCCTCCTCGTGCCCCACTGAAGCGACTCGGCGCCTCGTTGGAGGGCAGATTACGGCAACGACTTGCACGGTCCCAAATTATGGCTCTACCGTCAGTGACGCACCGCACACGCTGCGGAATGCCGGGACACCGGAAGCGCACCACTCCGTCCTGCCATGACGGCTGCGGCACTGCCACCGCCCCTTCACCGCCAACCCCCCACCGCGCAAACGGAGTTCACGCATGCCCGAACCCTGGGAGTACTCCCTCTCGATCCCCCGCGATCCCCGTGCCGTCACGGTCTGTCGTCGGACGCTGCGCCTCATCCTGACGATGCACGGGCTGATCGGTCTCGCCGATGTCGCCGAGCTGCTCGCGACGGAGCTGGTCTCCAACGCCGTACGTCATACGGAAGGGGCCGTCTCCCTGCGGGTGATCTGGAAGCCCGGCACCCTCCGTATCGGCGCGTGGGACGCGGACCCCGAACCCCCGCGCCCACCACAGGACTTGGCAACGCTCACCGAGCTGGAAGACGGCCGAGGCCTCGGTCTTGTGAAGGCGTGCTCGGATCTCTGGGGCTGGCAGCCGTTGTCCAGGAACGGCAGCCGGGGCAAGTACGTGTGGTGCGACCTTGCGGCGGCCTGATCCGATGGAACCACATGGCTCGTGGAGGCGGCAGGGCACGAGGTGTCGGACGACGTCCGCCTGCGGGTGAACTCCTGCTCCGACACAGCCGAGTTGAGACGCTGGGCCAGGAAGGCGCAGCAGGTGTCCGACCCGGCCGACCTGTTTTCGACCGGTCACAGTTGACGGAATGTTGACCTGGGCATGGCAGAGCGCTGGTCAGCGGCGGCTATACGTTCGGCCCCATGCCCCAACTCCCCCCGCGTCCCCAGCAATCCGCTCCCCGTGCCGCCCTGCCTGTGCTGCCGTACCGCAAGCCCACCAAGGGCCGTGACTACTGGGTGCTGGAGAACGTGCTGCCCGACGCGGACGCCGTACGGGAGCGGTGTCTCGCCAAGGACGACTGGGTCAAGGGGTATCCGTACATCTCGGAGGCCTGGCCGGGGCTGCGCACCATGCCGGGGCTCGAACCGTCCGAACTGGGCCGTGTCGAGGGGCTGGTGAAGAAGGCGACCGGGGCCAAGGAGCTGTGGGTGCAGCAGGCGCCCGGGGGCGGGACCCTTAATCACAACTGCGTGCAGGTCGTCGGTGAGGGCGAGAGCGAACCCCGGCCGCACACCGACTCACGCGCCCTGTGCCGGTACGCCGCCGTGCTCTATCTCAACCCCTCGGTCCCCAAGGACTGCGGGACCAGTTTCTACCGCCAGCACCTGCCCGGCGGACGCCTCGGCGGCAACGTCGTACAGGCTCCCCACAACAACCTCGTCGATGCCCTCGGCACCCGTTTCGTCGCCCCCGACGCCTTCGAGGAGGACGTCCGCGTCCCGCACCGCTACAACAGCCTCCTCCTCTACCACGCCAACCTCGTGCACAGTGCGACCGGTTACCACGGGTCCACGTTGGAGGAGAAGCGGATGACGGCCGTCTTCTTCTGGATGGCCTGACCCGGCGGCCGAGGAGCGAAGCGACGGACGGTAGAGCCGGTAACCTTCGTGATAGCTTGTAACCGAGCACTGTGGGAGGTGGTCGGTCATGGCCGGAACAGAGGCCCGGACGCCGCGCGAGCGCTACCGCGCCCAGGTCCGCGCGGAGGTCAAGGAGCGCGCCTGGGAGCAGCTCGCGACGGCGGGCGCGTCGGCGCTCTCCCTCAACGCGATCGCCAAGCACATGGGCATGACCGGCCCCGCCCTGTACCGGTACTTCGCCAGCCGTGACGAGCTGATCACCGAGCTGGTCCGGGACGCGTACCGGAGCCTCGCCGACGCCTGCCTCGCGGCCCGCGCCGCCGGTGCCGGCCCGGCCGGTCTCGCCCACGCCCTGCGCGCCTGGGCCGTGGCCGACCCGCAGCGCTACTTCCTCATCTACGGCACCCCGGTCCCCGGCTATCACGCGCCCGACGACATCACCGCGATCGCCCGCGAGATCATGACGACGCTGCTGGACGCGTGCGCCGAACTGCCCGTGGCGGACCCGGCCGGCCCGTTCGACGGCCACCTCGCCGACCACCGGGACTGGGTCGGCGGGCACCCCGCCCCGCCCGCCGTCCTGCACCGGGCCCTGACCTTCTGGTCCCGCCTGCACGGAGTCCTCTCCCTGGAACTCGCCGGCCACTTCGACGGCATGGGCTTCTCCCCGGAATCCTTCTACGAGGCCGAGCTGACGGACCTGTGCCGACCGGGGCGGGAAGCCGGGCCCAGCGCGCAGTCCGGCGCGGAATCCGGCGCGGAATCCGGCACGGCGTCCTGAGCGGCGTTCACTCGGATGGCGTAACCCCCGTGGTGGGCGGTGCCACGCGGCCGGATGGTCGTAGCACGACACCACGGCGGTCGGCGCGTACGGTGCCGCCGCCCCGGGAGAGACGGGCAAGGGCCATGACGCAGCAGCCGCACTCGACACACTCGACACAACCGCCCTCGGCGTCCGCCGGAGGCGATGAGACATCCCCGGCCTGGGGCGACACCCGCCACACCACCGGCCAGGGCGGTCACGGGCAGTCCGCCGGGGGCAACCACCTGGCGACCGGCGGCGTCGTCTTCGCCGGCGTCCTGTTGCTGGTGAACGGCGTCATCGCCATCCTTCAGGGCATCTCCGCGATCTCCAAGGACGACGTGTACACCCGCGTCGGCGACTACGTCTACAAGATCAACCTCACCGGCTGGGGCGTCATCCTCCTCTGCCTCGGCGTCGTCGCGGCGGCCACCGGTTACGGCGTGCTCAAGGGCGCCGGCTGGGCGCGGGTGAGCGGCATCGTGCTGGCGAGCCTGAGCGCGATCCTCCAGTTCGTGTTCCTCCCCTACGCGCCGGTGTGGTCAGTGATCATGATCGCGATCGACGTCTTCGTGATCTGGGCCCTCGCGTCCCACGATCCAGCCGGCGCCGGACGATCGGGAGCACGCGTCTGAACTCACCGGCGATCCCAGGCGAGTCGAACGGCCGTGGTGACGGGAGAACCCGCACCACGGCCGTTCGCCTTGCGGTTCGCCTGGCCGTCGGTGCCCTCGGGTCCGTGGGGGTCGCCGGGTGAGAGGGGCGGCCCCTGCGGGGCGGCGGTGCGCACAGGTGATCTCGCGGGGCGTCGGGGGTGGCGCCGCGCAACGCGGAACCTGGCGGGGTAGCGGAGCGCACGG